>BNUF01000139.1 GCA_025997155.1 Clostridia bacterium
CGTTTACTTCACTTTTTAAATAACCTTTTTTCAAAGCGGCTATTGCTTTTTCTCTTAAATCTAAGGAATATGACATATCTATATCTTACTACATTTGCTCACAAATTTCAATAGCCTCGACTATATCGCGGGAACGAGTACGCCGTACTGCCGAACGCTCTCAACAATGTTCTGCATAGCGTCATCGTCAAGTATTTTGAAGGGGTGATTGGCGAATGTGTGTAATTCGCCAACAGCCACCTCAACAATTTTCTCTCGCGCCATATCCGCTCGGCTTTCTTCGGTGTTGAAAATATCGTCATATGGTTTTAGATTAAGGTTCTTTATACCATTACTCATCAGCAAGCACCTCCTGTGTCAAGGCTTCGTATGCTTGCGCCACTTTGCCTTTCGGGTCGTGGGCGAAAATGCTTTTGCCCTCCGTGCTGATTTCGGCGGCTCGAACCGAAAACTGTATGTCATTTTCAAATATGTGTAATTTATCCGCATAAGCGTTTTTCAAGAGTGTGCTTATCTCTTTTGCGTAATTAGTTCGACTGTCAACCATTGTCATCAAAATTCCAAGGATTGATAATTTCGGGTTGATTTGTCTGCGGATTTTTGCTATACTTTGCATAAGGAGTTCGAGTCCCTTAACTGGCAGATACTGCGCCTGTACAGGTATCAACACTTTGTCTGCGGAGGCAAGTGCGTTTATGCTAATCATACCTAATGACGGCGAAGTATCTAACAGTACATAGTCATAATGTTCACGCACAATATCCACATATTGCCGTAAAATCGTTTCGCGGATGATTACGTTCGCAAGCGAGATTTCAATCCCCGAAAGGTCAATGCAAGCGGGCATAACGTCAACGCCCTCGGCGTGGCTCAAAATCCCCTCTTGCGCTGACACGGGCTCGTCCTCGATAATTTTCCGCATTATCGTTGTTATCGTGACGGGGAGTGTGTCGGGCTGCTGCCAACCTAAACTTATTGTAAGCGACGCTTGTGCGTCCGTGTCGATAATCAATACCTTTTTGCCGTGCCGCGCAAGCCCGATACCCAAATTCACACAGGTTACAGACTTAGCCACACCGCCCTTTTGATTTGATACACATATTACCATAGCCATAAAATTCCTCCTGATGATTATTCCTTTACCTTGAAAATTCTTATCGGAACTCTGTTTTTCTTACAAGTGTCGATAACAAATTTCGTACCGTGGCTTTCTCCGTCCCAAAAGGCAAGCACTAAATCGCTGTACTCAGTTATGGTGACATTTCGTTTTAACGGAGCAAGACGCCCGTACTTCTCATACTCTGGCAAAAACTCTGTCAGATTGATATTGTTTTTGAGTGCGTAAGCCATCGCGCAAGAATCAATACCGCGCGTCCCGCCCGAAACTACTTCATTTGTTTCCTTTGGAAGATAAACTCCTAAATCTTCAACAGCTAATCCCCTCGACCCGATAACCGCCACTTTCATTCACGTCTTCCCCGCCGAATATGCAGGAGCGTAAGCAGCCATACTTTTGCAAGGTTTTCTATAATTCACCTTGATAACTTTCCCCCTTATAACAAATAGTATCTCGCTTAACCCTACATAAAAATAAGACTAAACCACAAACCCCGCAGATACGGGCGTTACCGTGTTTAGTCTTATTATATCAGCAACATTCCCGACCTCTTCCGTCTCCCGCCGTTTCTCCGCCTCCCATTGCTCCTGCCTAATTTTCAGCTCCGCAAGTTTGATTTTCAGTTCAGGGTGACGACCAATCAGCTTATCTAGATACTCCCTCGATTTAACATCTTCAAGCGAACTTTTGTATAACATTACCATACTTAAATATTCGTTGCTGTCGATATCTTCAAGGCTTATCCCCAGATTTTGTATGAAAAAATGGACTTCCTCGCCCAACGCCAGAACGTTCGGCGGCGCGTCCAAGATTTGTCGCAATATCTGCTTTTGCGTCTTCTTCTTTCGGCGAACCTCGCCCGACTTCTCACCGCCCTTTTTCCGTTTTCTCTTGCTTCATTCTTGCTTCGTTCGTCGTGCGGTATTAAATTATTATTGATACCTTTTGGCATAGGTTCACCGCCTTATCTTTTTATGTACAAACAAAAATCCCCCGCGTAACCGTTCGCGGAATCCCTTTACCGAAAGGAGTGTGTCGTGCATATGTTTTCACAATTACATTATATCATACTTGACAGTTCCATTGAGTTGCATTGAGTTGCAATTAGTTGCAAGTTTTTTATATTTCGATAATAGGTAGATTTAATGCCTCTATCCGTATTCTTCCCGCCCAAAATCCCCGCTATTTCATGCCAGTCCTTGAACTCCACAAGGCGGTTATAGAATATTGTAAATAGTTGGCTATCTTCCAACGCTTTCAGCGCGTTGAGTGTACGCACCAGCTCCTGATTATGCAACTCTTCCTTTTTGCAACGCCGCTCTTTCAGCATAACGAGTTTCACAACGTCCGCGCAAAGTTTATCGTCGTTATCACGCGCCTTTGGCATATCCGTTATAACGCTAGTGCTTTTAGTCGTTTTCGTTTCAAGTTCCGCTATCTTCTCGTCCAAAAATTCAATCTCACGTTTCAAATGGTACAGGCTTTTCACTCAATCCCCTCCGATAGTCATAACTCTTGTATCACTATAATTATAACACGTATGAAAAAATATTTTAAAAAATCTACAAAAAACGCTTTACAATACGTAAAAATACGTATATAATATATTTAAGAGGTAAGGCGATGAAGAAACGAGATTTAGAACAAAAACTAAATAAAGCGGGTTGGCGTATAAAATCTGGTGGCGGTCATGATATGGCTACACACCCCGACAAGGAAGGAATCAAGATACCAATACCGCGCCATACAGAAATCAACGAGTATACCGCAAAATCAATATTAAGCAAGGCGGGGTTAGTATAACCCCTTTGCTTTGAATATTAAACTTTAGAAAGGGCTGATTTTATGAAATATGTTTACCCAGCTATTTTAATACCCGTAGGTAACGGATACAGTGTAGAAGTTCCCGATTTACCCGGTTGCTGTACTTGTGGGAAATCACTCGCCGACGCGCTTAAAATGGCGGAAGACGCGACTTCAATGTGGCTTTGGGACGCTGAAAACAAAAAAGAAATTATACCGTCTGCTTCACGAACGCTTAACGCCGACGCTCCGCAATTTGTAAATTTTATAGTTGCAGATACAGACGCTTATCGCAAAGAACATGATTCACGAGCAGTCAAGAAAACCGTGTCCATTCCCAACTGGCTCAATACACAAGCCGAAAAAGCAAACGCGCCGTTTTCTCAAATTCTTCAAGAAGGGCTGAAGCAATATCTGCGTTTAGAAGCCACCCATTAGGGATTGGCTTTTTTGTTTACCTCGGGTTCGTCCGACCGCCCCGCCAACTTCTACTCTGGCGGGGCGTTTATTGCGCCTGTTCAGCTTGCCACGCCAATTTCATTATTTTTGTTCAAGAAGACATTAACGAAATATGTTTGTCCGCGTCCTGTGACCTTCGGGGTTTTGCTCACGGTTGTATGTCCGTCGGCATGAGTAATGCTCGTTTCTTTAATCCAAAACAGCCCCATTTCCATAGCGCGTTGTGTCGGCATATTGAAATCCGTCCCCTTGCGGCTTATCAAATACCCGTGTACCCGTAACCACTCAAAAAGCCTGTTCTGCCCGATATCCACGCCGTTTTGCTTTAATATTTTCGCAAGCTCCCCGATTAGGATTGTCGTACTCGAACTCGCCACCGCGTCCGCAAACAGCACTTTGGGCTTGTCCTTTTCAACTTGCTTTTCGAGCTCCGCTTTTTCAGTTTCCGCCCGTAACCGCGCCTTGCGTTCGTCAACGAGTTTCAGCGTAACGGCGAGTAAATGCTCGGGATTGTCAAGTAATTCATTTGTCGCGTACATTCCGTGCTTGCGGATTGAGGGCAGAACCTCACCCACTACCCAATTTTCAAACTCTTCTGCTTTCGGGAGTGCGGAACGCATTACTAAACGATAAACGTCACGTTCCTGTATGATTTTAACGCTTTGATTCCCGCCGTTTGTAGGGGTGAGTGTTTCGCTCACCCCTTTGCAATGTTCGCGTACTGCCTCGTTAGGGTTTTTGTACCCCAAAATCTCCGCAACGTCTCTCCCGACAAACCACGGCTCGCCGTCAATTTCCACCGTCCGCACCTTGCCAAATTCCGCGTTTTCAAATACTTTCACGTTATCCATTTTGTTTTCCCCTCTCCGATTATCCCGCCGCATTCGCGGTCTCATTATTTCGTTTTTTCGATTTCGGATACCGCCGTGCCATTTTGTCGCGTATAGCTTTTACGCTGTCCGCAGGGTCGTCAACAAAAAACGACAACCACCACTCAAGCAAATCCCCGCGTTCAATAAATTCTCTCGCGGAATAGCGGTATTTGGTTTTATAGTCGTTCACAGCCTGTGCTATTACCGCATACGCTAATTTTTTAACTCCGTCGTCACATAATTCATTCATTTTGTTGTCCCCTCTCTATTCGCCGTCCGCCGTATCCTTCTTTTTAACCATAGCCAAAATGTAACCTATGCCCTCATAGTCAACTTGATACGGTTTATCGCCCGTTTCCTTAACATACAACATAAACCACTCAAACACGGCTCTTATTGCCTCGTCGGTGTAGTCTTCCGCTTTACCTATGCTTTGGAATTTCCCGCATCCCAAATCTTTCAAGTTGGTCAACACAATCTGCCTCGTTATCTGATTAACTACTAGTCGCTTCATTCCAAACCCTCCGTAATCTCCACTTCCACACGCGGGTATTTCTTATCAACCGCAAACCTGTGGCTAAACCCCACAATCTGCGTCCAACCGTCATTACTTAGTTTACCTGTGTTCACAAGCGCGTCCTGTATGAACTTCTGCGCGAACGCTATATTATCCTTGTCCCGCTTTCGATTCTTCTCAACCCACAGATAATCTAGCGTCACGGGCGTTTTCAGCGTTACGCCCCGCAACGCGTTGTTAATAATAAGTGCTAGATTGCTTTCGATATCCCGCTTAGTCTTATTGCCCTTGTATTTGCTTCGGCGGTTTTCCCCAACGTACTGGTTCGTGCCAGGGAGCGTAAACGGTATTGTGATTTTGTATGTCACGATTTACCCCGTCTTTCGTTTTCCTTGTGATTATTCGGCTTTAACTCAATCCGCGTCGGCTTGCCCTTGGCGTTGTAATCCGTCACGATATCGCAAAACTCGCCCAACTCCTCGAAACAGTCGTTGTTCGCCACTACCGCCGACAAAAGAATTATAAAACTGTCTGTGTTGTATCTTTGTTGTTTGAACTCCATAGAGTGATACCGCAAAAGATTAAGCATATCAAGGCAAGCTTTGAAAAATCCCTCTTTGTAGGCGAGTTTGTCGGCTTGATATATTTCACCCATTTTAGTCAAACTCCCGCCTGTAGCGTAAGGCTTTCGACCGAATTATAATCCGTCAACAGGTGTTCAACGTCGGAATAAAACATGCGTTTTCGCTCCTCGATTTCTTTCTCAACGGCAATCTTTGTTCGTTCGTATTTGATATATTCGCTGTTTTCGATTTGTGTTTGAATCTGTTCGATTCCTCTGTGAATTTGTTGCGGTAGGGTTGCATTTTGCCGTTCTCGCTGATACTTAGGTTCGTATAACCGCATAAACGTCAACCTGTCAAGTCCCGCTTTAGGACTATAACCATACTGCTGTCTACGCAATGCCCACAACTTACGCTTACCGCCTGCTGATTCTACCGCCTCGGCAATTATAACGGGAAAGTCAGAGTAGGGATTGTCGTCGCCGAACTCGCCTGTAGCTATAAGCCATTTATTAACAATTTCCCACGCTTTATCAGGCGGGATAATATCAGGTCGTTTTATCTCCGTCATTATATCGCGAATTTCGGCAATACTAGGAGTCCACTTACTCGTGGCAATATGCTTTATTACTGCCATTTTTACGATATTCGCGTCATCCTCCGCGAACATTGCCGCCCAAACCTTTACTGTTTCTTCGTCTTCAATCTTGTTGCCGTTCGGATAAGATTTCGAGATTATTTTCATAATTTCCATTGTTTCGAGTGTTGTCATTAGTCAATCCTCCACACCTTGCCTTTTCCTCGGCAATAATTCGGTCAAAAAAACTTTCGCCTTTGGGTTGCTGTTTTGGCTTATCTGCCGCCGTTATTACCGTCGGCTTGTCGTTCCAGCGTTCTCCGTTTAACCATGTCGCCGCGTTGGGTATATACTGCCCACCGTCTTTTGTCCATTGTTCGGATTGCTTTTGATTTCGTAACCCGTCCATAATCGCGTCAAAAAGAGTCTGATTAGGATTGATTTTTTTCCACGCCTCAAACGCTCTCTTCTTGTCCGCATTTTTAGGGAATTCATGCCAAAACTCACACCAAGAAGAGTCGCTTTCCGTCAATTTCGGTGTTTTCGCGGGTTTTTGTTTGGACATGT
>BNUF01000140.1 GCA_025997155.1 Clostridia bacterium
AAACAACATCATTGCTACCGCAATGTGGGCATAATGCATTTATGTAAACCATATCTTACCTCCGTTATTTGTTACATAAATTATAACACATATTGGTAATGTTGTCAACTTATTTATGACATTACCCCTTTTTCTTGAAATTCTTTAGCAAATCCTCGGCTCTGCCATCGCTCTTGTAGTCTATAACACGGGCAAAGTTCCCCTTGTACTGCGGGTAGAGGATATTAAACTGCTGTTCTATAAATTCGGCGTGTCTGTGGTTGCGGGCGAAGATTATGGTTTTGCCGAGCCTGTCGCCGCCCTCGACCTTAAGTCCCATTTTCATAAGGTCTTGAATCACGTGGCGGCAAGTGTCCACGTTAAAGAAAACCCTGTTGACTTCCTCACCGGAAATAAAGTCAGGCGTTTCCTCTTCCGATTCAAAAACATCGTCAAGAGCCAACTGCTCCTCTTGGGTGAGTTCCTTTTTAAGGATACCCTCCATCGGGATTTTATAAGTCTTTTCTATGCAGTGATAATCCGATAAGAATTCCTCTGCGACAGCCGTGTCATACTCGTAAGCGTATGTCGGCATATTATTTTCCATCTCAAAGAAGTCATAGGTATTCCTGTCAACCTCCGTTTTCGGCGTTGCGGTCAAACCGATGACAAGTGCGTCGAAATACTCGAAGATGGCGCGGTATTTTCTAAAAATGCTCCTGTGCGCCTTATCAACAATAATAAGGTCGAAGTGAGCGGGAGTAAAAAGCTTCTTCCCGTCCTCTGTCCTCATCTTATCAATAGCGTTCATAATAGTCTGGTACGTTGAAAAGACCGCGCGGTCGGTCGGCTTTTCGATACCCGTATATTTCAACAGGTTGCAAGTCGTGAGGTTGGGCAAACTTTTATTGAACGCGTCCTTTGCTTGGCTGACGAGTTCCACACGGTCGGCAAGAAAAAGGACGTTTGTAACCCACCTATGGCGCGACAAAACGTCAACAATACTTGCGGCGACGCGAGTTTTACCCGTGCCTGTCGCCATAACGAGTATAGCCTTTCGGCGTTTATCAGAGAAGTCTTTGCAGACGCGCTGAATGGCTATCTTCTGATAGTCGCGGTTTGTAATCATCTCGTCAATGCCCAGTTGCCCAAACTCGCGCCGACTGTCACGCCGACCGATAATTCGTTCCATATCCTCTTTTGCGAACACAGAATAAACCTGCCGTTCGGGATAATCAAAATCGTCCCAGAACCAAGTTTCATAGCCGTTTGTATAGAAGATTAACGGACGTTGCCCTGTCATTCGCTCAAGGCAGTTGGCATATTGCTTGGCTTGCTGCTTGCCCTCTTTTGCACTTCGCGAAGTGCGTTTTGCCTCCACTATCGCCAGTGGCCTGCCGTTGTCGCCGTACAGAACATAGTCCACTCGACCATTGCCGTTAGGATTGTGACTTGAAATAGGCATACTGACAACCGCCACCTCTTCAATGCAGTTCTTGCCGAAAACCCAACCCGCCGCTTTCAGGTCAACATCAATGAACGTCTTGCGGGTTTCGTCCTCGTTAATAAGCTTTTGAGAGAACGTCCGCGCCTCGGTATTACGCGCTTTTAACTGCTCCATTTCAGCTGACAAACTTTTGACTTGCTTTATCAGTTTTTCTCTTTCAGTTGACTTGTTGTCCAGTTCGGACTTCAAACGGTCAACTTCAGCAGTAGACACTGCTTTTTCGGCGGGAAGAACAGACTCGGAGAAAGACCGCTCCTCATATGTCGCGCCATAGCAGTAGTCAATAAAGCCAATAAAATCGAACAAATTTGACAGCGAAACAACAGCCTCGTTCCGCTTAATTCCCTTGCCTTTGTGCGCCGCAAGGTTGCCGAGCTTCACAATATATTTTAACTTGTTCACGATGTCCGCGTCCACCCCGTCAGTGAATGTGGGATTGTAAATCAAAGCCGAAAGGTTGTCGTTGAACGGTAAAATATGCGAACTTAGCCACGTTCGGGCGGCATAATGCGCTATGTTGATACTGCGCTTTACAATGGTGAGTCCGTGCTGATACCGCGCAAAGGCTCGCTAAACAATGTGCTTTACGTCAACAAGCCGTTTTGGACAGTAGACACGATGTTCTATTCCAAAATGACACGCCCGAACGTGGCTAAGTTCGCATATTTTACCGTTCGCGACCTTGATTTGGCGGGTATGAACGTCGGCTCTGCTGTTCCGAGTATGACAACAGCCGTACTCAACGAACTGGAGATACTCTTGCCACAAGAAGACATTCTTTCGCAATTTGAGGAAAGCGTCAGCCCGATGTTTTTGCAGATACAAGCGAACAATGCGGATTCTGCAAACCTCGCTACCCTACGTGACAACTTACTCCCAAGGCTGATGAGCGGTGAGCTAACCATTGACGGATAACTCACCCGACATTAGGCGCGGCAAGAGTGTGTCGCGTATAGCGGAAAGTCGGCGTGAATCTTCGCTGTTAACGCGTATCTGCTCAAACATTGACGATGTTGCCGAGTGAAAGCGTTTCAAAGTTTCGTTATCGGGCATAGTGAACGGCATCGCCTTTATGGTTTTCGAGTTTACCGCCGTAGCAATGGATGATGTATTGCCAAGCGACTGATAATCAAAGTCTTTGAGGTAGCAGTACAAATATTCGGTGGCGATATTGTCTGAACGCTTGAAATGAGCGATTGCTTCATTCGTGGTTAATTCGCCGTCTGCTATGGCAACACGCCCGACTGTCAGCTTGAAACTGAGCAACACCGTACCGCTCGGAACGATTTTCACGTTAAAACGCTCAACGGCTTCGGCGGTCAGATATTCTGAACTGTCGGCAATGAACACACCGCAGCTACCCATATCGGAAATGGACACCCAAACGATGTCTTGTAGATTTTTGGTGAACCACTCCGGTTCTTTGCGCGGCGGCGTCTTGCCAATGGAGATGTCGAAAAAATCCTCCGCTTTGCCACGTGTCCAGTCGGCGGGTTGCTCTCCGCCGAACGGCTCGAATTCCACAAACCACGACTTGAAAATCGCCCGCGCCGTCTGCTCTAAATTATGATTTATCGCTGTATTAGCGGCAACCTTAGCGTCGATGGCAGCAAGCGTAGCTCCGACTTCACGCTGAACAGGGAGCGGAGGTAGGTCGATAGGGACGCTTGACAACAATGCCGTGTTCAGCGACGGCATTGTTGTCCCCACCGCAAGATTGCGGATTAAGTCCTTTGTATTTTCCATATTGAAAAAATAATATAGGAACTTACTATCAACACGCTTTTCGTCTGCACGAACACGCAGACAACGCCCTGAAAACAGCCAACCGTCTTCTTCAACGCCCACAAATGAACACCTATCCACTGAACCGACACGACTAAATACCGTGTCGCCACGTTTTAGAACATATTTCGATAGCCGCGCCTTATCTTCGTCAGTAATACAAGGTAGATTTTGTCGTGTCATCTTATAACCGCCCAAATGCTCAACGGTAACGATAGGTGTACCGACTTCAACATAATCGCTATTGTGAAGTTGGCTGCCGAACGGTCCCGTTTGAATATCGGCAATTTCGCCAATTAAAGCCGTTCCGTACTTCATACCTCCGCACCTCCGTCATCGTCTTCCAAGCCCTCAACATCGGCGAGCTCTGCCAACTCACGCAGTTTGTTTTCCAAGATTTTTTTGTTGGGCAAGTGCAAGTTGTAGTCCGCTATCAGCGCGGGAGATAGAATGCGGCTCAGCGAATACTCAACCACTGCCGAGTCCTTTTTCGTACAAAGGATAAGCCCAACGCTCGTATTCTCGTCCGCTTTTCTAACATCTCGGTCGAGTGCCTCAAGGTAAAATTCCATTTTGCCGAGATGTTCCGGCTCAAACTCACCGATTTTAAGTTCAATCGCAACAAGGCAATGAAGTTCATGGTTAAAGAACAGCAAATCCATAAAGAAGTCGCGATTGCCTACCTGAAGGCGGCATTCGTCATCAACAAACGTAAAATCCTTGCCAAACTCCAATATGAAATTTTTTAGATTGCCGACGATTGCTTTCCGCAAGTCCTTTTCCTTGTGGTTTTCAGGCGAGTCCAAAAATTCAAGCACATAGCTGTCTCGCAGAGCTGACAATCCCCGCTGCGTTTGACAATCAGCTTGTTTGTGATTTCGGACGTCATTGTGCGTTCGTATAACGCACTATCCATTTGTCGTTTCAGCTCGCGGAACTAGTAGCGGTTCTTTGCCGACAGCGTGAGGTAAAACTCGCGTTCTTCGTTAGTTTCGCACGACATGACTTGAAGATTATGCTACCAAGTCAATTCTCGCAACAGTGTTGCGAGTTTTTCGTTGCCGTTATAAGTTTCGTAAAATTGCCTCATTCTCCAAATGTTAGCCGGCAAAAATCCCCTTATACCAACGTAACGGTTCTGAATTAAATCCTCAAAGGCGTTTACTGATGCGGTGTTTTCTAATTCTCTCACCGCTGGCGAGAGTTTTTGGTCATCAGATTTCATCCCCCAACCTTCCAATCCGCCCTTTTATCTCGTTCTCCAACTTGTGCGACTTTTTCCAAAGCTCGCCGAGTTCTCCTGTCAACCGCGCCATTTTCTCCTCAAACGGTTCACCGTCATCCTCTTGCTCCTCGATACCGACGTATCGTCCGGGCGTGAGGATATAATCTTGTTTGGCTATTTCAAGTGTGTCAACTACTCCACTAAAACCTTTGACATTTTCAAATGTTCCGCTTTGAAACGCTATGAATGTGTCGGCAATTTTGGCAACGTCCTCAGAGTTTAGCTCGCGCAAACGGCGGGTTACCATTGTTTTCATTTTTCGCGCATCTATGAAAAGCGTCTTACCCGCCTGTTTCTTGTTTCTGCTGACAAACCACAGCGACACCGGAATTTGCGTTGACGAGAACAATTGTGTGGGCATCGCGATAATGCCCTCTACAAGGTCTGCCTCGATTATTTTTCTGCGAATTTCACCTTCTCCGCCGCTCTGCGATGACAACGAGCCGTTGGCAAGAACAAGAACGAGTTTGCCGTTTGGCGCAAGGTGAAAAATCATATGCTGAAGCCACGCGAAGTTTGCGTTACCATTTGGCGGCAATCCATACTTCCAACGCTTGTCATCGTTCAACGAACCGTCATTCCAGTCTGAAAGATTGAACGGCGGATTTACGAGAATGAAATTAGCCTTAAGCTGTGGGTGAAGGTCATTGTGGAAAGTATCGGCGTTAAATTGCCCGAGGTCAGATTCAATGCCGTGAATTGCAAGGTTCATAAGCGCGAGTTTGCGGGTGGTCGGATTTGCGTCCTGTCCGTAAACCGAAATGCCGCGCAAATTTTGTGAGTGATTCTCAATAAATTTTGCGAACTGTACAAACATACCGCCGGAGCCGCAACACGGGTCATATACTCGTCCGTTGAACGGTTGCAACACTTCAACAAGGGTTTTTACCACGCTTTCAGGTGTATAAAATTCTCCCGCCCGTTTACCTTCGTTTTCGGCGAACTTGCGGAGGCAGTATTGATATGTTTCACCGAGCAAGTCGCGGTTGTTAGTGCGGTCTACAAGCTGAATGTTTGTGAACAAGTCGACCACGTTTCCAAGACGGCGTTTATCAAGTTCATCGCGTGAATAGTTTTTCGGAAGGATGTCTTTAAGGCGTTTGTTTTCCTGTTCGATTGCTCTCATCGCGTCATCAATGACTGTTCCGATTTCCGAGTTGTGCGCAGTGTCAGCAATAACGACTCAACGCGCAGAGGGTGGGACAAAGAAGACATTCACTTCAGCATACGCATCTTTGTCTTCGGTGTCGTCATCATCGGCTTTCAATTGCTCGAAACGCTCTGTAAATTTATCTGATATGTATTTTAAGAATATCAATCCGAGAACAACATGCTTATACTCCGCCGCATCCATATTACCGCGCAGAATGTCTGCCGCCGCCCATATCTTTTCTTCAAAGCCCGTATCTGATTGCGGCGAATTGTTTGTTGTAGCTAATTTGGTATCATACAACACTCTCCCAACATAATTATATACGATTAAATGAACTTTGTCAAGCTGTTTCGTCAATGAAAGCCGAAATTTGTATATGCGAAAAATATTTTTTTCACACACCCTTGACAACGCTTTGCAGAACTTATTAGTATGTTCAAGGAAGCCGCCGATATTAAGACCGCCGACACACTTAACTTGATAATTCCCGAAGCCAAGTATGAAACAATCAAAACAAAACCGTCTGAAATTCAAAAGAAAATGGTTGAGGAACTGTCCGAACGAGCGACCGCCGTCCACAAGACAATATGCTCCGAATAATATTGGTTTCAAAAGGACACAAGCCCAAATGGACGGGGCAACAACGGCGCGGAGGGCGATATGGACGTGCTTACGCCGAACCGCAAGACCACCGTCACATTCTACCGAATGAGGACTGACG
>BNUF01000141.1 GCA_025997155.1 Clostridia bacterium
GGTCGGGCTGTGTATGGGTATGGGCTACCTCGTCAAGCGTCAGCGAAATGTTTAGATTGCCGTTGCGGCAGCGCAGCTCGTCCAAAAACTCCTTTTCGTTCGCGCCGCCTTTTGCGGTTATCAAATACCGCAGCTCAAACAAACTGCCAAGGTCTGTCAGTTTCACGCCAATCCGTTTGTAGTCGGACGTGTAGCGTTTAATAATATCGTCGAACGCGCCTGTAAAGTTCAGACTGTCGGGTATGACTATTCTCAAAATCTCGCGCTCCGACTTCAAATGTCCGAACTTGACGGCTTCGAGCAGGAATATCACAGCGCACAGCAGAACCGCCGCTATAACTCCATAGACGAGGTAGCCCATACCCATACACAGCCCGACCGCCATAGAGAACAGCACGAACGTGATGTCTTTCGGGTCGCCGGGTGCGGATCGGAAACGGATAATTTGAAACGCTCCCGCCAAGCTGAACGCCTGCGCAACAGAGTTGCCGATTAGAAGTATTATTATCGTTACGACGGCGGGTAGAACCACCAACGTAACGGAGAAACCCTGCGACGGCGTTTTGGTCTTGTGCGTCTTCATATAAGTAAAGCTGATTACAGTGCCAAGCACGAGCGACGCGGCGAGCGCGATTATCAGATTCAGTGCTGAAATGTTCGAGTTGATAAGTTCCTCCGCGAAAATCGATTCAAACATAGTCTTTTTATCCTCCTTTACGCAAACGCGAACGCCAATTCAGTTTCCTCCGCACGCGGCGCGGTACGCGGGAACGCGAATACTCGTAGTATCGGTTTCTTAAGCTCCGCCGCAAGCGTCTTTTGATACTCGACACCGTACTTCGACAGGCTGACAGGTTTAATGTCATATTCCGCCAGCAGTTTTGACAGCCAAAGCGGAACCGTATCCGCCGTTTTGATTTCCATAAGCCACTTGCCGTCCGAGAGCAACGGTTTGCCGTATATCCCGCTTTCAAGCCGCAAATCCGTCCTGCGCGAGAGTATATTCGTGTCGAATGACACGCGCAAGTCAGTTTCATCGTTTCTAAACGCCCTTCGCTCATAGGAAATATAAACGACGGGTTTCAGCGGCATTCGTGAAAGTAGGTACTGTGTTTCCCTCAACACCTGCGCGTTCATATACGGCTGAAGGACGGGGAGCCGCCTGGTATTCAGAAATGTATACGCCTCCGCGAGTTTCAACCCGCTGCGCCGCTTGTTCACCTTGCCATTGAATTTCTTCTTAATCTCGGCATAGACCGTGCTGCCCTCGGTCGGCGTTCCGTAGGAGCGCAAGCGCAGTTTTTCCTTATAGAGCGGCTTGGAGAGCGACTCGCGGATTAATCGGCTGTCCTCCGTGTCATAATAAATGTTGCAAATAGGATACGTAAAGTCTGCCTTGCTGTATTCGTCACTATCCATAAATTCGGAAAGTCTGCATTGCAGGCCGCCGAACGCGTCCTCGCCGATTAAGTATTTGTTCTCGTATCTGTTGAAAACCTCGATTGCCATTGTGTTTCCTCCTTCGCTTTCTTGATTGTGTTCATTTTACATCGCTATTATGAACTTGCAAGGGCTGAATTGTGGCGCAAATGTGGCACATTGTGTCAATACGCGTTTTGGATTGAAAACGCCGTGATTTTGGTATATAATAACGGCAGTTGAACAACGGAGGTCAAGATTATGGCAAAAATCCTGATATGCGACGACCAGCGGATGATTCACGAAACGCTGCGGGAATATATAGAAGCGGAAGGCTTCGAATGCGCGTCGGCTTTCGACGGCGAGGACGCTCTCGTCAAATTCGAGAGCGAGAAGCCGGACTTCGTTATACTGGACCTGATGATGCCGAAGAAAAGCGGCTTGGACGTATGCCGCGAAATTAGACGCGAACATAACACGCCTATCATAATGCTGACCGCCAAGGGCGAAGAAATAGACCGCATACTCGGCTTGGAGCTTGGCGCGGACGATTATATCGTGAAACCGTTTTCGCCGCGTGAGGTTGTGGCGCGGATTAAGGTCGTTCTTCGCCGCGTAACGGAAACGCCGAAAGAAAGGTTGCAAGTTCTGCGTTTTTCGGGACTGCAAATCAATATGAGTAATTACGAGATACTGGCGGACGGAAAAGCCGTCGCCGCAACTCCAAAAGAAGTGGAACTTCTCTACAAGCTGTGCTCCGCGCCGGGACGAGTGTGGGGTCGAGAACAGTTACTCTCTGACGTTTGGGGCTACGACTATTACGGGGATACCCGCGTCGTTGACACGCAAATCAAGCGCATACGCGCCAAACTGCCTGAAAACGAAAATTGGGCGATTCGCAGTATTTACGGCGTAGGCTACAAATTCGAGGTGAGCCGTGATTGACAGACTGACATTATCGAAAAGCGTCCTGCTTCGCAGAATAATACTGCTCACACTGTCGGCGGTGTTACTTGCGGGGTTGCTGTCGGCGGGAATTTACATTTTCGCGGCGCGTGGAATTTACGCCGATATGCGGGCTAAAGAATTGCTGCCGCTGGCGCGGACAATCGCCGAAACGATAGGCGCGGGCGAAGTAATCAATACCCGCCAAGAATTTGGCGCGGAACTATCCGTTTATAATGAAAACGGGAATCCCGTTCGCAATTTTCAGCAAGGCGGTAGGCGACCGCCGCGTGAGGAAACGCCCGCCGCCGACGTGCAAACCGTTTTGAGCGGTAAAGAGGTATCGCATATCGTTGAAAGAATACTGGTCGTCGGCGTTCCGATTGAAACGGGGGGCGCGGTGTTCCTGACCAAACCTGTGTCGGAGCTTAACGATACGCTGAACGTGCTGAACAGAACGCTGATTATAAGCACGTTTGCGGCGATTGTGGTTATGCTTGTACCCGCTTACTTGATGACGCGGCGGCTCGTCGTTCCGATTCGGCAAATGAGGAACGCCGCCCGCGCAATGGCAGGCGGCGATTTTGGGGTACGCGCTGACGAAACGGTTAAAGGCGAAATCGGGGAACTGGCGGTTTCGGTCAATCACTTTGTAACTGAATCGGAGCGGCTTGAACAAACCCGCCGCGATTATGTCGCCAACGTGTCGCATGAACTGCGAACGCCTATCGCGTCAATCCGCGCAATGGGCGAAACCTTGCGCGACGGTATGGTCAAGACAGACGAAAAGCGGGAACTGTTCTATAACAATATCGTGCGGGAATCAATGCGCCTGTCGCGCTTGGTGGACGATTTGCTTGAACTGTCGCGCTTGCAGGCAGGGAACGAAGCTATGCAAAAGACGCGGTTCGACTTGCGCGAGGTTATGCAGAACATAGCGGACGGCTACGGTCATCTCGCAGAGGACGCGGGCTTGAAATTCTCCATAAACGCCGATATGACCGCGCCGATACCCGTTTACAGCAATTCCGACCGCGTGGAGCAGATTCTCGTCGCGCTCATGGACAACGCGATGAAGCATACGCCCGAAGGAGGGAGCGTCGCGCTGTCCTTCGAGCAGAAAGGCGGGAAAATCGTGGCAATCGTTTCCAACACGGGCGAAACGATACCGCTGGAAGATTTGCCATTTATATTCGAGCGGTTTTATACCGTTGACAAGGCACACTCCGGCGGAGGCACAGGGCTTGGACTGTCTATCGCGAAAGAGATTGTTCGGGGTTTGGGCGAGAAGATTTGGGCGGAAAGCGGCGAGGGCGTGACGCGGTTCGCGTTTACGACACAAGCCGTTTAACAAACTCGCAAATCAGCGCGGCGGCGTTTTCCGAGCCAATAGAACTATCAATGCAAAGGTTGTACTCCTTTGCGTCGCCCCACTTAGCCCCCGCAATTTCCATGTAATATTTTGACCGAGCCGCGTCCGACTTCGATATGCTCTTTTTGCCCTGCGCCTCGGTGTCGCCGTAATTCTTCATAACCTGCGCCACTCTGTATTCCTTTGGCGCGTGAACGAAAATCCGCACGACATTTTCATAATCCCGCAGCACATACCCTGCGGCGCGTCCGATTATTACGCACGAACCGCTGTCGGCGATTTTGCGGATAATGCGTTCCTGCGCGACAATAGCCTGTTGCACAGGTTCGGTACTCAAATACAGCCCGTGCATTATGCCAGGTTCGGCATCGTTTATATCGGAAATAAACTCCTTCGCCAAACCGCTTTCCTGCGCGGCGAGGGCAATCATTTCCTTGTAATAACACGGTATGCCTAATTGCTTCGCGGCAAGTTGCCCGATATACTTCCCCGACGAGCCGTGTTCGCGGTCGATTGTGATAATCACGCCTGGTTTTGACGGATGTATCGCCGTTGCGGGCGCGGGTTGTTCGACGGTTTCTTCTGTCCTCTCCAAGGACTTAAAAAACCGCGTGACAAGCGCCGCCGTTATGCAAATGCCGATTATGTCCGCTATCGGAGCAGCCCACAACGCACCCTCAATACCCAGCGCAGACGGCAACAATATTACAAGCGGTACGAAAAGCACAATATCCCTCGTGAGCGAAACCACCGCCGCTTTTGACGGCTGCCCCACCGCCTGAAAGAAAATCGCCGTCATCTTAATGGTGCAGGTGAACGTCACGAGTGACAGGAATATGCGGAAGGTCTTTTGAGCGAACTCGTTGTACAAATCCGATTCTTTGCCAAACAAATTGATGACGGCTTGCGGAGCTAACTCAAACACAAGCGTAGATAAAACGCCGATAATCACCGTACACACTAAAACGGCTGTAAACGTCTCCCGCACACGCCTGTAATTTCCCGCGCCGAAGTTGTAGCCGAGAATCGGCTGTCCTCCAAGTATAACGCCGACAACAAGGTTGATTACAATGGTGAACACCTTCATCGCGATACCGATGACCGCAATCGGAATATCCTGCCCGTACTTCGATATTGCGCCGTATTTTACGAGCATAATGTTACAAACGAGAGATATAATGACGATTGACATTTGCGTGATAAACGTGGACACGCCGAGTTTTACGACGTTACTGAACAGCTTCAAACGCGGTGCGAAGCTCTGTCTGTTCAGCCTGAACGATTTTGAGCGGAAGAAATAAGTCAGCGAAATTATAAACGCCGCGATTTGCCCGATAATCGTGGCGTAAGCCGCGCCTTTGATTCCCATTTTAGGACAGCCTATCAATCCGAAAATCATAATCGGGTCGAGAATAATATTGATAACCGCGCCCGTGAGCATTGACGCCATCGAGTACGCTGGGCTTCCGTCCGCGCGGATAACCGCGTTCATCATATTCATCAGCATATACGCCGGGATACCCATAAGGATAATGGTGAAGTAATCCCTCGCTAAGCCGATACTCGCACCCGACGCTCCGAACGCTAACAGGACGTTGTCCATAAACAGAAAGCCCGCGCCTACGAATAACAGGCTCACGATAAGCGTCGCGCCGATTGCGTTACCAATGGAACGGTGAGAGTGTGCGGTGTCGTTTCGGCCTTGACAGATACTCAAATACGCGGCGGCTCCGTCGCCGAAGCACCACGCGAACGCGACGGATATAATCGTAATCGGGAATACGATTGTGGTCGCGGCGTTGCCGAGATAGCCGAGTTCGCTGTTGCCGATGAAGATTTGGTCTACGATGTTGTACAGCGAGCTGATAAGCAGCGACAAAATACACGGGATTGCAAACTTTGGGAGCAGTTTGCGAATAGGCTCCGTGCCAAGAAAGCTGTTGTTCTGTTGTTCGTTTTCCATTTTAATAACCTCACTCTAATAAAATTTTGCGGACTCTTTATTCGAGAAAAGGTTCCTGAAAACTACGATAAACGCAATAAAACGCGCAGAACTCCGTCAGGAATTCTACGCGTTTTATTGCTGTCCAATTTCACGATTATAGCATATTTTTATTAAATTGTCAATCTCATTTTTTGAAGAATTATTTCGCTTGTATAGATTTTTATGGGGCCACGCGCTATATGTAGTGGTAAATCAGACGAATTACAGAAATCATCCGCGAATAAAGCCATTGTTGGAAATGTCTGAATAATCATAACCAACATAAGTATAAACGCAATAAGGCGTTTAGCCCTTCTAACCATAAAATCCCTCCAATTTATCTGGTCTAGTGCAGCGTTTTGTAACAAAATCACAAAACGCCCCACTTTATGTTATTTTATGGATATGATACACTTGAAGAATCTCATTGTCAACAAAATAATATCGACAATTTCGGTTTAATTTCGACACATGCATATTATTACAAGCAATTACTTCGTTTTTTCAGAGAACTTTTAACCCTCACCACAAAGGAGAATATTTAGGTATAACTATGAATATTTTTCTCAAAAGCAAGTGTTTACGCTTGAATTTTCTTCTTTATTGCGCTATAATGGCAATGTAGGAGTGAGATATACCTTTCAGGAGTGGAGGTGCGTTTGATGAAGGTTAGTTACAAAAAATTATGGAAACTGCTGATAGACAGGGAG
>BNUF01000142.1 GCA_025997155.1 Clostridia bacterium
CTTGTATCCCCACGTTCACTATGTTAGATACCATTTCGTTGCCCGATTTCATAATCTTGTCGGTGGTTGCGTTGTGGGCGTTCGGGTCTATCGTCGCGCCGTCTATGAACCTTTGCATATTCATTTCCTTGCGTTTCTTATTGCTGTCCTCGCCGTTTGTTTCGTCTGTTTCAGCCTCCGCAATAACCGTAATCTGGTCGGGGCTTATAAACGCCGTATTTTCGGGCTCTGCGTAGGCAAAACTAAAAGAGCTGATAATAAGCGTAAACACCGCACTTATAATTGCAACCCTTAAAACCGCCGCCACGCCTTTGTTTGACTTCATTCGTGTCAACTCCAATCTTTTTTCAATCCGTTTCATCTTTTATCTTGCCGCCCATCACCCCTTTCAAGTCCGCTAACTTAGGTTTTACGGCGTATTTATAAGCAATTTCGGGAATTTCGCGCATAAACACATTAACCCCCGAAGCCTTCACGACAATCAGCGCGGTGTTCTTATCCGTTTCGGTTATCGTGATACTCTCAACCATATCAAGCGGAATATTGCCCTCGTACTCGGCGGTAAACTTGTAGTAAACAACGCCGTCAACCACGTCAAGGCGGTAATTCTCGTTGATATGTAGCGCAAACCCGTTAAGCGCGAACAGCGCGGCGAGAACAACAACGTAAACCGCCCCGCGCAGCAGTTTCCCCGCTATGCTAAGCGGGAGTTTCACAAGATGTATCACGCACAACGCCGCGATATAGTCAAGGCTGTTAAGAAACGTGAACCGAGATAGGCAAAAGCGCAATAAATCCAATATGTTCCATACACATATTCACGATTATAAAGAGCCTTGACTATAACGCCCGTAACGGGCACGGCCGCAAGCACAGGCACAGCAAAAAGCAGCATTTTCTCACCCCCGTATATCAATCCTTCAACTTTTTATCTTTGCAATCGTCTTTTTTACCCGTTCGCGCAGTCGCTCCGCGTAATAGAGTATCTCGTCCCGCAACATTCCGCCCGCGAGAAGCGCAAAAAGAATATCCGTTTCGGCGTGTTCTTTACTGTACATAATGCCGGTTGCGGCCGCGTTTCCCGCCAAATCGTAAAACTCCGCGCCGCCCCTGCTAAACGTCAAATAAAACAAGACTATCCACACGCCAAAGCCCAACGCTTGCCGCAACATATGCCTGCCGTCTAACTTCCCGCCGATATAACATCCGAAACTTACCCCGAAAGCTATACTTGCGCTAAGCCCTAACATTACAGCTCCGTTATGCGTGTCCCCTGTTTTCATATAAACAACAAAAAAGAACAAATTCCAAACAATCCCCATACATATCTGTGCAAACAGAATCAGACGCAACATAAAACACGCAACTCTGTACATACCCATTGCTCATCACTCCAATAAAAAAGCGGGGAGCTTGATACGCCCGCCGCTTTGACATTGCTATGTTGTTTTCAATTTTATTGCTTGTAGCCGACTTTCGCTATATCCCGCCCGAGTTTTGATAAGTCTTTCGCAAGTTTCAAAATAAACGCCCCTTTTTATTAACATACCTCTAATCAATCGCGCAAAAGAAAAAAGCGGGCAACCCCGCTTCCTCATAAAAACCTTGTTGCAAGCGGTAAGGCACAGGACTGTCTACTCTTTCCACCAAGGTATAAAGAAATTTTATTACTGCCATTATAGCACGTTTCGCGGGCGTTTGTCAACGGTTTTTAAGGATTTTTTTCAAAAATTTTTCGCGGCTCAAAACACAACATAATCGTAAATCACGTTATCCTCGTTAAACAGGAAAATTATGTGAGTGTAGTACATCAAGCCGTCATATTGGGTATGGATTTCGGCGTAGACTTTCGGCAACCCGTCGTCCTGCCATTCGCCCTTTCCATACTCAAGACGCGTAACGTCGCTCACAACCCCCGTAGCGTCGCTGTAACGCCCGCAAATCCTATCTGCCGTAGTTTCAGTCATATAAGCCTCCAACGCGCTCTTAGAGGCGTTAAACGCGTTTTGAGAGGGCGGCGCGTAAATCACCGTAAGCTGCTGTTTCAAGTCGTACAAAAACGCGTTCGCCGTTTTGCCGCCTATCAAGGGTTCGGACGGCGTTTTCGCGTCGACGCTTCGGCTTGCCGCCCAAAACATTGCGGCGCATATCACAACGACCTCAATAATCCTAATCAATCTTATTTTTACTGTATTTTTCATAATCCGCCCCCTAATCCCCGTTTGACACGTCAGTCACCGTGCCGTCGCGGTTTACCGCCAAATGAACGAACACCACGTCGTGTATGCCGTTCGTCACGTTCGCTATAACGCCGCCGTCGAGGTAGTAGATATAGTTGATTTCGGCGGTATGAGGGACTTCAAGTATATCGGGGAATTTCTCGTTAAGCTCGTTCAGGTAGCCGCCGTACTCGTTTTCGCCGTCGTCAAGGGCTGTCGGGTCGGCGGTTAGTTTCTCCCAATCCTCTTTAGTTTGTTTGTTGTAGTTTATTTTTTCAAGCAGTTTTGACTTTGCCGACTCGTTCAAAAGAGAACAGTTTTCAAGTTCGATTTCGTCAAAGAGTATATCTATGTTCGCGTATGTTTTGACGATTTGCTCGTACTGCTGTTTGTTTTCTTTGGTGTACACCGAATCGTCAAGTGTGGTTGGTTTCTCTTTCTTCTCACAACCTGTAAAAATCACAAAAGCCGCAAGGAACACCGCGAATAGCTTTGTATTGATTGCTCGTTTAATACTCACTCAAACCTCCGCCCCCTCAAATTATAAAGCACGTTCGATATAATGTCCAGACTCGATTCGCACTGTGTTCTGTCGTTACTTGCGTAGACATCAAGGGCTTCAACCCCGCCGCAGTTTCGCAA
Organism: Clostridia bacterium; assembly: GCA_025997155.1. GTDB lineage: Bacteria > Bacillota > Clostridia > Lachnospirales > WQUN01 > BNUF01. The sequence continues at coordinate 2,862 of BNUF01000142.1, forward strand.
AAGTTCCAGAAACGCGCTGATTTCACGCGTGTCGAGTTTGCCGTGACTGTCGCGGCGGTAATCTTCGCCGACTTGAAGTGACAGTTCCCGAAGTCTGCCGTCTAATTCGACAAGCGTTTCATAAATATCCATAACCTCTGAAACTCTTTCTACAATCTCATTCTCGTACATTTTCTCACTCTCTCCTGTCTCCGTCAATCACAATTCAGGGTAATTTCTTAATCCGCCGTATTTGAAAACTCGCCTGAACCGCCGCGTAACTGCTTCTGCGGTACTCCACGCGCCGCCCGTGTCCGTTTGAGCTTATTATGTCAAGCTCTTTGCCCGTGTTGCCCACAATCAGCTCGACGTGTCCGCTGTGCCATATCACGTCTCCCGCCTTTGCTTCGCTTGCGCTTATTCTCATCGTGTTGCTGTCGCTTCCGTAGGTGTCTGACGTGCCTAAAACGCTTAATCCGTTAGCCGCCAAAATCTTGTTAATCATATCGGCGCAGTCTGTCGTCCATACGCTCGTAAGTGCCGAATAATCGACGTTCGAGAGCTTTTGTTTAGCCCATTGCGCCTGTTGCATTACGTTATGATAATTGAGTTTTGTATGCGCGTATTCATACCAGACGATTCCGTATGGAGTGTCGCCGTTTCGTAAGGCGTAGGCGTAATCCGCGATAGCCTTTCGGCGCGGGTCAAGTGTGTTGTACTCTGTGTCCGTAAGCGGATACGCTTTGTTGCGGATAAGGTTATCGTAACTTGCGGATTTTTCGCTGTGCCGCTTGTCCTCGTCAGCCGCCGCTTGGTTGCTGTTTGATGTCGTTCCGCCGCCTGTGTAACCGCCGCCTGTCTTTTTGGCGTTTTTGATTTCGGTTTCCCATATGTCCCAAATCGCGTAACCGTTGTTGATAACGCTTAGGGCGTAGCCTCTCGCGTGGCTTGCACCCGTGCTGTCGGTGGAATATTTTGTGAACGTAGCTTGTACAAAGTCTTTGTTAGGGTTGCCCGAACCCTGCCAATACCAGTTAGCCGTGCCGTTTAACTTGCCGTTTGCGACAAGTCGCGGAACATCAAACGCGAGAGTGCCTTTTTCTTTGGACATCTCCGCAAAGTATGCCGTCCAGCCGTTCGGGACGTGTCCTCGGTTATGTGCGGTGATTGCCTGCGCCAATTTTATCTCGTCAGTTTGCTGCTTTGAAAGTCCCGAAACGCCTACATTAACGCCCTTAGCGGCTTGAAGCATTTTCACGGCGGGAGTGTACACCGTATCTGGAACGTATCCGATATGCGGACGGTAGACATTGTAGCTCTTGAGCGCGGAGAATTTAGCGTCAAGCCATTGCCCGCGAACCCAACCCGCGCCTGTCTTGCCTTTTACATTCGTTTGAGTTCCCGCCGCGAAGTCCGAAGCCGTCATTTTCTGCGGAGTGTAGATGTTGTACAGCCACTCGGGCAACAGAACATCTGTGAGCTGCATTATCCCAATCGCGCTTGAAGAACCCTTTGACGGAGTTGACTTAGATAAATCAACCCCCGCAAGGGTTATCTGCCCAGTTTTACCATTCCCCCAGTAGGCGTTTTCCTTGACTTTATCAGCTCCCAAGGTGAAGTCCGTATACGCACTTGCCTTTGTGTCGCCGAGCCAGTAAACTTCGGGTTTGGTGAGCAAATTCCCCGCCTCGGGGTTTTCCGTGTACCACATTCCCAACAGAATCTGCGGCGGTAGGTCGAAGTCCGCCGCAACATTATCTTTGATTTTCTGCGACACTTCCGTAAGGATTTCCATAATCTCCTGTTTAAGCCGCGTTCGCCCGTCCTCGGGGTAATCTCCGAAATCAAACGCGCCTGTACTTCCGCCGATAACCCTGCCGCCCCCGTTATTATCGGGCGTGTAGATATATGATTGGTCGGGCAGTAGTTTTAATCCGTTCGCCTCGTATTCCTCCGAAAGAGGATTATCTTTGTCAAGCATCATAGAAGCTATCTGTGCGGCTTGCATAATCCGCCGTATGTTCGACTCTTGCCAAATCAGCACAAAAGCAACGATTGCGGACAAAAAAACAAGGAGGAGCAATATGATTCGCCGCCGCCGTTTGCGCCGTTTATCCATACGAACCTCCTCGTATTTATGCCTTTTTCGGCTTATTCTTCGTCATCGTCTGGGCTTGCGTATGGGTCTATTGTTATCTGCCTTTCGTCTGGCGGCTCGTCCGCTGTTGGTCTGCTTGGTTTTTTATCTTCTTCTTTTTTCACTCTTTGCGTTGTCGTCATAAAGTCCTCAAAAGTTATGTCGAAACGGTCTGTAAAACTAGCTTTCATCGCGCCGTAACGCCCTTTAACCGCGTTGTTAGCCGCCGTTGACGTTTTGCAAAAACTCTGATAATTCGCAAGCGTCGGGTTGTAGCCGTCCATTCCAACTTCCGTAGTTCCCGAGAAAAACTTTACGAACCAATCCCTAAACTTTGACGCGGGAACATCCGCCGCGCCCGCGTGATACGCCATAGCCACGACATTAGGTATCGTAATCTTTTTCAGCGGGTCTTTGAGCTGTTTTTTGTCGTTCTTATTTATAATCGTACCGCCCATAATAGTCGGGAACGCGCTTTCGAGATAATTAAACGCCTCTGAAACGCGTTCGAGCGCGGCTTTTTGTTCTTCCTCGGGGAGCGAACGGAAGCGTATTCCGTGTTCAAGCATATTCTTGTTGAGGAAACTCCCCGTGATATCCTCATTCCCCAAAAGCAGTAAACTCTGCATAATGATTGACATTTCCGCGTCCTTTGCGTGCTGTCCCTTTGAGATGTTGACCGCGTTTTTCAAAAATCTATGCTTTGTTAATTCGCTCATTTCTTTAAGACAATCAAACCCAAGCGCCGCTTTGAGTTTCTGGTCGCTGGCAAGCGGAACGCCGTTGTTTATGCGGCGGTAGACGTTCTCAATGTCGTCGTTCGTGGTGTGGGTGCGGTCGTATACGTTCACCGAAAATTCGTATTTGTAGATACGTTCGCGCAACTCTTTCGGAAGCCCGTCAAACTCCTGCCCAAGAAAATCCTCGGGGTCGTAGGTTTCGCCGTCTTGCGTGTCAAGATACACCCGCGTGTCGTCGTCAGCGTTGAGCTTGTCCGCCGAACTTATCTTGAAATCGCCGTCAATGAACCCGAAAAGCGTCGTTAGCCGCTGTTTGCCGTCTATGATAGACTGCACCTTGCCGTCCTGCAAAATGTGCAAATTCGGCACGGGGTAGTCCTGAAGCACCGTAAGGATAAACAGGGATTTAAGGTGAATGTCCCATTGCCCCGCCTGCCGCTGTATCTCAAGCTCGAAGTTGACGTTGCCGTGTTTGAAATCGTTGTATAACG
>BNUF01000143.1 GCA_025997155.1 Clostridia bacterium
TTCGGTTTTTTTAATATAGCTGTAACTGTATCTTTAGAAATGCCGAGTATTCTTCCTGTTGCGCGGGTACCATTGCCGTTTACCGCCATTGTTAATACCTTTTCACGAACCTCCGGGTTACAACCATTGTAAGTATAATCTTCTACAAAATTACGATGATTGCAATCAGGATTATTGCAATTGTAAACTTGTTTTCCTGTTGAATTGTGTCCGTTTTTTGACACTTTCTCGTTTCCGCAAAATGGACATTTGACAGTTATAGTTTTTGTTATCATAATAATTACCCTCTTCCTATCTTTATATTTGGTAATTTAAATCCCCATACTCACTATTCTTTTTGCTGCACTTGTTTTTATTCTTTCTATTTCTACATCGTGCAGTTGTTTGAATTTACCGTATCTATCTAAACATTTTTCTCTGTTAATGCTTTTCAAATCATCATCTACGTTCATTATCAAAAACGCGCTATACATATCTCGTTGCACTTTTTCTTCGTCTATCATATTCCATCGTTCTGATAATTCTTTCTTTTTATACTCATTCGTCCTATGATTGTAATGACTTGCCTTTATTTTTGCGGTATCTATGAAATTAAGAGAGGTATTATGCCACGCCAGTTTATTTTGTAGAAGTGTCAACAACAGACTTGGGGCTTTGCTGGCAATGCTCTTGCCAAACCTATTTTTCTTTTTGTATTTCCCCTTTTCGTTCTTTTCTGTCTTAATGGTTCTTCTTTGCCGGTTGCCCCTCAAGTATCAACTGAATATAATAACTCATTTTACCATTTACTAACTCTCTTTTTATTCGGCAATATTTTATTTTGGATTTTAACGCGAAGTGTGCATACATATCTTTTAGCTTTATTATTACATCTACTTTAAGTCCATCACACAATAAACTTCCGTCTTTGTACCTTATTCCTGTTTGATTAATCTTGCCCTCTAAGGAATTTAGTTCCCCGTATCTCTTAAACCGTACGTTCTTGCCAATTTTATACAATAGTTTCTCAAACGCACATAATGCCCTTGTTGCTATCTTCTGCGCCGTAAAAGAATCTATATTTTCTTTGAAGTGTTTTTGCTGATTTTTTATGTACGTATGTATTGCGTATTCCTCTAAACCATACTGTTTATTTAACTCGCGAAACATTCTGTTTCTTTCAGCTCCTTTTTCTCTCTTGCAGGCGGCGTTCTCACAGAAATTCCCAGTCACGTCGTCGCTCCTACCGAAAATCCCGTCAAACTGCGATACCCGCTTATTAACCAGTTCCAACATGCACACATCGGCAAAATTCTGACTGTTCCGAAAATTCAGCACAATCACGTCCGACTGTTGCCCTTGCCTGTGACACCGCATAATCCTTTATTCAAGCCTCCTCGCCCTTTTGCGTTTACCGTAATTGCCTCGGCTAACTCTTGAGTTGCGACAAGCTCAGGTTCGGGAACACGCGCAATTACCCCGCTCAACATTTTCTCAAACGCAAAGATTGAAGATGACAAAGCGCGGGACATCATAAGCGACAACTCATAGTTATCCATTTTGGGAAACGCCTGTTTCTTAGATTTCTTCAGGTATTTCTCAAGCAACCTTTCCAGTTTATGCTCTGGTGCCGTCGTTTGTAATCCACCGTCACGGGTATACGTCGCGGAATTCCCACATATTGCGCAACCTGTGAATGCATGTCCTAAAGCAGCAGCGCGAGGCAGTATATGTAAGTTCGCCGTAATTTTCCAGTTTACGGAAATAACGAGCGTAAAACGATTTCTCGTCGGGCAACGCCGTTTCGTCAATAAACCAAATCAACCCATACAAATCCATAATGGAATTATGCATAGGCGCGGCGCAGCAATTTGTATGCGTCGGCTGTCGCCTTCTTCAAGGCGTTCGCCGTTTTGTTTTCGCCTGTGTAGGATTTTGAAAGTCGGTGCGCCTCCTCAAGCACGGCAATATCCCAAACAACTTGGCTAATCATCGCCGCCTTTTCGGTCGCAAGCTCATATGTTGTGCGGATAACAGAACGGCAATCGAAAGGATTCTTCGCTCCGTCAAAATTGGTATTATTATCAATCGTTACGAATAGTATTTAAAAATGATGCTCTAAAATATCCGCCCATTGCATAAGAAGTGGAATAGGCACTACAATCAACATATGCTCCTTGCCCTCAAACCAAAGTTGCGAGATGATAAGAAGGGCTTCATAGGTTTTCCCTAAACCTCCTTCGTCCGCAAGAATTGCCCCTTCCGCATATGGCGAACGCAACGCGAACATTGCCGTCGCTACTTGAAACAGGAAAACCTCAACGTCTGAAGACATATACGCGGGAATAATATTGGCATTAGTATACTTTCCTTTCGTTATTCCGTGACATAATTCCGTATTTTTACACAAACCTTCGCTTACCTGTGACGCGTTCAAACGTAACCTTGTAAATAGCGGTAACGTCAAGAACAGCGCGGTCATAAGCGAAACCATCAAAACCACAGTGAGTCAGGAGCAAGTTCAATCCTCGCGCTGCTTCGTCGCCCTCCATAAGCACGCACACACCGAAACCTATAACACTCTCGTACTCGGTTGTAACGCTTTTCGGCACTTCAGCATAGCCGTGAAAAATATCTGTTTCTACGCATACATTAGCATTCTTTGCAATAAGTTCGTGCTTAAAGCTCTCTTTCGCGCCGTGGAAGTAAAGTTCAATTTTGCCATCGGCAACTTCAAAGCCAAATGACAGCGGAACGACATATGGATATGGCTCATCATGCAGTCCGAGCCGAATGGTGTCTGCACGGCGCAACACATCTACGATTTCGTCGAAATCTGTTATTTGTCTGTCAGAACGTCGCATATTTTTATTCTCCTCGTTATCTGTCCATCGATCGCCTTTTGACAACATACTGCATATTTTGATGAGTTAGGAGCAAGACTCCTTCATGTATAACCCTCGCATGTAATCTCGCATTTCTGGTATTGCCCCGCCCGAAATCGCCCACAGATACAGACTCGCAACAGTGCTATATGGTGAATACCGTCTTGCATACTTTTCGAACAATTTACGCTCTATTACCTTGTGATGATACAGCATACGCAAACCGCGTTGTATCGCTAAGTCGCCGAAACTGATGACGTTGGGGCGTTGCAAACAAAATATCATCAACATTTCGGCAGTCCACACGCCGATACCTTTCAGCGCGGACAGCTTGCCTATCACCTCATCGTCTGGTAAATCGCGGAGTGCGTATACATCAAACTCGCCGCCATAAACCTTATCAGCGAAATCCTTGATATAATCAGCTTTCTTGAACGTAATGCCACAAGACTGAATATCCTCACGAGAAGCAGAACAAAGCGTGTCGGCGGTGATTGTGCCGATTTTGCTGTTAAGCCGCGTCCACACGGTTTTCAGCGCGGTTGAGGAAATCTGCTGCCCAACTATGTTGTGGACGACAGACGAAAACAAGTCAGGGTTTATCTCGCGTTCAATATGACCGATGGCATCTATCGCCGCCCCAAGTTTCTTGTCCTTACGTTTCAGATATTCGGTTTCCTTTTCGCCGTATTCAAAGTACATAGCGGTTATCTCCTCATATCGTTTTCGTGTTAGTCTTTTAGACCGCTTACCAGTATCGTGTTTTCAGATAGCGATAAATATCTGTATCTGTGTCTTGGCAACTCCACAATTTTTTCGGCGATAACAGGACATATTTTTCTGGGGCAGTCAGGCATTTCTGCCAAGTACCTTTCATGCCAACGCCACTACAAAATTTGTTCAGTCCATAATGTCTGTCGCATAAGTTGATAGAACGGCTCGAACCAACAGCATGACAAAACATTGCTGTTTAAATACTTACTGTTCGCTATCAAGTCGCAGTAGCGTGTTTTTCGAGTGTTGCCTTTCTCGCCAATGGATTTATCCTCGTTGCCATATGCTTCGGTGTACTTCCATTCAATCGGCACAAGAATACGCCGTCCGTCTTTGTGAAGCGCATATATTAGCGCGTCAACGGAGGTGCAGTTACTGCCATGTGTATTTTCTACTTCATTCAGAAGATTCATAACGCCACCGACTGCCTCAAACATAATATAGCCCGACATCTGCTCGGCAATTGGAAAAACATATATTAAGTCGTCCGAGACAGATTTAAGCAGACTCAAAACTGCATCCTTATTTTGCCTGATTGGGAGTAGTCGGTTTATGTCCGCCCCACCAAGTGATGTCATTACGTCTGAAATACTCCTTCACGTCATTATAAATCGGCGCGTACAAATTGTTGTCTCCGTTTTGTAGGACAAAAGGATAGTTTTTCCTCTGAATAAACCGTTTCCTGCATCTCCACTAAAGATTGCAGTGTCACTCATCAATATTTCGGCGTGTTTGTATTGCGTTGCCTTATAGTCAACCATATTACCCTCCCAAAATCGATTGGTCATACTCAAACAGCACGTTGTCTATCTCTAAAATATCGTATTTTCAGTTGTCAAGTGGCAAAATGCTACCCTCGAGACTTATCAAGGCTACTGTTTTAGTTTGTCTAAATTGCTCACTTTCGATTTTTCTGCACTCTGTGCAAGTGGTTTATTTATTTGTTTCAATATATACATTATACCATATTCGCACGAGTATGTCAAGGGGTTTTTGAAAATATTTTGAATTTCTTAATCCAAAAATTCGGACTTGAAAACTCATTTGTCTGTGCATTATGCCTATACTTACTTGGGCGCGTTTTCGGCGATGTACTGTTCAATCGTCTTTCGGAATATCGCCGCTGTGGTCGTCTTGTTCTGCTTGACAGCTTCCTTGAATGTCGCAACAAGGTCTTTCGGTAAATCGGCGAATACTCGCGTGTAAACCTTGCTGTTATACCGTCTTTTTACCTCCGTTGATGTGTGAGTCTTGCGCTTCGGCTTTTCTGCGTTTTCGTTCATTGTAACTCTCCTTTTCGATTAAGCCGTTCTAACGGCTTTTGATTTTGGATTTTGATACCACCAGTCAATAAATTCGACTTGCTTGACGATTGCGTCCTTGTATTCCGAAAGGCTATCCAAACCGACGAAATCAAACATTGACGCTTTTTTGCGCGTTTCAATCGTCGCGCCCATAAACCGTATTGCCGTCACCGTATTTTCTTTGTCGAACACGAGTGAACACACCATACAATTCCGGTAATTGATTAACGCGCATTTCTTGGAATTTTGCAGATACATCTTGTTGACGTACTGGCTACCCGTTGACTCAATAACGCTTTTCACAAAGTCAAAAGCAACTGTTTCAACTTCGCCTTGTTCGCGGGTCGCTTCTGTCGCCGCAACAGTTTCAACAACTTCTGCCGTGCTTGCCGATTCAAAGAGTGCTGTGTCTATTACCGTTTGCTCGACGGTAATAGCTTCAACTTCGGCGGGTTGGTTCGCTTCGTACTCGGTGCGGCTGATGTTCTTTTTCTTGCCGTCCGTAACGCGGTAGTACAGGGTCTTGCCGTTCTTGTCAACTTGCGTAGTGTAAATAGTCATAACAATCGCTCCTTTTCAATTCAGTTTGCTCATTTTCGGTTTTCCTGCACTCTGTGCAAGTGGTTTATTTATTTGTTTCAATATATACATTATACCATATTCGCACGAGTATGTCAAGGGGTTTTTGAAAAAAATTAAAATTATTTTTGAGCAAAAAAAACAAGCCCTCTGACCGGAAACGGTCAGAGGGCTTGTTTCGCTCGTGGCGTCACTACGATTTAATATAGGTAGAAATGTTCGGGTTGCTCTCCCATTTCTTCTGCGCTTCCGTAAGGACACGTTCAATCTGCTGTTCAATTTGTTTCTCTGTGATAAACAGCCTAATTATCGCGGGGATTTTTGGATAAAGCCAGTCAACAACCGCCGCGAGTTTTACCGCGCCAGTTCCCGCACCGTACTTCTTTTCGGCTTCGACAACAAGTGTCAGCACAATCTTGTCAAGAATTGTGTACTGTTTCTTGGAAATTAACACAATCGCGCCAACGAGCGCGGCAAGCACGACAATTACGCTGTCCCAGTTTGCAAGCAGGAATTTTAAGAACCCGTGTTCAAAAACGTCTTAAAAGTGTTGATAAATTAGAGATTATAGCCATATTTTCAGAAGATGTTTTGGATATTTCATAGTCTTTTGATAATCGTCTGGAGTTGTTCATCCAAGCAAA
>BNUF01000144.1 GCA_025997155.1 Clostridia bacterium
GGTGCAAAAATTGCTCGGACACGTTAAAATAGATACTACAATGCGCTATGCAATGGTGGAGCAAAATAACGTCAAAAACGCACACAGAAAATTTATAGGATAACTTTGTACACAAAAATATCGACTATTTGTCAAAATTCGCTATTGACAAATTCGCAAAAATAGAGTATAATAAAGAGATTTATAGAGTGTGAAAGGAGGTTCTCCCGTGAAAAATAATACAGTTTCTGTTTCCCCAAAAATATGGGATTGGGTTAAAATTGCTACAAGCAATCAGTCCATAGGCAAAGATTGGAAAGAAAAGATGACTAAGTGGATTAGCGGCGAGAAACAGCCTACTTTAACCGATTTGGAAAAATTTAGTAAGGCAACGCATATTCCATTTGGGTATTTCTTGCTTAAAACGCCGCCGAAAGAAAAAGTTAAAATTTTGGAGTATCGAACAGTCGGCAGTGTTCCTGTTACTAACCCAAGCCGTGAACTTGTGGATACAAACCACCAAATGGAGAGTATTCAAGATTTTATGCGTGATTATATGATTCAGAACTATGCGGAAAAACTTCCGTTCGTGGGCTGTGTTGACAGCAATATGAGCGTGATAGAGATAGCCTCTAAGATACGGGATTTTTTGAAGATTGATGAAAACTGGTATACTAAATCTAAGAACGCCGATGATTCATTTAGGTTGTTGCGCCAAAAAATCAGCGATACAGGCATAATAGTTATGCTTAACGGCATAGTAGCTGGGAACACTCATCGACCGCTTAACATAGACGAATTTAGGGCGTTTACGCTTGTGGACGATTATGCGCCGCTTATATTTATAAACTCGACAGACTCATACAACGGAAAACTTTTTTCGCTTATACACGAAACTGTCCATATAGGGCTTGGAACTAACAGTTTTTTTAACACATCACCGTTAAATGTTTATGACGTTAGCCCCGAAGAAACCTTAACCAACGTTATTACGGCGGAAATATTAGTTCCTCTTGCGGTATTTACCGAAAAATGGAAAGAATGTGAGAATATAGAAAAATTAGCTTCTATATTCAAGTGCGGTTCGGTTGTAATTGCCCGCCGCGCCTTAGACAGCAAATTTATCTCGCAAAAAACATATGTTGATTTGGCAAATGACGCAAAGCAAAACTTTTTGAACTCTAAGAACGGTAAATCAAAGGGCGGTAATTATTACACTACCGAAAAGAGCCGCATTGACAACCGCTTTTTGTTGTCTTTGGATTCAAGCGTTAGGGAAGGGCGGACGCTTTTTACAGACGCATATAGGCTGACAAACACCAATATGAACAGCTTTGACAGACTTGTCAAGGAGGTGAGGGGCGAAGAATGAACGTTCAAACCGAGATTTTTTTGGCGGATACAAACATATTTATTGAACCTTTTAAGACTTTTTATCCTACTGACTTTGCTCCTCAATATTGGAGTTTTTTGGAATATGAACTTAAAAACGGGACTATTAAATTGTTGGACAAGGTTCGCGCGGAAGTCAAAGCAAAAGGATTAAAGGAATGGCTTGTCGGAGTTAAAGGCGTGGCTGTTATTAAAAGCGGAGATAATAGCATTTTAGAAAATTTGGGGAATATTCTTGACCACCTCCAAAATGCCGGACTTTATACGGATAACGCACTAACTGAATGGAGTAAAAACGAAGTCGCCGACCCGTGGATTATTGCAACCGCAATGGCAAAAGATTACACTGTTGTCACTCTTGAACAGCCTAATCGCAACTTGGGCAAGGGAGGGCTTATAAAAGAAGCGAAAGTACCCGATGTCTGCAAACATTTTGATGTACCATACATAGACTTATATACTATGCTCCGCAGATTAAAGTTTACTTTCGGTTGATGATACATATGGGGGAGTAGTATGAAATTTGACGAACACGCGTTAGAGATGTCCATAATGGGAATGTTTGAGGACGAGGATTATATTCACGTTCAAGGCAATAAAATTCACCGTGAGAAGTCAGATGTATTGCTTGCTGATGATTTACGTCTATATCTTTCTGAAAGATACGCCCTTGAGGGAATTACAAGAAATGAATTTGAGAGTGTACTGCTTAAGCTCCGAGCAATTTCGGGTACGGTTTACGAAGTCAACAAAGCGGCTTTTCGGCTTATTTCAGACGGCTTTATTTTGAACCGTGACGACAGGACGCAAAAAGATTTTTTCATCGAACTCATTGATTTTTCAATTCCCGAAAACAACATCTTCAAGATTGTAAATCAAGTTGAGATTTCGGGATACGAACGGCGTATCCCAGACGGCATTGTTTATGTAAACGGTTTGCCTATCGTTGTTTTGGAGTTTAAGAGTGCCTCGAAAGAAAATACAACGATATTAGACGCATATGAACAGTTGACGATTAGATACAAGCGTGACATTCCCGAATTATTTAAGTATAACGCTTTTGTCGTTATAAGTGACGGAGTGAACAATAAGTATGGTTCGCTGTTTGCTCCCTATGATTTTTTCTATGCGTGGCGTAAAACTTCTGATGATACTCCCGAAATGGACGGAATATCTTCACTGTTCACAATGGTCAAAGGACTGTTCCGCAAAGATAGGTTGCTTTCTGTTGTAAAAAATTATGTGTACTTCCCCGATAACGCCGAACACGAACTAAAAGTTGTCTGCCGTTATCCGCAATTTTTCGCCGCCGAAAAATTGTTTGCAAATATAAAAGAACATATTCGTCCAAATGGGGACGGAAAAGGCGGTACTTATTTTGGCGCGACAGGGTGCGGAAAAAGTTTCACTATGCTGTTCTTGACGCGCTTGCTTATGAAAAGCGCGTATCTAAAAAGCCCCACAATCGTCATTATTACGGACAGGACAGACCTTGATACTCAACTTTCCGAACAATTTGTATCCTCAAAAAATTACATAGGCGACAACGCAATCATAAGCATAGACTCACGAGAACAGTTGGCGAGTGAGTTACGAGGACGCACAAGCGGCGGCGTTTACCTCACCACGATTCAAAAGTTTTCCGAAGATATAAAACAACTTACAGACCGTACAAATGTTATCTGCATTTCAGATGAGGCTCACCGTTCGCAGACAAACCTTGCTCCAAAAGGAACAACCGACAGCGAGGGCTATCACAAAAAATACGGCTTCGCAAAATTCCTGCGCGATTCTCTCCCGAACGCAACATATGTGGGCTTTACAGGTACGCCTGTTGACGCTACAATAGAGGTTTTCGGCGCGGTTGTAGACAGTTATACAATGACAGAATCTGTAAAAGACGGAATTACAGTAAATCTCGTGTATGACGGACGCGCCGCAAAGGTTACTCTTGATTCGGATAAACTCCTTGAAATCGAAAACTACTACGCAAAATGCGAACTTGAGGGAGCAAACGAACACCAAATAGAGGAAAGTCAAAAAGCCGTGGCTAAACTTGATGTGATAATCGGCGACCCCGATAGACTTCGTGCCGTTGCCGCCGATTTTATAGAGCATTACGAAACACGAGTAAACGAGGGTTCAACCGTTGTCGGAAAAGCTATGTTTGTTTGCTCAAACCGATATATTGCCTTTGAGTTGTACAAGTTTATCATACAAATGCGTCCTGATTGGGTGTCCGAAAAAATCAAAATGGTTATGACACGAAACAAGGACGATAAAAAAGATTTGTACGAACTTCTCGGTAAAAAAGAATACAGGAAGAAACTCGACAAACAATTCAAGGAAACTGATTCAAACTTCAAGATTGCGATTGTTGTTGATATGTGGCTTACCGGGTTTGATGTTCCCTGCCTTGACACGATTTACATAGACAAGCCGATTCAGCAACACGCTTTAATTCAAACTATTTCCCGTGTGAATCGTGTTTACGAGGGTAAGGAAAAGGGCTTGATTGTCGATTACATCGGTATCAAAAACAATATGAATAAGGCTCTTGCAAAATACACGAACTTTAAGTCCGGTGAGTTCGAGGGCGTGGAGCAGTCAATTATAATCGTGAAAGACCAAATTGACGTTTTGTCGCAAATGTTACACGGTTTCGACAGTACGGATTTTTTCAACGGTTCGCCGAAAGAACAATTAAATTGCCTTAACCGTGCCGTGGAGTATGTGCAATTATCTGATGATTTAGAATTGCGTTTTATGGCGGCAGTCAAGCGTATGAAAAAAGCCTTTGATTTATGTGCGGCAAGCCCCGAAATATCGGAAGATGAGCGTGAACATATTCATTTTTATTTGGCTGTCCGCTCTATCCTGTTCAAACTTACGAAAGGCAACGCCCCGGATATTTCACAAATGAACGCTCGTGTTCGTGATATGATTGCAGAGGCTATCCAAGCAGACGGCGTTGAAGAACTTTTTGAAACGGGCAAACATATCGACATTGATATTTTCAGCGATGAATATATGGCGAAAATCGCGCGGATACCTTTGCCGAATACCAAAATAAAAATACTGCAACAGCTTTTGTCGCAAGCTATCGACGAGTTCCGCAAGGTGAATAAAATCAAAGGAGTTGAATTTGCCGAGCGTCTGAAAAAGGTTGTGGAAGATTACAATAACCGCCGAAAAGATGAGGCATACGCAAACGAAGTCCTTGACGATGTAGCCGACCAGTTGGCGAAACTTCTTGCGGAACTAAAATCCGAAAAATCCTCTTTTGTGGGTATGGGTATTGATTTTGAGGAAAAAGCATTTTACGACATCCTGAAAGCCGTTGCGGAAAAGTTTGACTTCAAATACCCTCACGACAAACTGCTTATACTTTCCCGTGAAGTCAAGAAAATCGTCGATGACAAAGCACAGTACACCGACTGGTCGCAACGTGAGGATGTCAAAGCGGAGTTGAAAGTTGCCTTAATCCTTGTCCTTGCCCAATACGGCTATCCGCCTGTCCCCAAAGATGAAATCTTTAAGGAGATTTTTGAGCAAGCGGAGAATTTCCGAAAATACGCCGAGTAAAATTAAATCATAAGTAGGTGAATGATAATGAACGAACTCTTTTCTAAAGCAGAAACTCGTGTATACTTTGAACAAAGAAATAAGGACTTAGCCGCAGCTGTAGAATCTTTAACTGATGAAGTGATATTAACAACCGAACTCTAAATGAGCAATTTGAGCAATTTATATAGAATTCAGAAAAAAATCTGCATAAAAAAGACATTTCAAGCAAAAAGGTGTAAGATTAGGTTGAACGCCAAAATCTACGCCGAAAGCGAGGAATGTCTTATGAACTATAAGATAGCACGAATCCAAACAATAGTCAAGTTTATGGAAAGTTTAAGGTTGAATAACCTTTATTCCCGCCCTACTCTAAAGCATATTGAAGAATTTCTAAAATCGTCCGCAATCAAAGGGTATAATGGCAAAGTCACTGATATAGCTGAATATAGCAAAAATCACAGGACGACGATAGGATATTTCCTAAATAAAGGGAAATGGGATGACAAGGTTTTGGAGGAAAACATAAAATCAAAGGTTGTTGAAGTAATAAGCGAACAGCACAAAATCAACGAAAATCCTGTATTTGTGAGCGTTGACGATACGGTGAATCCCAAAAAAAAGCCTTCGTCAAAAGCTAAAGCTCCAATTGAGTCCGCTGACTTTCACTATTCCCATTTATTGGGCAAAACCGTATGGGGGCATCAGGTAATCTCGACAATGATGAGTTGCGGAGATGTTTCTTTGAATTTTGATTTATGTCACTACGATAAAAGTAAAAGCAAAATCGACTCCGTTGTAGAAATGGCAAGCACTCTTCCTGTATATGAAACTTCTTCGTATGCCTTATTTGACAGTTGGTTCTGTTGTAAAAAAGTAATAGACGCTTTTGAAAAACAGGGTTATTACTGCACTGGAGCTTTGAAAACCAACAGGATTATCTACCCAAAAGGAGTACGCATAAGCATTAACGAATTCGCTGAAAAATACATAGAAATAAATGATGTTAGCCTTGTCACAGTTAACTCAAAAAGTTACTATGTATACCGCTATGAGGGTGCGTTAAATGATATTCCAAACGCTGTCGTCTTGATATAGTCGAGGCTATTTAAAAGCGTTAGCCAACGCATCCCAAAAAGAATCAAATTTGTGCATATGAAATCTCAATCTTCTTTTAACATTTGCCCACAATTTTTCAATCGGATTAAGGTCAGGTG
>BNUF01000145.1 GCA_025997155.1 Clostridia bacterium
GCGGCGACAGTTGGAATTAAGATTGCCATTCCGTCCGCGTCTAAATAGAAAAACAAGGGTATCGGCGATTTTTCACCGATACCCTTGTTTTTCCCGATTACATAACTTCTAATTCAAACCAGTGATATTCTTTTTCGGCTTTGATAAATACGTCTACGACTCCTTTCATATGCGGAAGTAAATCCGAAGGTACGTTTTCATATCCTGTCAAGCGTATCTTGAAGCCTCCGACGTAACCCGTAAGCAAATCCCAAAGAGCGTCCATACCTCTACCATACCACTCTGGGAATTCAAGTTTTTTACTTATAAGTTCATGAATATCGTAGTAATATTTGCAACTTGAAAAATCAATTTCAATCGTATCCATAGTTGTATATGCCTTGCTCAACTTACCGCCAAATTGTATGGCGCGTTCTGTTGCTAAATTGTCGAAACGAATAGTATAACAAAGTTCGGCGGTGTTTACTTCTAAAACAGTGCCTAAACCAAAGGCGGGGTGGCTTACCCTATCGTTTCGGGAAAACAGAGGTACTCGGTTCTTTGCCAAGCTATCGCTTAACTCGGCTTGTTGTTTAGCCGAATCCTCAAGCGCGGGACGCAAGGGTACGATATGCTCTATATTATCCTTGCCTACGTCACGTAGAAATCGTGACGGGAATTTCCCAAACCCGTCCTCGGAATATCCTTCCGCGTCCGACAGGAACAGTTTATCCATAGCCCGCGTTATGGCTACATAGGCTAAACGCCGTTCTTCTTCCATATCTTCAGGAGTGCGGATTCGCCGTGACGGGAAAACTTCTTCGTTCAAGCCGCAAATGAACACTATGGGGAATTCCATACCCTTAGCGGAATGAATGGTCATCAACTTCACGGACTCGCGGCTTTCGTCCTTATCGAGATTAGTGAATAACGCGGCTCTCTCAAGAAAATCTTCTAAAGTAAAGTCGTTATCTTCGCCAGCGATTTCCACAGAACGCTTTAACTCCGCAATGTTGTCAAGCCGTTCTTGGTCACCTTCCAAACGTGAATACTCCTCATAGCCGCTCATATCAAGCAATGTCTGCAGCGTATCGCCTAAAGTCATCGACATGCGGTTTTCTCTGGCATACTCAATCGCTTCTACATAACGCCGCGCTCCTGTTTTCCGAAACAGTTCCCCGTCCAAACATTCTTTCAGCGAATCATACAGGGATAAGTTGTTCTTTTCGGCAAAGTCTTTTATGACTTCAAGTTTCTTCTTTCCGATTTTTCTTTTAGGCAAATCCACAGTACGGATAAAGGCGATGTCATCGCCGTTCGTAACCATACGCATATAGCAAATAACTTCCTTTATTTCTTTTCGGCAGTAAAATCCTACGCCGCTGTAGATTTTATACGGAATATTTTTTTCAATCAACGTTTCCTCTAAAACCCTGCTCAAATAATGCGAACGATACAAAATAGTTATACGGTTGAATGAAGTTCCACTCTCACTCAGTTTTTGGATTTCCTCGCAAATCCACGCTGATTCCGCCTTGTCGCTTGGGGCGTGGAAGTAAATCGGGAGAGAACTTGACTTTTTCGTGGGAGTCAGACGCGTTTTGAAACGAGTGACATTCTTCTCAATCAGCGCGTTAGCCGAATTCAAGATTTCAGGGGTGGAGCGGTAATTTGTGGACAAAAGGATAGTCTTCGTTTTCGAATACTCCTTGTCGAAACCCAAAAAGAGCTTAATATGTGCGCCGCGCCAAGAATATATGGTTTGGTCGGAATCTCCAACGATAAACAGGTTTCCATGTTTTTCCGATAAGATACGGGCAATTTTATACTGGCGTTCGCTTACGTCTTGAAACTCGTCCACCATAACATACTGCATCCGATTTTGCCATTTTTGCCGTATGTCTGTAAAGTTCTCTAAAATATACGCGCCAAAGTTTATCAGGTCGTTGAAATCAAAAGCGAAACACTTCTTTTGTTCATACAGGTAGCGGAGAAAAATCTCCTCGTTTCTGTCCTGTGCGCAGGCAAACTGTGCCTTCAATTCCTCATTGTTCAGAATATAGAATTGGTCGATATAGTCGGAAGCCCTAAGTTTTTTCGCTTCCAACACATCGGCAATAATTTTCTTAAAGTTGGATTCTCGTGAAGTCAGTCCCATATCTTTAAAGACATTTTGAAGAATATGTTTTTGGTCCTCAACGTCCAAAATCACGAAGTTTCTCGGGTAGTGGAGAACGTGTGAGTCCTCCCTCAACAGAGACGTACAAAAAGCGTGAAAGGTGCATATGTAAGCTAAATCCATATCTTTCAAAGAATCCCTAATCCGTCGCTTCATTTCTTCGGCGGCGCGATTAGTAAAGGTGACGCAAAGGATATTCCTCGGCGGAACGTCAAGTTCTTTCACCAAATGACAATAACGAGCTGTGAGGGTTCGGGTCTTGCCTGTTCCCGGACCGGCGATTACACGCACCGCTCCCTCGGTTGTGAGAACGGCTTCAGTTTGATCTGGATTTAGATTGCGGAGAAATCCATCAGATTCGATTGTCATTAGCTTACTCACCCCTACTAAAATATACCATTTTCTAAAGCGTTCGTCAACCTCTATAAATGCGGACAGGGTGTGTCGGCATTTTCTCGCCGACACACCCTGTCTACCTACTTAGCGCACAAATTGCAATACGCGACTAACTTATCGAATTCTCGAGTTTCCACAACAATCCCTCCGCACTCATATCTTGTCACTCGCCGCAATACAAATTAAACAAATTTTCCGCGTCCCTGTCAGGATATTTCCCGATAAGAAGTTTCTTAACAGCCGCTTTTTCTTGCGCCTCAATTTCGTGGTCAAACCCAATATAGGTTCTGGAGTTATAATGGATAAGCCCAAACATATCATAGCACAGCAGACAACCTCCCATGTTACCTAAGCTTTGGGTGTTTGATGAATCTGAAGATTGCACTCGCCGCCAGGTCGTGAGCATAGCTCCTCGCAATCGCCGATTCTGAAAAACCCAAAAGATTAAACGCTGGGTGTTCACGGACGAACCCGCAAAAGCGTTCGCCGCGGTTATGTTGAAGTTCTTCGCCATGTCGCAAACCGAATTCTCCAAGCACATTCGGTAACTTGTGAAAATGAAAATCAAGTGCCATAAAATGCAACAAGTTTCCGCCGTTAAATTCGATATCCTCGGACATATCATCGTATTCGTTCCGCCTATCAATCAAAGTCGCCAATGCCGCGCCGAAAATATAGTAATAAACCAGTACGCCCGTTCTCTTCTCTTTTCTCTCTAAATAAGGCCTCCTCTGATAAAAGAAAGACGATTCTTTGCAAAGCAATTCCTCAAGAATACTTTCCTGAAAATCATGCCAAACATCAACATCTTCCCAATCGTCAATTATGAAACCATCATCGTCCATAAAATTCCTCCGTCCTCAAATTTCTTGATTTCGATATACTATGTATTTTCGGCAGTTTCCTAAAGGGTGCTTCAAACGTCTTTTACAAAAGCGACAAAGGACATCGGCGAGAGTTCTCGCTGATGCCCCTTGCATTAGATCTTTACCCGAAACACACTCTTCCGCCATTCTTAAACGAAAACGCGAATATCGGGATATCTTCGCTATCTGTGAAACAGTTATATTTCTCGGGCAAATGACATTTTGTTAAGAAATCTTTATCGTGAGCGTGTCTCTCTGCCATTTGAGTTATTTCGGGAGCGTTCGTTTCGCACCAAGCCAAGAAATCCAGTAGTCCCTCATCATTATCGTCTGTTCCCGTATTTCCTGCTGTACCTCGCGACCTCACGACAAACTTTCCCCCGCGTTCCTCTTGCCACCTCCCAAATGCAAACGACAACGACCTAAACGCGTCAGCATAGTCAAACGCAATTTCCACGACATACTTATCAATGGTAACCTTTCGCGGTAAAAACTTACCAACCTTATCGTCAAACAAAAGTGGTTCTGCCGCAAGTTCGTATCTTCTGTTCGATAGCATCCCCAACGGGAGAATTTTATCGCTTCCGATGTTTATGCAAATCATATGAAGTTTCCACATGATTTCTCGAATTTCCAAACCGCCAAAGTGGGAAACCAACTCTAAAGCGTCCGTATGGTGCGGAAGATATTCGTCAACAAATTTCTTAAGCTGAACTTCCGCCGCAGCCCCTGTGGAATCTATGTTCTCATACCAGTCCGCAAAAGTTTCGTACATCCTATTGATACAGTCGCTTGCGGATTTGAACATACATACGCTGTTTTTCTTGCTTAATCCGCACTCCACCATTTTAATAAGCGTTTCGACAGACTTTGGTTCGTGCGCGAAATGCAATCCCCTGTATTCTTCGCGTTCAGAAGGCGGAGATAGCGGATACGCGCCGTCTTTAGTGTTCCATATCGGAAACACTCGCCCATCGCCGATGTCGAGGTCAAAGCAATACGTCCCGTCTTCGCGTTCTCTAAGCTTCAAATGCCCGAAATGATTCACAATCTGCGCAACCCTAGGCGGCATAACACAAGCAACCAAAAAATTGTATTGTTTACGGACACCCTCGATTGAACTTCGCATATCCGCACCTTTCGCCTCGTCCAGACTCTCGAAAACGCCGTAAAATTGTTCAAGGCAATCGACATGAGAAACACAAAGACATTCCTCAAAACCGCAGTTTTTCGCGCATTCTATTGAGGATACTATATCCTCCGCAGTATAGTTTCGCATAAAAATCCTCCGTTCGCTATTTAAGCCTACCAAACTTCAGCCGAAATTCACGCATCAAAATCAAAAAGCAATACAGTTCCTTCAGCGTAAAGCTTCCAAACTGTCGGTATAGTTCATTTACTTCAGGGTGGGCAAAGCTGCAGAAAGCAAGAAACTGTTGCATAGCCGCGGCAACGTTTTCACGGGAATCAGCCTCAATCTCGAAATCACTTTGATGATAATCTCTTAAGGCGGGTAGAAAAACATTATAGATATCCTCAACGAATTTGTAAAACCATCGGTTGTTGCCTGCTTCCCGTTCCCTGTTCAAATCTGTAATTAGGTCTATCGCGAACATATCACGCATAAAAATCCTCCGTTTCTTTTTACTATCGTTTTCGTCGTACTATGTAGTTTCGGCAATCTCCTAAAGGAAGCTTCGATCGCCCACCCCTGCTCTGGCAATTTCCTAAAGGACGCTCCAATAGCCCCCCTTCGGCAATCTCCTAAAGGAGGCTTCGATCGCCCTACAAAAGCGAAAAGGGGTGTCGGCAATCTCTTGCCGACACCCCTCAAATATTCTTCTACAATTTCATTTCGCCAAAAAACGCAATCTCCAAAGAAAAGGTTCCAAACCCTTGTTTGAACACAATCAGCCCCAATCTCCAAACTTCTTGTGGTATTTTGTTCGTATGGTAGTCCCTTCTACAACAAACTCACCGTGAAATTGTAAAGGCGTACTCAACTTGCTTTGCGTCCTTGAGAAGATAAGATACTGATTATGTACATCACAGTTAATATGCTGCGCTAACTCAATATCGTCCGCAATATACAAATCGGCGTTATCAATTATGATAAGGTGTTTCTCCAACAAACAAATAGATTTCACGTCTGCGGGCTTGTGGTTGAATATGATTATGTTTTTTCCGAGTTGCGGATACTTAATCGGTATAGGTTTTGGTAACGATTTCTGAATATCCAGAATAAATGCTAACGAGTTTACAAAAAGGCTTTTACCTGTCGAACTATTGCCGCCTATCATGCATCTGTTACCGGGAAGTTCTATGTCAAACAGTATGTCGCTGTTGCTCCTAAAGTTTATCCTGTCGTACACAATCATCTAAACCACCTCACTCTGAATACACCATTAAGTCACCTACCATATCATAACCCTTTGGAAAGAAATGTTTGCCGTTTATAGAAAAATCATATAGGTTTATTTCTGGAATACCGAAATATCTTAACAACAACGGAAGGTTGTATTCGTCCGCAACTTCAAACAGATACGGCAAAACGTTATCGCCACATCCAGAGATATAGTCGAGGCTATTTAAAAGCGTTAGCCGACGCATCCCAAAAAGAATCAAATTTGTGCATATGAAATCTCAATCTTCTTTTAACATTTGCCCACAATTTTTCAATCGGATTAAGGTCAGGTGAATAAGGTGGTAAAAATATAACTTTAAAGCCGTA
>BNUF01000146.1 GCA_025997155.1 Clostridia bacterium
GTTGCCCTTAGTACCCGTCTTCTTCGCGTCAGCCGCAAGTTCGTTAGCCTTGTTGGCGGCGTGGGCGTTGCCCTGGGTTTGTTCCGCGATAATACTCAAAGACGCGGAGAGTTCCTCAACGGAGCTTGCCTGCATCGTCGAGTTTTGCGCGAGCGACATACTCGATTCGGAAATCTGTTTCGCTCCGAGCGCAACCTGTTCGGACGCGCTGTTAATGTTGTTTATAAGTTCGTTGAAAGTCTGAAGAATCGTTTCGAGAGCGACCTTAATCGGCGCGTAATCCCCGATATATTCGCGGGTTATATACAGATTGAGGTTTTGCTGGGACATTTTGGTAAGCGTATCGGAAAGATTATTAAAGTTATTGACGATATCGCGTTCCAGACTAACCTGCTCGCTCTCAACGCGGCGGTTGAGGCGGCGCGGGCGGGCGAACACGGTAAAGGGTTCGCTGTCGTCGCGGAGGAGGTTCGCTCCCTTGCGGGACGAAGCGCCGTCGCGGCGAAGGAAACGACTGAACTTGTCGATAACTCTATCGTGAAGACGGAGGAAGGCTCGAAAACGGCGGCGCAAACGGCGGAGGCTCTTACCGAAATCATTCAGCAAGTTGAGGATATTTCGCAGATTATCTCCCAAGTTTCAAAAGCGTCGAACGAGCAAAACGAGGGTATCGGGCAAATCAACCTCGGTATCAACCAAATCGCTACCGCGACACAGAAAAACACCGCGACAAGCGAAGAGTCGGCGGCGTCGGCACAGGAACTTTCGAGCCAGTCCGATATGTTGCGTACTGGTGTGGCAGGATTCAAATTCAGAAAATAAGGTCAATAAAAACCGCTCTCGGCAGAGGGCGGTTTTATATTATAGGTGATTGATATGCCGGAAGATAAGGTTGTTGTAGGGTTGTCGGGGGGCGCGGATTCCGTGGTTCTCTTGCATATGCTGGTAAAAGAGAAAAAAAGCATTTACGCTTGTCATTGCAACCATTTGCTGCGCAAAGAGGAGGCAAACCGTGACGAGGATTTTGTGGTGTCACTTTGTGAACGGTTAAAAGTACCTCTTAAAGTTGTGCGGTTTGACGTTTTGGAATACGCGAAACTGCACAAGCTTTCTACGGAAGAGGCGGGGCGGATTCTGCGCTATCAGGCGTTGGAGAAATACGCGGAGGAACTTGGCGCGAAAATCGCCCTCGCCCACAACAAGAACGACCAAGCCGAAACCGTGCTGTTTAATCTTTTTCGGGGGAGCGGCACGACGGGGCTTGCGGGTATTCCCCCCGTTCGCGGGAACATAATCCGCCCGCTCCTCGGGTTCTCCCGCGCCGAAATCGAAACAATATGTCTTGAAAATAACATAGCGTATGTGTCCGACTCCACAAACGCCGAAAACGACTACTCCCGCAACAAAATCCGCAACCTACTGCTCCCGCAAATCGAAAATCTTTTGGGATACAGCCCCGTGAACAATATTGCCAAAACTTCCTCCATTATATATGAAGAAAATATGTACTTTGAGGAAATCACCCAAACCGCTCTTGAAGAGTGCCTTGTTAAGAAAAATAACGAATTTGCCCTTGACATAACGATATTAAACAATTATCATAAAGTATTACAAAAAAAAATTGTTTTGTCCGCAATCCGTAAGTTTTCTAAAAAAGATTTCACCTACGGACACGTGAACGCGGTTTTGGCACTTCTTTCTAAAGAAAACGGTGAAATCCACCTGCCGCACAGCGTCGTCGCGAAAAAAGAATTTAATACGCTTTATTTTTTGAATAATGCTGAAAAATCCAGAAGTTTTTGGTATAATTTAGAGTATGAGGAAGCTTGTTTCATACAGGAACTGGGATTATATGTAAAAATGTCGGAACGCCCTTTTTTGGGGGCGAGGATTTTTTATTTTGACGAACGTCCCGAAATTTGTGCAAGGACAAGGCAAGTCGGCGATAAAATCTACTTTAACAGCATAGGCGGTTCAAAGAAGATTAAGGATTTTTTTATTGAACAAAAAGTACCCGCGTCAAGGCGGGATAACGTTTTACTGATAGCAGTCGGCGCGGACATACTCTGGGTGCGTATCGGTGAGAGGGATATTTTCTCGAATCGGTATGATACAAAGAAAGATTTCGCCGTTTATATAAGCTACGAGGAGGACTAATTTTGAGAAAAGATTTTCTAAAAGGCGCGGGTCTTTATATATTGATGATTGTTTTTATACTTATAGTATTGCAAGCGGTCAGAACCTCGGAAAAACCCGTTCAGGAACCATATATTTACAGTCAACTCCTCGCGGATATCGCAGGTAAAAAGGTGACGCGTCTTGAAATCACGGGCGAGGCGGAGTCAAGCGGCGCAAAGGTTAAGGTTTTCCTAAATGACGCGGCGACAAAGGAACTTGAGGTTATCGACGTTGACAGTTTTTTGCGGCTCGCTAATGCCGCGAACGAGGAGCAAGGCGTACAAATTGATATGAAACTGGCGAAAAGCAACACGACTTTCTTGCAATTTTTACCTATAATCGTTATGGTAATCGTGTTCATTTTCATATTATATATGATGTCACAGCAACAAAGCGGGACAGGCGGCACGGGGCGGGGCGTTATGTCCTTCGGACGCGTCCGCGCAAGGCACGAACCAATCGGCAAGCCAAAGGTGAATTTTGACTCCGTTGCGGGACTTCAGGAAGAAAAAAACGAACTGGAAGAAATTGTCGATTTCCTGAAAGCTCCTAAAAAATTCACGGATATAGGCGCAAGGATACCGAAGGGCGTACTCTTAGTCGGACCTCCGGGGACGGGGAAAACCCTGCTTGCGAAAGCGGTTGCGGGGGAGGCGGGAGTGCCGTTTTTCTCGATATCGGGGTCGGATTTCGTTGAAATGTTTGTCGGCGTTGGCGCGTCCCGCGTCCGCGACTTGTTTGAACAGGCGAAACGCAACCTCCCCGCAATCGTGTTTATTGACGAGATAGACGCGGTGGGGCGCAGACGCGGCGCGGGTATGGGCGGCGGTCACGACGAACGCGAGCAAACCCTCAACCAGCTGTTGGTAGAAATGGACGGATTTGGGCTGAACGAGGGCGTAATCGTCGTCGCGGCGACAAACCGCCCCGACATACTTGACCCCGCACTCTTGCGTCCGGGGCGTTTCGACAGGCAGGTCGTAGTCGGCAAACCCGACATAAACGAACGCGAACAGATACTCAAAGTTCACGCAATCGGGAAAAAATTGGGGATAAGCGCGGATTTGCGGGTCGTCGCCCAGACTACCCCTGGGTTCACAGGGCGGCCTCGTTCAGCAGATTCTCTAAATCCGCTGAACGAGGCCGCCCTGTTAGCCGTTCGCGAGGACAAAAAGGAAATCGATATGAACGACCTCAAGAAGGCGTTCGTCAAAGTCGATATGGGGACGGAGAAGAAGAGCCGCACAATCGCGAAACGCGAACGAAAAATCACGGCGTATCACGAGGCGGGACACGCGATTATCTTTGAAATGCTCGACCTTCTCGACCACGTGCATATCGTGTCGGTTATACCAACAGGTATGGCGGGCGGCTACACTATGTCGCTTCCGCACAACGACAAGTCGCATATTTCTAAAAAATATATGGAGCAGACAATCGTGTCCCTGCTAGGCGGACGCGCCGCCGAAAGTATCGCCCTTGACGACATTACGACGGGAGCGTCGAACGATATCGAACGCGCAACGAATATCGCGCGGAGTATGGTGACGAAATACGGAATGAGCGAAAACCTTGGCCCAATCCAATTCGGCGACGACAACGAGGAGATTTTTCTGGGGCGGGATTTCGGGCATACGCGCAATTACAGCGACGACATTGCGGCGCAAATTGACGCGGAAATCAAGCGAATTGTGGAAATTTCCTATGAACGGGCGTCTAAAATCCTGAACGATAACATAGATATTTTGCATACGGCGGCGGAGCTTTTGATTCAGCGGGAGAAAATCTCGGGCGACGAATTTCGTGAACTCTTTCCCGAGGGGCGGCTCGTCCTGAAAGATTTTGCCGACGATGAACAAAATCCGCTTATTACCGAAAAGAAGGAGGAAATTTTGTGATTGACTTGACTGGAAGAAGTCTGCTTTCGTTGCGTGATTTTACAAAAGAAGAGATTTTATACCTGCTGGACCTTTCCGACAGGCTTAAAAAGGAAAAAAAGGAAGGCATATACAAAAAACGTCTTGAAAATAAAAATGTCGCGCTTATATTTGAAAAAAGTTCGACACGCACGCGCTGTTCGTTCGTCGTCGCGTGTTTTGACGAAGGGGCGCACCCAGAGTATCTTAATCGCGGCGATATTCAGCTCGGGCATAAGGAAACAGTTGAGGATACCGCAAGGGTTCTCGGGAGAATGTTTGACGCAATCGAGTTTCGGGGATTCTCACAGAAACATTGCGCCACATTGGCAAAGCATAGCGGCGTTCCCGTGATTAACGGACTCACGGACGAGGAACACCCGATACAGGTACTCGCGGATTTGATGACAATCCGCGAAAGGTTTGGGACGCTAGGCGGGCTTAAGCTCGTTTTCGTGGGCGACGGACGGAACAATGTCGCGAACGCGCTTATGATAGGCGCGGCGAAAGTCGGGCTTGATTTCGTAATCGCCTCCCCAAGCGAGCGTTTTCCAGACAGGGAACTTGTGGAAGAATGTACAAATTATGCCAAGGAGAACAACAGCACCATAAGACTTGACGACGACGCGGGACGCGCAGTCGCGGGAGCGGACGTGGTATACACGGACGTTTGGGTGTCTATGGGGGAGGAGGGCAAGGAACACGAACGCGCCACGCTCCTTCGCCCGTATCAGGTAAACCGCGAGCTTATGTCCTGCGCGAAAGAAACGGCTGTTTTCCTTCACTGTCTGCCCGCCGTAAGGGGATACGAAGTCACCGAAGAAGTTTTTGAGAGCGCCGCCTCGCTTGTCTTTGACGAGGCGGAAAACCGCCTGCACACCGCAAAAGCCGTATTAGTCGCCCTTTTGGGTAAAGGTAATCTCTGAGGAGGAAGTAACAATGTCCACTAAATACGCGGAAAAGAGCGGCGGCGAACTGAACGCCCTGTACTTAAAATTTCGCGCGGAGTATGAGAAACGCCGCGCCGTCGGGGCGAGGCTCGATATGTCACGGGGGAAACCAAGCCCCGAACAGTTGAATTTGTCAAACTCGATGATTACCTGCCTCGGCGCGGACGAATATATGGCGGGGAAAGTCGATTGCCGCAACTATGGCGGGCTTGACGGGCTTCTCGCGATGAAACGGATTTTTGCCGACATTTTGGGTATCGAACCCGACCAGGTGATTGTCGGCAACAACTCAAGCCTTACGATGATGTTTGACAGTATCGCGTCAAATATGACTCACGGTGTGCGTGACGGGATTCCGTGGGTGTCGCAGGGGCAAGTCAAGTTTCTTTGCCCTGTGCCTGGGTACGACCGCCATTTCGCTATTTGCGAGTATTTTCATATAAAAATGATACCGATACCAATGGACGAGAACGGCCCTAATATGGATATCGTGGAACAGGTCGTTTCAAAAGACCCGATGATAAAGGGTATGTGGTGCGTTCCGAAATACTCGAACCCCGAGGGGATTGTGTATTCCGACGACGTTGTACGCCGAATTGCGCGGCTGAATCCCGCCGCCGAAGATTTCCGC
This sequence comes from Clostridia bacterium, assembly GCA_025997155.1. GTDB lineage: Bacteria > Bacillota > Clostridia > Lachnospirales > WQUN01 > BNUF01. The sequence goes on from BNUF01000146.1 coordinate 5,676, forward strand.
GTGTACTGGGACGACGCGTACACAATCCACCACCTGTACGGCGAACCCGCGTCACTCCTGAACATTCTTGACGAATGCGAGCTCGCGGGTAATCCGAATATGGTTTATATGTTCTCTTCGTTATCAAAAATAAGTTTCAGCGGCGCGGCGGTGTCCTGTATGTGTGCGTCTTATGAAAACATAGAGTATATCAAAAAAAGACTTTCAGTACAGATGATTGGCCCCGACAAGATAAACCAGTTGCGGCACGTTCGTTTTTTTAAGGACGTTGACGGGGTTATGGAGCAGATGAACCGTCACGCGGAGATTTTGCGCCACAAATTCGACCTTGTTCATCAAATTTTTGAACGGGATTTACAGGAACTGGATATTTGCGAATGGACGCGTCCGAAAGGCGGGTATTTTATATCGTTCTATTCGCTTGAGGGCTGCGCCCGAAATATCGTGCATTATTGTAAACGCTGCGGGCTTACGC
>BNUF01000147.1 GCA_025997155.1 Clostridia bacterium
CGCTGAAATTTGCCGTCAGGGCGGCGGTCGGGCTTATCGCCCTATTTTTGGGAAATCTGATAAGCGCGCCGCTTTTCGGCGTGAGCGTCGGGATAAACATATTCACGGGGGCGGTCGTGGGGGCGTTGGGCGTTCCCGGGTTTATACTTTTGTACATATTGGGTTATTTTCTGTAATTTGTATAAGGAATTTCAAGGAAACCCGTTAGGGTTTTCTTTTGTTACGCAAGACTTGATTTCGGGTAAATATTGTGCTATTATTATGTAATACATAAGGGTAGTACGAGAGGGTTGTTTTTTTATGAATCTTAATATAACAGGCACGACGCGGCTTTTGGGGCTTTTGGGACGCCCCGTGTCACACAGTAAGTCTCCGCAAATTCACAATTTGTCCTTTGAGAGGCTCGGGCTTGACTATGTGTATCTGAATTTTGACATAGCTCCCGCCGAGCTTGAAAACGCCGTAAACGCAATGCGCGTGCTTAACGTCCTTGGGTTCAACGTGACGATGCCGCACAAAAAGAACGTTATGAAATACCTTGACGAGATAACCGACGAGGCGCGGCTTATCGACGCGGTGAACACCGTCGCGAACGCGGGCGGGCGGCTAGTCGGCTACAACACGGACGGACGCGGATTTGTCAAGGTTCTTTCGGACAACGGCGTTAAATATGAAAACGAAAAAATCACCCTTTGCGGAGCGGGAGGCGCGGGGCGTTCTGTCGCCGTGGCTCTGGCGTTTTCGGGCGTGTCCGAACTCTCTGTTTTTGACATAGACAAAGAATCCGCCGAAAATCTGGCGGACACTCTTAACAATAACACGAAAACAAAGGCGCGGGCGTTTCTTTGCGAAGAAAACGAACTCGTTTCGCACATAAAAGACTCAAGCGTGTTTATACACGCCACAGGGCTTGGTATGCACCCGCATCTGGGTAAATCCGTTCTCGGCGCGTCCGCCGCGAAATCGGCGTTTCGCGAATCGCTTACGGTCGCGGATTTGATATATGACCCGTCCCCCACCGAACTGTTGCGGCTTGCCGCCGAAAACGGCGCGAAGACCGCCGACGGACGCGAAATGCTGTACAACCAAGGCGCGTATGCCTTTAAGATATGGACGGGGCTTGATATGCCCCTTGACTATGTTAAAAAAAATATAAGGTGATATATATGAAAAAACAAAGAAAGCTTAAGTTCAGATTTAAGTTCACGCGCACAAAAAAGCAAATTATAGCTGCTGTTATAGCAATTTTATTGGTTGCGGTGTTTGTACTGAGTTCAATACTCCCTGTTTTATACTAGTAGGAGGCGCATGACGTGGCTGACGGAGAACCTATACGTACCGAAGAAGACGATTTGATAAAATCTATCGAAGAAATGCTGCTTGAGGAAGAAGAAAAGGAGAACGCCGCCGAAACGCCCGATTTGGGAGATTTGCTTGACGACGTTCCCGAAGAAAAAAAAGAAACGATGCCCGAGGTTTTGATAAAAGAAAGCTATTATGACGAGGACAAAGAGGAAGACGTATTACCTAATATCGTAAAAGACCTCCCGCCCGCCGAGGCGAGTCCGCCAGACGACGAAATGCCCGACCTTGACTCTATTCTTGACGCGGCGTTTCGGGAAGAGCCGGCGGAAGAACCGCTCGTTTTGCCTGTCGAAACCGACGAGTTTGTCGACGACGACGTTACGCTTGACGACATTGTAAACGACGAGCTTCAGGCGAAACTCAAGGAACAAAGCGAACTTCCGAAGGAGGAAGAACCCGTACAGGAGGAAGAACCCGTACAGGAAGAAGAACCCGTACAGGAGGAACTTCCGCCAAAAGATCCGCCGAAAGAGCGTTTTGACTTCAAGTTATATATTTCAAAGATAAAAGACAGATTTTTGGCGGAACTGGGCGAAGTCACCTCCTTTTGGAAAAAAATTTTCGAGAACCCCGCGAAAGTTGCGCGAAACATTGTCGTCACGATAGCCGCGGTTGTCGCCGTCCTGATTGGGATACGTTTTTTGACGGACGACTCGCTTAAGATTCCAAAAGGCGTAAAGGTTATCACAATCGAGGGAAATCTGCCGAACAACGCGAACTACGCGTTTACCGACGACCTGATGCTTATTAACGGCAACGCGGCGAACGTCCGAAAATTTATGTTTACGAGAGAGCAAACGGCGGTATACTTCTCTAAGAGTATTTTCCTCTCCCCTCTCGACTTGATTATCGTGGACGACAAGGGCAACAAGTATTACGCCGACCTGAACCACCAGTACAAGGAACAGTATTACGAGCATATGATTTTTCAGCCCCTAAGGGAAGGAGCAACGACTTTCACTCTGCAAACCCGCGTGAAAGTCCCTCCAGTCGTAATCGAGGATAAAAAATACCCGGGCGACCCGACATACTATTTTTCGGAACCCCTAAAATACAACTACACCGAAAAAAGCCTGTACGGCTTGCGTCCGAAAATGCCTGAGGAAATGGACGCGGATATGCGCGTCGAAAACATAACCCTTTCGGGAGGCTCGACGTTCCTTGACTACAACATTGAGTGGAACGAAGTCGGCGACAGGCTTTCTTTCGGGACGCAGGCGGGCAGCTCGTTTATTCAGATGCGTTCGAACAAGTCGATTGTGGCGAACAAGGATTCGGAAGCTTATATGGACAAGATTGCGGACGGAGTTATCGGCGGGCGGCTTGAGTTCTACGCGGTGAACGATTTCAGCAGTCCTTTGTCCTTTAAGGTCAAGAACCTAAACGCCGTCTACCGCGTTGAAAGCGTCCTCGATACCGAAAGGCTTTACCAAAACGGAAATTCGGGGGAATCGGAAATCCGCATAAGGGCGGGCAAGTACAACGTCGTGGTTGAGCGTATGGGAAGCGCCCCGAGGATATATGTCGTCGTCGCGCATATCGAGGACAGAAACGGAAACCGCGTCAAGGGGTCGTATGATTTTGAACTAAAAGGCAGGGACAGGGACGGCGGCGAGGTCATACTGACTCCGACCGTTCGTTCCCAAACCGAGGGCGCGGACATTGTGTTCACCGACCCCGAGCAGCGGATTTACTACACGTCGCCGTCGGATATCGAGCTGACGCTTAAAGCGATTGGATTCTCCTTAGACAGTATGGAAATGACGCTTGACACAGAAAACGCTATGGATACGCCGAATTTAGCGCGTTCGGGAATCCTCTCTAATGTGGAAGCTCTTTTCGTCTCGAAAAACTCCGATTGCTCCGAGTACACCGCGCAGGTTCAGGGATACCGCAACGAAAGCGAACACGTTTACGCCGCGCTTTACGAGGCGGGAGTAAGGGAGGGTACGCCTTTTCGGGCGAAGCATATGCTGACTGTCGACGTAAAAAACGGCGAGCTGAATATAATAAGTGACAGATTGGAAGAATGATTGTGAGCGGTGAAAGAACGAAAAAAGAAATCCTGAGCTGGGTAAAAACTATCATATTCGCCGTGTTGTTCGCGCTTCTCGTGAATCACGTAATCGTGGTGAACGCCGCCGTTCCGACAGGGTCGATGGAAGATACGATTATGGTGGGCGACAGAGTAATCGCGTTTCGAGGTTCGTATCTTTTCGATGAGCCCAAACGGTATGACATTGTGGTTTTCCGCCCGCCCGACGAGGAAGAAGTTCTTTATGTAAAACGAATAATCGGACTGCCTGGCGACAAAATCGACGTGAGGGACGGACGCGTGTATATCAACGACAGCACAGAGCCTATCGCGGACAAGTATATCCGCGAGGCGCAGCATATTGAGGAGGAACAAGTCTTCAACGTGCCGGAGGGGCATTATTTTATGATGGGCGACAACCGCAACCACTCCAACGATTCGCGCCGCTGGCATCAACCGTATGTCGCGAAGAACAAAATCCTTGGCAAGGTGGTTTTTCGGTATTTCCCGATACCCAAAGCGTACTGATGAAGATAGGCAATCTTACGATAAACGGCAATGTTTTTTTAGCTCCTATGGCGGGGGTTACGGATAAGGCGTTTCGGGATATTTGCCGTGAATTCGGCGCGGTTTTCACCTACTCTGAAATGGTGAGCGCGAAAGGCGTTTTTTACGGCAACGAAAATTCGGAAATCCTGCTTGGCGCGGCTGACGAGTTTTTGGCGGTGCAGATTTTTGGACGCGAGGTGAAGTCGCTCGTGTATGCCGCGCAAAAGGCGGAGGCGGCGGGAGCGGCGCTTGTTGACATAAATATGGGTTGCCCCGCGCCGAAAATCGTCAGAAACGGCGAGGGGGCGGCGCTTCTTCGCGAACCTGATTTAATCGGGGAAATTGTCGAAAATGTCGCGAGAGCGGTTTCTGTCCCCGTGAGCGTGAAAATACGCAAAGGGTTTACGCAAAACACCGCCGTACAGACGGCGAAAATCGCGGAGTCGGCGGGAGCGGCGGCAATCGCCGTTCACGGGCGGACGAGGGATATGTTTTACGCGGGGGAATCCGACTGGGACGTTATCAAGGAAGTAAAGCAAAACGTATCAATACCCGTCATAGGAAACGGCGACGTTTTGAGTATGTCGCACGCCCTTGAAAGAATCGAAGAAAGCGGCTGTGACGCGGTGATGATTGGGCGGGCGGCTCTCGGGAATCCGTTTTTGTTCAGAGGGCTGGTAAAAGCCGATTTGTCCGCCGATATCATAATCGATACCGCCGTCAGACACGCGAAACTCCTTGTCCTTAACAAAGGCGAACGTACAGGTATCCGCGAAATGCGCAAACACGCCGCGTGGTATATCAAAGGACTTCCTAACGCGGCGCGGCTTAAAGTTTTGGTGAACACCGCGCAAACCCTTGAAGAGATTACAGAGTTGCTTTATAGGCTTAAGGAGGGTTAAAATGTACGCGGCGGTTTCGGAAAAGGAACGCCTTAAGGCGCTTTGCTCCTATGAGAACGAACTGTACGGCAAGGGGTATAGCTTTTTGGCGGGGATTGACGAGGTGGGACGCGGGTGTCTGGCGGGGTGCGTGGTCGCTTGCGCCGTGATTTTGCCCGCGGGGTTCACCTACGCGGGTATTAACGATTCAAAAAAGGTGTCTCCGAAAAGGCGCGAGGCGTTGTCTGAAATTTTGCGCGAAAAGGCGGTGTCTGTCGGGATTGGCGCGATAGACGCGGAAACTATCGATAATGTCAATATTTTACAGGCGACAATTTTGGCAATGTGTGCGGCTGTCGCTAATCTGGACCTTACGCCCGAATATTTGCTCATAGACGCGCTGAAACTTCCGCTTGACATACCCCAAACGCCGATTACGGGCGGCGACGCGAAAAGCATATCCATCGCGTCCGCGTCGATTGTCGCAAAAGTCTACCGCGACAACCTAATGAGAGAACTGGACAAATTATACCCCGAGTACGGATTCGCCCAAAACAAAGGTTACGGCACGGCGGCACACATAGCGGCAATAAAGAAACACGGATTATGCCCTGTACATAGGCGAAGTTTTAACGTGAAGAAGTAGGTTATTATGGATTTGTTGAACACCATACAAAACATAGCGAACGGCGACAAGGGCAAAATCGACCCCGCGACACTCCTTCTCGACAGCGTTAGGCGCGTCGTCGCGAAAGAGTTCGTGAATCTTCAGGCGGGCGACGTTTTTCGGGCGCGTGTCAAGGATATTCAGCAAAAACAAGTCACGATTACGCTTGCGGACGGGAAGAACCTCACCGCCGCGTCTCTTGTGCTGCCGAACGCGAGAATCGGCTCGGACGCGCTTTTTCTTGTCACGGCGAACAACGACGGGCAGATTTTCCTTGAAATGGTGCGGCAGGGCGAGGGAGCGTTGCAGAACAACGTCGCGGCGGAAGCTCTTCGGACGGCGGGAATGTCGGCTACAAGCGAAAACGTGGACATTACGAAACTTCTTATGGACAACAGTTTTCCGATTGACGCGAAAACCCTTTCAAAGGCGTTGTTCTTTCACCACGCGGGTGCGGATACCCCCGAAAAACTGCTCTTTTTGCTTAAAGAGGATTTTGCGCTTGTTCGCGAGAACGTGAATATACTTAATAATATAACGTCTCTGGGGGGCGACAACCTCACAAGCACTCTCTCAAGGTTCGCGGAGAAAGTAGCGTCCGCCGAGACCGCCGCGCAAACGGAGATTTTGGCGGAACTTTTGCCCT
>BNUF01000148.1 GCA_025997155.1 Clostridia bacterium
CTCACGCCTGTCAAACGCTTAAATTGAATGTCGTTTAATTTTATTACCGATTCATATTTTCTCATAAATAATCACCCATTAGTAATTATCGTAAATTTAGTAATAAAACTTTAATTTCCGAAAAGGTATAATAGTTACACGGCAGTATCTAAAATAATTTTTTTGTTCTGGATTCGTTTGATACCCATACCAAATACCATTTATATAGATGTTCTTATGTTTTTTGTGCCATATTTTTTGATACACGAATTTAACTCTACTGGGTAAAGCCAACCAACTAATAACATTTACCGCAGTAGACAATAATAAATACGAAAGCAGGGTGTTATATTGAATTTTTTCGGCAATAATAAGATTTTTTTGAGATAGCATAATTATTAATGGTTGCCCTATTGCGTTGGCTAACGAAATAATACCTATTGACCAAGTATATATGTTCTTCTCAATATCTTTATTATTTGTATTTCTCATACTAACACAGCCACCCCATTATTTTCTATCATAAATTTCATTATGCCAAATACTCTGCTATATTATATTCTTCTGTTTTTTTTCAAAGGACATTGTTTATTACAACGAGAACAACCGCTGTTTCCAATATCTTTTATTTTTACTCCAAACAAACCACCTTCGACAACGCAAGAGACTTTTTCTTCGCGCATATCTGATACCTCATTATCAATTTTACAACAAGCGGGGAAACGGTCAATATTTACTCCATGAGCCACAATTACTGCCGATCTAAGTCCCTCTTTTACATTGTCAATCGTAGGTACGCCGCCTAAATGTTCAACCCTTGTTACACTATTAACAATTCCAAGATTACCGAAATAAGCCATCAAATAAGCCCCCATAGCGGCAACTTCATTGTCTTCTATAATAGCACTATCAAAAATCATAGGACCCAAAGGCATTATCGGAACATTATGGTCTTTAATAAGTTCACAATAGCGAATAATATCCTTACCTGTAGCGTGGCCCATTCCCTCCATTATGACATTAACACCATCGCGTTTTGCCCATTCAATATACTCACGTTGCTCATTGGTTTCTTTTTTATGGACATCATCAAGTGCTTGGCTTATTCGGGCAGGTCTAAAAACAGAACCAATGCTTATAGTTACGTTGTATTTTTTCAAAATAGCCAATATTTCAGAATAGCAGTCAGCGACAACATTTCTCTCTCTATTATTGATCCGTAAATCTTCCAGTACTAAAGAGCCACCCCAAGAAGTAGATGATATTTTTCTCGTGTTTTTAGCTAATGTTGCCAATTCAAGTGTCGCTGTTGGATGAAAAGTCATAAAATTAACCCCGCACACAGCCATTTCTTCTACTAATTCGAGTAATTTTATTTTGTCGATACCGCTTTTTTCATTCCCTATTGAATAAACAGGAACAGTTCCAATCGGACAATCAAGAATCTCAACTAAATATCTCCAAATAGGTTTTTTTAGAATAACATTAGTATGATCCATAACGAGATCGGGGTGATAATATTCAGAGACTGTTGAACATTGTCTGATAGCTTCGATTTTTCTAATTTCTTCATCTAAAAAAATAGGATCAGAAATTCCAATACTTGTGTTAACTTTCAACAAAAAGTCAGACCCTATTAACACAGGATTGTTTTTGTGGTGAATATAAGAAACTCCTACATTTTTTGAAAAAAGCTCCTCTATATAAGAAACTTCAGCATAGCCATTGAGGACTTCTTCTGTTTTCTTGATATTATTTTGCGCGATTACCATATACTATTCTCCAATTAAACGCGGGCATTATTTTAAGCAAATTATGGATAATACAGACTTTTTTTGTACATATTCACAATACTATTAAGCTTACTTCGTAAGGGTGCATAGAAAGCCGTTCCTTATCTTCGAACACAATATTAGAGTATTCATAAATTTCTTTTTCGGAACATACAATATTGGGACAACTATTTTTAAGAAAATTCTTTAATTCCACAATATTGGCAAACCCTAAGGCGGAAACTATATCATCAACTTTGTATTTATTTTTATGAAACACAAGATATTCATAAGCTAGCAAGCCACAAGCAAAACCATGAGTAATTTTTTTTCCATATGTTAGAGGATAACTCATTGTATGAGTAAGTGTTGTTCTTGTATTCGCAATTATAATCCCTGCAATTGAAGAAAGTATCATTATTTTTTCACGAAAACACTCATTAAATTCTTCATTTTGAATCATTGGTAAAATTTCTGAAAATCCTAATAATCCTATTTTAACTAATTTATCAACAAAAATATTAGATTTTGCGGACATATATTCATCAACAAGATGAGTTAAAACATCAACAGCTGTGCTTACTGTTATATTGTATGGCATACTAATTGTATATCGAAAATTAATAAATGCTTTTTCACAGTAAACACGTCTTTTTATAGAAAGTTTAGTTTTTCTAGTATGAACTGTCAAAATAGAAGATGGGGTTGATTCGCTTCCACTTCCAGCAGTAGTTGGAACAAAAAACAATGTTATATGAGTATCACCTCTATTATCAAAGAGTAAGTCAGTATCCGTGCTTTTGTGAAAAATAAGCACAGAAGCTGCTTTCGCTGCATCTATAGGAGAACCACCTCCTATACCAATAATAAAATCAGGAGAGAAGTCCATTCCAAACTGAGAAATATTAGAGACCGTTTCTAAGAGCCTGTTCAAAATCTTTTCGCAAGAACAGCAATTAAAGCCAAAACAATCATTTGGCAAGAATTATGAATTTTACGCTCATAATTTTTAGAAAGTCGGCGGGCTTTATCCAACCAACCGAAAGTGCGTTCTACGACCCAACGTTTTGGCAAGACCACGAAAGTGTGCAGTTCCTTGCGTTTAACTACTTCGACTTGCGTACCGCATAGAGCTTTTACTTCATTGGCGAAACTCTCACCTGAATATCCGCCGTCGACAAGAAATTTTTTCACAGAAGATAAATTATCCAAGTTAAGTCCTGTCATCTTAACCGCGCCTTTTCTATCCGTAACGTCCGCCGTTGTAACTACGATAGCGTGGGGTAAACCTTGTGTATCAACAACGATATGACGCTTTATTCCAGACATTTTTTTGCCTGCGTCATATCCCTTTTCTTCTGCCGTATCGGCGTTTTGAACGCTTTGCGCGTAATTTACCGAACGTCGTTTTGTCTTTGCGCAAATCTCTGTTCCGTATTATTTTGACTAATTTTTTTTAATACTTCCGAAAGTAGCGTAGTTCCGTCTTCACGTTCTTTTGACCAAACATCGTAATAATAGCGGACAATACCGCGCTTTGGGAAATCAGCGGGTAACCTTCTCCATTGACAACCACTTTTTACCAAGTAAAGTATTGCACAAAAAATATCATACAAATCTTTTTCGCGCGGTCTTGTGGTTTTCTTTGCTTTTTCTAAATCTTTCCGTACTATCTCGAATTCTTCTTGAGTTATATCGCTTGGATAATTGTGCATTTTACCACACCTCCTACGGAAAATTATATCATATTAAAAAGATTTTGAACAGGTTCTAAGATAATAACTAACGTTAATCACAGATTTTTCCGTGCCTTTATCCCATATTGCCGACTTTAAGTAAAAGCAGAGTCACCAAGTTGCACAATATTGATAATGCAGCATAAAAATCACCATGTCAAGTATTTTTATGGGATAAACATCAATGTCGTCAACTTAAGAGATTAATTCAGCAAAATCCAGGTTTTTAGGCTCAAATTGATTGAAGAAATGACTTTGTTAGTTGAGTGGTTAAAATTACCAAAAAATTAACTTTTGCTTAAGTTGACGACATTGGATAAAACATACCTTCACAGACAAATAAATATATTTAACTGGAAAACACAGACAATTAAACACCAAAAAATATAAAATCCCTTGTTGTTTGTGTTACCCTTGACTGCTCGACAACCGCATAAACGCATAAAAAATACCACAAAAAAATCCCCGTCACCTGACTTCCCAGACAAGAAACGGTGATTAAAATAAACAAGATTAAATCTGCCCGATAAAATTATAATGTATAACAATCTCTCGCGGGTCTACGCTTTTCGCAGACACTACAATTTTATCAATTAGCTGAACTGCCGCCGCACGGTCTAAAACCGTAATATTGACACATTCTTTCATCAGAGAGATAAAAGTTTCAACATCACTTACAGATTGGTTGTGTCTTTCGGTTTTTGCTGTCAAGTCTTTGATTTTCTCCGAAAGCTCCATTTTCTCGGATTTATATTTTTGCGTAAATTCCGCGAAAACATCATTGTTGTCCGACAAAACCGATTTTTCAAACGCCGCCTGTATCAATCTTTCAAGTTCCGAAAGTCGCTTTTGCGCCTGTTTTAACGACTTTTCGTCGATTTTCAACCTTGTGCTGTCAGCGTAAAGCTTGCGGTTAAGATAGTATTCCCGCGCCGATTTTTCATCACAAATAATTCGTTCCGTTTTAGCTCGAATGTCGGCACAAACAGCCTCCATTAGGTTTTTTTCAGTGATGTAGCGCGATGCGCATTCACTTTTTCCGGTAGTCGCGTAAGTTGAGCAATTATAATTGTTGTACCGTCTTTTTTCACCCAATATATTCGTATGATAACTGTTACCTTGGCGCAGTTTATAACCGCAGTCAGCACACACCAAAAGACCTGCAAACGGTAAAATTTTGTTTTCTTTCGTTCGCCGAACCCGCCCCAAGTTATTCGTCATTTCAAAACATTTTTGCCAATCTTCGTGGCTGACAATTGGTTCGTGAGTATTTTCCGCGATAATCCATTCGGATTGGGGTTGTAATATTTGTTTGTGGTTTTTGTAACTTGTGACAATCTGTTTCTCGTTCACGGTATCACCTTTATAGACAACGTTTTGAAATAGGCGATTCAAACTGTCGCTGCGCCATTTGCCGTTTCTGCTTACCTTATTGGTAGAATTGCCTTGTGTTTGAACTGAATACGCACTCGGAGATAAAATTCCTTCGGAGTTCAAGACTAAGATTATCGCCCCGTAAGATTTTTTCTGCAAGCGCATTTCATAAATCCGTTTGACAACTTCTGAAGAATAGGGGTCGATAATTAGTTTATGCTTATTGTCGGGACTTTTTAGATAACCATACGGAGCGAACGGAGCGTGATGTTTGCCGTCAAGTGCCATTTGATGAAAAACGGCTTTAATTTTTTCGCTTGTAGTTTGACTGTGCCACTCGTTAAAGACGAAATAAAACGGAAGCATCTTCAGGGCGGGGCATTTGGGGTCTACCGTGTCGATACCCTCCTGAATTGAGATAAACCGAATGCCCATTTCTTCGATTTTTTCGAAATAGACACCACTTTGCCCCCAATTTCTGCCAAATCTTGAGGTGTCTTTTATTATGATTAGGTCAATCTTTCCAGCTTTTGCGTCGGCGTACATATCTTGAAAGCCCTTACGGTCAAAATCAGTCCCCGTTTTAGCATCGTCGAAAAAGGCTTTCGGTGAACCAAAAAGGGATACTTGCGGGTAAACCAGTGTTACTCGTTGCTTCACCTGGCGGCAGTGGCAGAGGTATGTTAACCACGTTGCAACAAATGGAACGCTTTTGTGAACATGCAGGCGCAATAGTGTTTGATTATATCATGGCAAACCGTTGGAACAGTGATTACAAACGAGATGCCGCCTATTATGCGGCTAAGGCTCTTGCAGGTGGACGGAAAATAGGAGAAACTGTTGACGCTCCGAAAGAGTAAGCCTTGAGTGGCTTTAGTTATCGTCTGAACGATTCATCTCTCGTGAGCGAACAAATTTCTAATATTTCTATGAAATTGATGAGGTCACATTGTTGCCGCTGTTTGTTGAGTGGTAGTGATGTGACTTTTGTGTTTTGTAGTGACAAGTGATTCGGAAAACTGTTAGGAATCTTGATTATAATGGTTGCTGAGATTCAGACAAAAAAAATCAAAATAGAATGGACTTGTGATAGAATAAGCTAAAAAAAGAAAGGAGTTCAAGACTCAGTGTCATCACAAAGAACATTCACAGCTGAATTCAAAGCAAAAATAGCAGTAGAGATTTTAAGTGAAAAGAATACTATTTCAGAGATTGGAGCTCGGGAAAACATTTCGCCCAAGCAACTGGGAAATTGGAAACGAGAATTTTTAGGCAACGC
>BNUF01000149.1 GCA_025997155.1 Clostridia bacterium
CATTTTGTCACTCGCCTTTTCTATGTCATTAGGTCTTTTTTTCGTGTTATTTTTTCATTTCTGTGGTTTTTGCTTTTTTACTAAAATTTTTTTAAGTTACCTATTGACTTTTAATAGCTGGTCTTTTCTAAACCAAACTAAAAGTCCTAATCAGTTTCGTGCAACTCGCCAAACTTGCACTTTACCCAACAATCGTTGGTTTCTTTCGCAGAAACTCGCTAATGTTGTTACCATACTTGTCGGTATATTCGTCGGAGTAAAACACCTGTCCATCGTCCAACCTTAACGCCGCTAAACGAGTATCGTGTGTATCCGCATATGCCGCGCCACAGTCGATGCAAACCTTATCTTCATTCTCTTCGTCTAACCATATCCCAAACGATTTGTCATTGTGCAGTAAGCCAGTTACTGTATGACCGAAAATCGTCACAAACCCGCGATTAGTTTTCCGTTTAATAAACGCATTGCGTATCCAAACAAATTGAGAATAATCATATGTTGTAGGATTTTCAAAGTTTGTGTTGGGGCTTATCCCCGCGTGAATCACCATACAGTTATATTCAGGCAACATCACAAAGTATGGGAGAAAGCCGAAATACACAAGCAATTCCGCAATCTCGCCATCCGATAAACTCGACAGTTGCTGAATTGTTTCGCGTCCGCCATTTCGCGAACTTACCCAATCCATACCCCGCCCCTTGTGAAAGTCAATCATCATACTCTCGTGATTTCCAATCAACACGGTTGTATTCGGCAATGACCTAACCAACCTGACAACGCCGAGCGAGTCCTCTCCGCGGTCTATCATATCACCGTTAATAATAAGTTTGTCGGAGGGCGACAGGCTTATCTTCCCCAACACCGACTCAAACATTCTCAATCTTCCGTGGATATCCGAAATAACGTAAGTCATGCCAACTCCCCATTTCCTAATTGTGACAGTCCACCACAGTAAGCCAATCGTCGGAAGTACAGGTTTTCAGATATTCCCTAAACCCTACATCGTACTGCTCAACTGATTCTTCAGTCTCTGTGCCGAATCCGAAAGCAAGCACCTTGCCGCACGCAAACCATTCACCCTCCTTAGTGATATATGTATATCCAGAAACATCTTCAATATTCAGAACATCCTTAAGTTGCGTACAATTAACAGAACCGACAGCCGTCGTTAGCCCTCCGCTAAACCTACCTCCAACAACATACCACGACCAATGCCCGTTTGGATTGCAGGTGCTGTAAACCTCACCATTCTCGCCGATTTCATACTCATCGTAAAATCGTATCGCCTCATTATACCACTCATCATCAGAGTAATCCATCATTTGCGGAATAGCGTTTCTCAAAAAATCAATGTGGTTTGCGCTAACGCCGCGTTTTGACTCATACTCTGCGGGATTTCTCAACCAAGTTTGATACGCGCCGTCGGCATCTTCCGTATACTCTCTGAACCAGTTTTTCTTCTTGGCGATAAGTTGCTCTCTTGTTGCTTCAATGTATCGCGGAAATTCCAAGGTATTGTCAAACGGAGCTAAAGCCTCCGCATAATTGTTTTTCTCTGATGTTATAACCAGTACCGAAAAGTGACTCATAGATTAGTTTCCTCCGTCTCTTTGCAAACGTCCTTGCTGGCATTCCCCGCACAAAAATAGGCGGGGCTAAACGCTACCCACCTACATATTCTTGTTATGTAATAGTTTTCTCAATTCTGCTTCAAACGACACGTCTTGTGTAGGTTTCCGCTTAGCGTTACCCCTAACCCTACCGCCCGCGTTACGGATTTTCTTTGCTGTATGTCGTTGCAACAACAGCGAGTCAATATTGCTGTCGTCATAAACCAATCCGTCTTGATTTATTACCGTCGCTTGTCGAGCTAAACACATTGCAGCAAGGGCGTAATCTTGCGTCACCACAATGTCGCCTTTCTTCGCCATATTCACCAAGACGAAATCCACGCTGTCCGCGCCTTTTGACACCATAACAGTGCGGACTCCGTCCTTTTCAAAAATGTGCGAGGTGTCGCACAAAATCACGCACTCCACGCCAAACTGTTTGGCGACTCTTATCGTAATATCCACAACTGGACAACCGTCCGCGTCAATCAAAATACTAAACATCTCCGCCTCAGCTCAAAACTCAAATCCTCATTACCTTATTTTACTACCGCAATAACCTCTATCTCAACAAGTGCGCCTTTGGGTAAAGCCGCAACCGCTACACAAGAACGTACGGGTTTACTTACAAAATGTTTAGCATACACCTTGTTAAACTCGGTAAAGTCGCCGATGTCCTGCAAGAAACAAGTCGTCTTAATCACGTTGTCAAAATTGCTTCCGCCTTCAAGCAGAACCGCCTCAATATTCCGTATAACCTGCTCTGTCTGTGAGGCAATATCGCCGCTAAGCAACTCTCCTGTTTCGGGTACAATCGGTATTTGTCCCGACAAGTACAAAAACCCGCCGACACAAATCGCCTGTGAGTATGGACCTATTGCCGCCGGAGCTTTATCTGTTTTGATTTCTTTTGGCATAACGGGAATCCTCTCAATAATATTTCACAATCTCGTCCAAAGACTTACGTTGCTTTTTTCGAGGAGCATCCTCTGAATAGCCAATCGCAATCAACGCGCCAAATTGTTTCTCCGCGGGAATATCAAACAGTTCGCGCAAAGCGGGTCTATCATACACGCCAACAATTAAACTACCCAGTCCAAGCGACTCCGCTTCAAGGCAGATATGTTCCGTCGCCGCGCCTAAATCTCCCTTTGCAAAATACTGGCTGTCAAGCATGCCCCGCAAGGGTTGCATCAAAACGGCGTGTTCTTCTAAAACAATGATAAACGCTTTTGCTCCTGACAAATACTGATTCATTCCATTCGGTTGTCCAGTCTTTGCAACCTTGCTCACTATTTCAGGAGTTTCCACAACCACAAAGCTCCACGGCTCGGAATTACATGCGGACGGCGCAAGACGCGCGGCTTCCACGCACTTCACAAGCTTTTCGTGTTCAACTGATTTATCCGCAAATTTACGGCAGCTTTGACGAAGTTCACACAGTTCTAAAAAGTCACTCATTCAAAATCCTCCACACACTTAAAGTTCCATTTTTCAACAATAATAAACTAACTCTACTTTTCTTGTCTATTAAGCCCTTTGCCAATCGCATTAAAATTCCTCAACACACATTTCAGTCTTTCCAGTTCCACCATTTCAGTTTATCGGGTTCGCGTTCCGCTTCGGGCGTTTCCGCAAAATACACGGCACACCTAAAAACATACAACACACAGCGGTCATCGGTAAACCCTTTGTGAAGATTATTCTTGGCATACATTTCTTCAGGGTCTTGTCCCACAAGAGATTCAACCGAGGTGTAGCCAATGTCGCGCAGGTGTTGCTCCATATTCTTTCCGATTCCCGGTATCTTTTTAAGGTCAGTGGTCGTCATAGTTCAACCTCTTCCCCTGGCTCAACTATCAAACGATTCGGTGCGTCAAACCTCTCCGATCGTTTCTTGTCGAACAATGCGCCTGGCTTAATGTGAATAGGGATATTGTGCTTCGCCTTAACAATTCTCGCACATTCCGCCGCTTCCTTCAAACTCATAAGTGCTCCGCCACACGGGAACAAGGCGTAATCAATTTCTTTCTCCGCAAAGGCGCTCATCTGCTCGGTTTTCGAGGTATCACCAGAGGCGTAAATCTTAACGCCGTCCACGGCAATAACATACCCTACACACTTCTTCGGACTATGAAACAGACTCTTTGCCTCAACGGCCTCAATCTCAATCCCGTCAAACGAGAACGAATTATGTTTACCGCCCTCAAGTGCTTCCACATTCGTTATGACACGACAATTCGGCTTTTGCGTGATCAGCTTTACTTGATTATGGTCATGGTGTTGGTGCGTCACTAAAACACAGTCCGCAGGCAGGTCATAACCTTTCCCCGCATACGGGTCAACGTAAATCACCCTACCGTCCCACGTCATAATACGATAACTACCATGTCCTTGATACAGAAGTTTAGCCACAACATTACGCCTTTCTGTTTATGCTAAACTTATTGTATCATCTTTTTCCAACAAATTCAATAGGTACTAACAAAAAATCATTTCTCTCCAAAACCTTGCTATGTAAAGGGGTCTAAACTTCCCGCCAATTAAGGCGTACCAAAGTCAATTATCGCACGCCCCATCAAACCATGAACAGCGGGATAATCCCCCAAATCATAAATAAACCCCGTATCCGTACTAAACCGTGAGTGTTCGTCCTTTCGCAAGTAAGGAGCTATACAGTATGGGAAAACAGGAAAGCTGTGCCGATTCACATTTATAAACCCATTCATCTGTACCTTGAATTTATCTCCTATCCGGCAAATCATTCCCCAATCTCTAAACCGCTTTGCGCCAAACCCCAACGGCACCCACACTTCCCCAATGGGTTCAGACATAAACCACACGTCGCGGCAGCTCTTAAACCCGTTACTCTTCTGAAAATATTCCCACACGTCAATACGCGACATCTTGTAATAATCCAACACCAAATTTGCCGCCGGGAACTGCGTGGGTTCTGGCGCAATATCTTGCATAATACGAGGCAGCGAAGAGTGTTCCGTAATCTCGCCGTTCAAACACTGGATAAATCCGTCGGGCTTACGTTCAACGTAACCAATGCACTCACTCGACTCATACTTACTCCCGAGTGTCATAATCAAAAGCTTATTGTTAACCATATTCTCGTTCCTTTCTATGTACAAGGGTTGAGCCAATCCCGCAATATGTCATTTAGGCTGAATGTTCCTAAACATCCGCAAAACAATCTCTCCTGCAATCCCTTTCCGAATTCGTGTTCTCGATTTCTTCTTTGGCGTCGTTCTCGGAATCTGAGCGGTCGCATTCAGTTGGATTCCCTTGTTCTGTCGAACAATCTTCAAACTCTCCCATAATCTTTGCTCCTCCCAAACTCGCAATAAATTCACAGTGCTATGTGCAAATGCAAGTTTCGTGCCTGACAAAAACTGCTATGTAAGGGAATGGGTTAAACCCCAACCCGCTCGTTTTATTCCTCCACAAACTCTTTCACAAACTCATACCCGCGGAATCTAAAGTCTTCGCAATCTCACCCACCACTTCCCCGCCCACGCTGTTCCTTAATCAACTCAACCAACGTTGCTGTCAATGTTAATAGCGCATATGCACAAACCGCTGACACCTTGCCCTCACGTTCGAGTTTCTCGATACTCTTCAAGTCCAGCCATAATTGCCTCCTCACCTTGCCTTGCTCAATTCCTCAACAAACACTCGCCACTCTCTACTCAACCTAAAGTGCAAACGACCACCCTCAATCTCAAACTTTCCTTTGCTGGTTATGAGGTCATATGCCAACGAATTGTTCGACGCACACCACTGCTTGAACATATTCACGATGACGACAATTTCTGTAATCGGGTCGCTCTTAACTGGAAACACCACTCTGTTTTCTATCCAATCCGCAAACGCCACTCTCAACACACATTCCGCAACGTGAGCCTCATAACCTTCATACCCGCCATAGTCTTTATAATCAGAACCGTTCTCCGCTTCATCGTTTTTCATGTAATCGTCAAATTCGCCCACAGCCTAACTCTCCTCCTCCTCTTCTTCGATGTCGAACGTTGCACCAATCCAATCGTCATTGGTCAAATCTATCCCGCCCTGATAATATCTGTCCGACACCGTTTCCAAAGCCGATTCCTCTGACTCCGCCTCAACCTCAACAACACGATTCCTAATCTCAGTTATTGAAACCTTTACTATCATTCCTCGTCCATCTCCTCACTGTCGTCATTCGCTTCCGACAACTCGATAATCCCATTTTCAACCAAGAACGCAATATCCTCCGGGCTAAAGCTGGCAGGCGAATCAAAATACAAGTCTCTCAACTCCTCCGCCGTGCGGAAGGTTTCACTTGTCGGCAAAGTGTAAACCATCTCCAACTCACCGTGTTCGTTCAGTTGCAACGTCTGCCCGTCGTCGCTAAACACGATAACCATTCCCGTCTTTTGGTTTATCTTGATGCCTACGCCGTCCTTGTTAAACCCGTTGGGATATCTGTCCGCCGCAATCTCGCGTAGAGTGTCGGCAAGCTC
>BNUF01000150.1 GCA_025997155.1 Clostridia bacterium
TTGCTTGGATGAACAACTCCAGACGATTATCAAAAGACTATGAAATATCCAAAACATCTTCTGAAAATATGGCTATAATCTCTAATTTATCAACACTTTTAAGACGTTTTTGAACACGGGTTCTTACGCAAACGACAGATTACAACGGCAATGTTACGACTTACGCTTATGGTAGCAATAACGAAAATTTATTAAGTAAGTCCGCAAACGGCGAAACGACAAACTATACTTACACAGACGATGGTCTGATATTGACAGCGTATACGGATAATGATATAATAAGTTATAGTTACGACTTCAATAATCGTATCACTGAAGAAAATCATTCAGGCAAGTATATACGTTACTCATATGACGACGCGGAGCGCGTAACCGCTGTGCTTACTAATTACGGTGAAACGCGATACCAGTATGACGCTCTCGACCGTGTAACACGCGTTATAGCTCACGACGGCAGCGCAACTGTGTATGAATACGACGCTAACGGCAACCGTACCGTCGCAAGATACTCAAACGGCGCGGAAATGACTTATGAGTATGACTTGCTTAATCGTCTGACAAGAGAAGTAATCAAAGACGGCAATGGCACCATAATCTCACAGTACGATTACACTTTAGGTAAGGCAGGCGAACGTCTGTTCGCCAATGAAACATATTCTCCGCTCGGCGATAATGCGTCAACGGCAGCCAATTATCCTCGCGAAATCAGATATACCTATGATAAACTCTATCGTTTAACACAGGAAAAGCTTACGAAAGCGGCAGGAAAAACAAACAGCAGTACGACTACCACCACTTACGCTTATGATTCGGCAAGCAACAGGATAAGCAAAATTGCGGACGGCGTGGAAACTATCTACACCTATAACGCGCTTAATCAACTGATTGGAGAAAACACCGAAGACCTTGGTAAATCCGTTGCGTATGCATATGACAAAAACGGCAACTTAATATCTCAAAACGACGGGGCAAGTTCCCTTTCGTATACTTTCAACGGACAAAACCAACTTGTTCGCGCAACTGGCAACAGCGGGCAAAATGTCTTTGTTGAGGAATATGGGTATGACGCTTTAGGTAACCGCATATCGAAGATAAACGAAAACGACGGAACTAACGGCATTTACTATCTTGTAAGCACAAACGGCAGCCTTTCGCAAGTTTTAGCGGAAGTTACTCACAGCGGCACATCGCAAACCTTATATACTCGTAGCGATGGTTAATAAGCGCGTATCATAAGGACACGGGCGGCAATATTTATTATTTATATGACGGACACGGCGACGTTCGCGTATTGACGGATGAACAAGGCAACGTGACCGACACATATAACTATGACGCGTTCGGTAACCTGACATCACAAACAGGCAACACCGACAACAACTATCTCTACGCGGGCGAACAACTCGACCGTAACACAGACTTATACTACCTCCGCGCAAGATATATGAACCCCAAAACAGGCGTGTTCATAAGCATGGATCCTTATTCGGGAAATCTGCAAGACCCGATAAGCTTACACAAGTATCTCTACGCTAACGCCAACCCGATAACTTACACCGACCCGACTGGTTTGTTTTCACTTGGCGACCTGTCCGCAAGTTCGGCTATTTCGGGAATATTGGATGGAATGGTGCAATCAAGGGCTTATTTCATATTAAATAAAGTTCGCACTGCACTTTTGGCGGGTAGTGTAGTAATACCAACGGGATATTATGTTTTAATAGTGCACCAACAAAATATTGCGGACGGTTTCTTGGACGGCACCTTAACTTCACCAAGCTTGTTCGATTATTTGATATACTATATGATGGTCGCAGCTTCGCCTGGAGAAACTCAGATAATCCAAGCAAAGAAATCAGGAGAATCAACAACAGGTAACTCGACTGGTGCCTCAGAACAACAGGAATCTCTGGAAGCTGTTCAAAAACCCAATCCACCAGAAAACAAAGACAACAGAGAATACAAAAAGTCAAAATCTGGAAGCGGAAAAGAAAAATCCACAGACGCTCCTTCGTGGGCAAAGAATTTAGGGGAGAGACCATATAAAGGCGAAAGTGGTAAAGATTTTGCAAAGAGACTATGCGATGAAAGGTATGGAAAAGGAAACTACGACACAGGTCCTGGTTCGGATTACAATAAAATTAAAAAATGGGGTGATAGGTCCTTTGAGTGATTTTGATAATAAGGTTGTATATGACCTAAGCCATGCGTATGAATATGGTATCGATTTTGAAGATGATATTAGGCTCATCGGAATTTACAGTTCAAAACAGGCCGCCGAAGATTCATTGGAACGACATTTTTGTCTGAAAGGTTTTAATGAACACAGTAGGGATTGTTTTGTGATTGATAAATATGTTGTCGATAAAGACGCGTGTTGGTTAGACGGGTTCGTATCCTGCGGAGAATTTTTTGAAACTTAGAAGTTAATCAACATCATGTAAAAGGGTGTAATATATGCATTATGAACCAAGTAACGCGGAAGTATATCATCTTTCTCATAAACACACTTATTACTCAACTAAATATGATACAAGCTATATTGATATTAAATGGTTAGGTATATATAGTTCTGTGGAAAATGCTGAAAAGGCAATAGACCGATATCATAAATTAGAGGGGTTCAACAAATGTTCTCGTGAAAGTTTTACAATCGCGGAATATACCTTGAATAAAGATGACGAGAGGTATTCTAAAGGCTTTGAGAGTTTAACATAGTCATATATCGAGTCTTGCTTTGACGGCGACACACTAATCGCAACTGCAGACGGATACAAACGTATAGACGAGATACAAATCGGCGACAAGGTTTGGGCATACGACACCGAAACCGACACTCTTTCCCTTAAAGAAGTTACGCAGGTATTCGTTAAACAAAACGACAAAATACTGCACCTTCAAACTACAGACGGCGATGTAGATACTACGACAAACCACCCGTTCTATGTAGGGGGAAAAGGTTGGGTAGTGGCTGGCGACCTTAAAGTTGGAGACGAGATTTACTCCCTTGACGGCACGGCGGGTGGTGTTACTGGCATATTGCTTGAATGGTTTGTTGAACCAGTTAAGGTGTATAATCTTGAGGTTGAAGGTTATCACTCATACTTCGTTGGCGATATCGGTTTGCTTGTCCACAATGCATGCAAGCGTGATTTACAACAAGTAGAAGATGCAGCTCGTAAAACGGGGTTAGATGAAGATGAAAGGAGAATATTTGGAGACTATATTGAGGATTTAAAAAAACAAAGTGGAAAGAGAAATGATACTAATTTTTCATTTCAAGAACTTATGAATTATGCAAAAGAGGTGAAATCTTGGCGTGATTAGTGATTTCGGTGGTTGGTGTGCGCTAATCGTTCAATCTAATAATTTGGACTTTTCGTTAGTAAACGAAATAACGGGATTGCTTCCAAATAAGAAAAGTAGGCGCGGGATAGAAGATAAATTAAAGACTAATACTTGGTGGTTTTGTGTAAAATATGAGAATGAGATTGAGGATGCATTACTTCAGCTATATGAATGTATCTGTAGTATTGATTTCCCGAAACTTAGAGCTATATCGGAGAATCTATATATTTCTGTTTATTTGCAATCAGATTTTTCGCAAATCTCTTTTGATTTTTCAAGTATCGCTTTGAAGAAAGTAGCAGATTTAGGTCTTGATATTAATTTTTCCATTTTTTCTTGGGGTGGAGTTATTGATTAACGTATAGACGAGATACAAATCGGCGACAAGGTTTGGGCATACGACACCGAAACTGACACTCTTTCCCTTAAAGAAGTTACGCAGGTCTTCGTTAAACAAAACGACAAAATACTGCACCTTCAAACTACAGACGGCGATGTAGATACTACGACAAACCACCTGTTCTATGTAGAAGGAAAAGGTTGGGTAGCGGCTGGTGACCTTAAAGTTGGAGACGAGATTTACTCCCTCGACGGCACGGCGGGTGTTGTTACTGGCATATTGCTTGAATGATTTGCTGAATCAGTTGTATATAACCTTGAGGTTGAAGGTTATCACTCATACTTCGTTGGCGATATCGGACTTCTTGTGCATAACACTTACCCGACAAATAATACACCAGAAGGTTCGGGTAGGAATGGTGCGTATAGAGAAGCCAAAAGGGCAAGTGGAATCCCAACTTCTCAGAGCCCTATAAGTCAAAAACACGCAAGGAACAAGAATAATGAGCTAATACCAGGCACAGATTATACTTTTTCGGATGGCAAAGTGATACGCGAACATCTAGGACATACCTATATAGATGATCCGAGCCAAAACATAGGAAACCTCTTTAATGATACTTTGGATAATCATTATATGTATAATGGTAAAGGCTATCAAAACTCGGCTTTCTAAAGAGCTTGCCATAGTTGTTATGGAATTTTATAATATGCATTAATACCGATGTCATGTAACACACAACTTTATTGGCATAAAAATAAGGTTGTGTGTTATGTGGACTTTACATAGCTTAATTCTCAACTCGATGCTCACATATTTTAAAAACCGTAATATTGCAGGGATTTCAAATCTATATCGATAGTAAAATTTATGGTCGTATTTTGAATAAGGCATGGGATTTAATCACCATAAATACTGCACTAATGTAAGGTGGTAATAGCCTTGATTAAGTCTACGACGCACGAAAATATATTTGATTATTTCTATGGTCTAGAGAATGACTATAGAAAGAGTTTCGACGCATTACCAAATATTTCCATAAGAATTTTCGAGGGTTTTATCTGGGATTTTGAAAATGCAAATGACTTTGTTTTAAAATCTGCTACCGAATTCGAAAGTGTACTCAAAAACATGGTGTTTTCAGAAGTATGTAATATGTATCTTTGTATGTTATATACGGATTTCTCTCGTAGCAAAAACATAAGGGATTATTTTAAAGTTTGGAAAAATTTTAAAGAAGATTCTCTTGACGATTTTAATTTAGGCTATGAATACAAAGTACCATTTAAAGGTGAGTCGACTTATTGCGGTATGGCAAAATTTAAGGTTTTTATACTAAGTAAAGCCTTGCGTATTTTGTGTACTAACAAATCAAATAGCTTTATTTATGTGTCTTCAAATGATAATTTAACAAGCAATGAGGAAACTGTAAAATTTTATAATTTAATATTAGAAGATGCTGAAAAATATTCAACGACATTTACTATTTTTAATTTTATAAATTTATACAACAAAATGGATTGTGGTGATGCTATTATAAGATTGGTTTCTGATGGTGAGATGCTGTCTATGTTTATAATACAAAAGCATTCTGAATCTTTGGGGGAATTGGTTCAGTGGTGAATACCATTCGTTCGCTGTGGTAGATTATTAAATGTTTGACATCAGAAATCTGGTAACGTGATATTCGAAGGATGTGTTTCTTGGAGTTGATTATTATCACACAAAATGAATTGTTCAAATTAATCTATAACTATTATCCGCAAAATTGTGAATTTGATAGCCAGTCTTACAGAAATTCGGTCGAACATTTGCGCTTAAATAAAATAGTTAAAGATAAAAATATGAGATACCAAGTTTCTATAAAATCTTATGATTGCCTTAAAAGAGTGTTTTCTAACTATCATATCACTAAATTAAACAACGATTACTACCCTGGTGTAAGTTATTCAGTGTTATTGCATAAAAATCAACCAATTTTAGATGACGATGAAGATTTATTATTTGCGCTAAACGGTAAAAGATTTGATTTAGATGTATATGTGAGTTTGTTGTCGAAATGTTATTACATTTGTGTTGTAGAAACTTTGAAAATCAAAGACTGTTTGAAGTTTTCGGTTATTGATGATACGAGATTTTTTATTGAAGAAATTAATAAACTTGACCAGTCTTTTAGTTCGCTAAATTTTATAAAATTGGATTCAGATATAATTTGTCATATAGTTCCTAATGTCGAGACAGAATTGCTTGATATTGGAAATGTTAGAATTTTCAATTGCCTGTTTACAGACTTAATACAAGACCTGTTTTATTATCCTCAAAAACGGGAAGTACAAATATAAAGTCTCGAACACTGTATGCGCGAAAAAGATTTTATTGTTGTTAAATTTCATAATTTATGAACCTTGCACGGC
>BNUF01000151.1 GCA_025997155.1 Clostridia bacterium
GCCGCCTAGAGCCGCAAATTCCGCCATTTCGCCACCTTCTTCGGACTATTCGTCCCAGTTATGGTACACATTCTGCACGTCGTCCTCGTCGTCAAGGAGGTCAAGCATTTTCTGCATTTTTTTCAAATCGTCGGGAGAGGTAAGCTCCGTGTAATTTTGGGGAATCTTGGTAATCTCGGCGGAAATCATAATGATTTTTTTTGAGGCGAGAGCGTCGCACACGGCGGAAAAATCCTCTGGAGAGGTCGTGATTTCATACCCGTCCGCAGAGACGACAATGTCCTCCGCCCCCGCCTCTATGACGATTTCGGTGATTTCGTCCTCGTTTGCCCCGCAGTCCGTTTCCGCCATAATAAACCCTTTTTCGTCAAACATAAACGAAACGCACCCGCTTTGCCCCATATTCCCGCCGCCTTTCGTGAACGCGTTTCGCACGTTCGCGGCGGCGCGGTTGCGGTTGTCCGTCAAAACCTCGACAATCACGGCGACGCCGCTTGGCCCGTACCCCTCGTAGGTGATGTTCTCGTAATTCACCGCCGAAAGGTCGCCCGCCGCCTTTTTTATGCTCCTGTCGATTGTGTCGTTCGGCATATTGCTCGACTTCGCCTTAAGCACAATGTCCTTGAGGCGGTTGTTTGTCGCGGGGTCGCTCCCGCCCGCCTTGACGGCGACGGCAATCTCGCGCCCGAGCCTTGTAAAGACGCGTCCTTTCGCGGCGTCGTTCTTTTCTTTTCTGTGCTTGATATTTGAAAACTTGGAATGTCCTGACATTTTTGGGTATCCCCTTTCATTATTAGTGTAAGTATGATAAAATTATAACGGAGTTCTTGAAATTCACGAAAACGGAGGGGAATCTTTATGGGCGTTACAGATATAATTTTACTTATATTTATAATCACGGTTGTTTTATTTGGCGCGTTATTCTTTTTGAACCGATACGCACTCAAGAAGATGGACGAACAGAACGAGATTATACAGAAAACGCGTCAGGTTATGGACATTTTCGTAATCGACAAGAAACACTGCAAGGCGTCCGCGGTAAATTTGCCGAAAGCCGTCACCGACCAGATGCCCAAACGAACAAAGTTAATCAAAATGTATTTCGTTCAGGCAAAAATCGGTCCGCAGATAGTGACGCTTATGTGTGATAAAGCCGTGTTTACGGCAATCCCCCTTAAGAAAAAAATCAAAGCGGGAATTGCCGGGATTTATATCGCCGATATCGTCGGAGTCAAAACCGACGCAAAACAGCAGAGTTTTTTTGAGTATATGAAATCTAAGTTTAAAAAACCCGCGAAATAGTTATTTGCTGAGTTCCCACATAATGCTGTTTATAAACTGACGCGCCGTGCGTCCCGAGAAGCCTTTCTGCTGGAGTTCCCAGCGAAGGGCTTCCGCTTTTAGGGAATCCTCGGGGACTTGCAGTTTGCACTCTTTCGCGATTGCGAGAACGATTTCCAGATACTGCTCCTTTGTCGGTTTTGTAAAGGTGACGGTTATCCCGAATCTGTCGCCTAGGGAGAGTTTTTCGTTTGTGGTGTCGGTGTTGTGGAGGTCGTCCCCCAAAACCGCGCCGTCCTTGTCGCTCCATTTTTCAGAGATTATGTGACGGCGGTTGCTCGTGGCAACGAAGAGAACGTTGTCGGGACGCGCCTCAACGCCGCCCTCCAGCAGGGATTTCATATACTTGAACTCCGTCTCCGCCGCCTCAAAGGACAAATCGTCTATAAACAGGATAAACTTTTTCCGCCTGTCCTTAAGAAGCCGCATAAGTTCAGGCAGGTCGCCCAGCTGGCTTTTGTTGATTTCGACGACGCGCAAGCCCTTGCCGTGGTACTCGTTCGCCAACGCCTTGACGCACGAGGATTTACCCGTCCCCCGCGCCCCGACAAGGAGCAGGTTGTTCGCGGGGTAGTTGCCCAAAAACGCCTCTGTGTTGTTTCGGAGCATTTTTTTCTGTTCCTCGTATCCGATTAACTGCGAGAACTTGATTTTATCGTAATTCACCGCGCCTACAAGTTTTTTTCCGTCATATCTAAGCATACGGTTTTTGCCGATAACGCCCACGCCGACGTTCTCATAGTGCCACAAAAGAACGGACATAATCTCGTCGTCGTCCGTCGCCTCCGCGATTGACTGTATGGAATCGTCTTCGCCGCCCCGCGGTTCTGTCGGCTTGTATTCCATTATATTCTCACGCGAACCCGTATCCTTTGAGATTCGTTTTATGTCGAATTTTATCAGATAGTGAAGTATAGCAATGTCCGCAAGCGCCAGAGAATAAAGCGTCGTGCCTTTAAGCGTATCAATTTTTTTTACTCTTTCGCAAGCGAGGGAAAATACGTTCTCGTCCGACAAAAACAACGATATTAAATACCTCTTAAAAATGTTCCCGCTTATGCCGTTTTTTTCCGCGAACGAGATAAGCGAAACCAAGAACTTATTGTACATATCCTGTACGTTATGTTCGGACATTTCGTTGCCGTTGTACAACAGCGCAATGTTGTAAAGCGAATCCAAAACAGGGTCTTTCAGTATATTTCTATACACGCCTAACCCGTCAAGCCTTGCCAGAAGTTCCTTGTAGTAAAGCCGTTCATTTGACATATTTTTCCTCCGTTACATTGATTTCCCTCAAAATCGGGGGTATGTTCGCGATAATACTTTCGGTAATGATTTCTCCCGCCGCTATAATCGGGATTGCGGGCGGGCAGAGCATAATATTTTCGGCGCAGATTTCGCCCGCCGCGTGTTCAATCGGTACAACGCGCCTTTTGCCGAAAAACGCCTTGCGCGGGGAGATTACCGTATCTGTTCTTGCGTATTCGGCTGTTTTTTGTTCCTTCGGCGCGTACAGTCTATCCGTTTCAAGAACGGCGTTTTGAAGCGTCCGCAAATCTTCAATACTGTCGGATATTGTCGAAATCGCGATTGCATGTCCGTCAAAACTGCCCTCAATTTCGACATTATATTTATCCCGCAAGGTATTTCCAAAATTACCCATATCTTTGGCTAAAAATACTAACCGCGAAAGGTCGTCGTTCTCCAGCAATCTTATATTTTTACATTCTTTAAGCACAGCGCGTGTGTCTTGCAGATTTCGCGAATATTCGCCGAAATCATACGCTTTGTAATCCTCAAAAAACTTATCCATTGCACACATAAGGAGATAGGACGGACTGCTTGTCTGGGTCAGCTCCAAACAAGCCATTATTTTCGGGACAAGCTTCGGGGCGTTTATGTGCAAAAGCGCGGATTGCCCGAATACGGGAAGGGTTTTATGCATACTATTTATAACGATATCCGCGCCGACAGCCGCCGAATTTTGCGGAAAATCAGGAGAAAACGGAAAATGCGCTCCGTGTGCCTCGTCCACTATGAGCGGGATTCCGTACCTGTTCGTGATTTCAAGGATTTTTTTGATGTCCGAGGTAATCCCCTCATAAGTCGGGGAGGTCAGCGCGACGGCGGATATCCTCTTGTCTTTATTTTTAAGTATCGCCTGCTCAATGTCAAGAGGAGCGACGCTCCCCGCAAAGTCGCCGTACATTTTGGGGTACACATAAAACGGGTACGCCCCCGAAAGTATAATTCCCGAAAACACGCTTTTGTGGCAGTTGCGCGCAACAATGATAACGCCGCGTTCGTCCGACAACGCCAGAATCGCCGAAACAATCCCCGCCGTCGCGCCGTTCGTTAAAAAAATCGTGTGTCCCGCGCCGTAAACCTCCGCCGCGTGTTCCTGCGCCGCCTGAATTATCCCGCGCGGCGCGTAAAGATTGTCCGTTCCGTCAATTTCGGTCGTGTCGAATTTTGTCAAGTCGTCGGGGAAAAATTTTTTGCCCTTGTGTCCGGGCATATGAAACGATATGTGATTCCCGAACCCGGACTTATACATCAACACAACTCCTTATTTTTATAATTTTACTACAAACAAGAGATATGTACAAGGAGCAAAATGGGGTGAATTGTATGGAAAGTATCATTTCGGGCGTGTTTGACAACGCGCTTACTGTCGGTTTTGACAGTTCGTCAAAAATAGTGATTATGAGTGATTGCCACAGGGGCGACGGAAGTTTTGCCGACGACTTCATACACAATCAGAACATTATGCACACCGCGCTTTCGTACTATTACAACAACGGATATACATATATCGAATTGGGGGACGGCGACGAACTCTGGGAAAACTCCTCATTTGAGCTGATATCGGCGGTAAACGCCAATATTTTTAATATAATGTCGAAATTCTATCAGAAAAAGCGGCTGTACCTGATTTACGGCAACCACGATATGGTAAAAAAATACCCCGAGTGGGTAGAAAATAATTTCACTAATGGATTGTCGGAATTGCACGAAAAAGAACAGGCATTGTTTCCAAAGATACAAATTCACGAAGGAATTATTTTGAACAATGCCGAGAGCGGACACAAAATCTTTTTACTGCACGGACATCAGGCGGATTTTTTCAACTACAAACTTTGGCGGCTCGCAATGTTCCTCGTGCGGTACGTATGGCACCCGCTCCAGCTTCTCGCGTTCCACGACCCCTCAAGCCCGTCGCCTAAGATAAACCCGCGTCTTGAGAAATGGGCGGAGGAACACAATTGTCTTGTGATTGCGGGGCATACGCACCACGTCTTTTTTCCGCCGCCCAAGACTTCTATGTATTTCAACGACGGTTGCTGTGTGTATCCGTATTTCATCTCGGCAATCGAAATTGAGGGCGGTAACGTTTCGCTCATCAAATGGAGTACGAAATCACGCGCTGACGGCGTTTTGTATGTGGGGCGGGACATATTCCAAACGGAACGAATCGAAGATTACTATAAGATTATTTGAACAATTTATTTATGCCCTTTACAAAAATATCCTTAGTCAACGCCTGAACTTCGCAGACGGGCTTTTCAGCAAAATCCTTGTCGGGTTCAAAAATCCGTATCCTGAAAATGTATATGCCGCCGTAGTAGTATATGGAAATTTTTGGCTTTATCTCGTTTTCCTTGAGTTCAAAAGATTTAAGCACAATAAATCTTTTCTTTGCGTTAAAACCCTTTGCCGCGTCCAGCGCAATGCGTTTTTCCATTCCGCAGGATTCCAGTATTTGCGCCGCCTTAGGGGTGTTTTTTATGTTTAGGTTGAATAATCGGTAGTTTTTGTCGGTCAGCGCGGCTTTGTTTGTGTTTATCTCGGGCATATCCCTTGCGGGGAGGGTGTCGCTTCCTTTTATGAGCAAATTTATTATACTTGTTTTGTCACGAAAAAGGCGTATACGCAATCGGTCGCCGCTTAACTGGGAGATATTGCAAACGCCTTTTTTAGACAAATAGTATGTTTCGGTCACTTCCTCATCGCCGATTATTTGTATGTCAATAAATTCGTAAGCGTTAATGTAGCAGTCAACCGCCGCCAAAACGCCGCTATCCGTGACTTTGTCCCCCAGTGCCGCGCTTACCGCTTTCCACTTTTCGCCGAGCCGCGCCTCTCTCATCGCGCCTATGTTGTTTTTGTCCGGAATCCCGACTAAACGCGTCGCCCCGTGCCTGATAGTCAACATGATGAATTCGTCGTTGCTAAATATATATTCCACGCGAGTCGTCCTCCCAGATATTGCATTTGAAAATTGCGCGAAAAGGAGATATACTGTCGAAAAGGGGGTTATGGGAATGAGGAAAAACTGTGTTACCATGAGTGTGCTTGAGTGGTATTATGTTGAGATACGCTCGGCACTTAAAGACATTGATATTTATATGCGCGAGAAAGAAGGGGATGCCGTGCCTCTTAACAAGGCGTCCGAATTGTTGCGTATCGGAATGTGCGAGATAAAAGCTCTGCTAAACGATTTGGACGCACGAGTAATCACAAAAAAGACGTTTTTCGAGATTATGCGGCGCGGGTCAAGCGACGTTTGCGGACTGTACGCAAGGGAAGTCGAATGCGGGTCGCCGTTCGTCTACACGCCGGAGCAAGTATCTTATATATACGGCGCGGACAAAGAGGACGTCTCCTACGCATTCGGTAAGTTAC
>BNUF01000152.1 GCA_025997155.1 Clostridia bacterium
CATTAACTTCACTTTTTAAATGACCATTCTTCAATGCGTTCAACGCTTTTTCCCTTAAATCTATTGAATATGCCATACTTTTATTTTAACACATCTATTCAATATTTTAAATAGCCTTGACTATACGAGTTTTCGTTTGCTGTGAATTTGAAGATGTTTTCCCCGATTCTCTCTTTTGAAAAAAGGTTTAATTATACTCCATTGTGTTGTAGTGAAATCACTTGGATACTTCATTTTCATAGCCCCCTAAATATAATCCTATACTATATATCGGGAAATTTGACGTTTTTTTGAGTACAGGTTCTTACTTCAAGGTCCGCCAGGCACGGGCAAAACGCTAATAGCCCGAGCCGTCGCGGGAGAAGCTGAAGTGCCGTATTTCTCCGCTAACGCCAGCGAATTTATCGAAATGTGTGTTGGTGTCGGCGCGAAACGCGTGCGGGAGCTGTTCAGCTAAGCCCGCAAATCCGCGCCGAGTATAATCTTTATTGACGAGATTGACGCTGTGTCAAGGTCGCGGAGTTCAAACCGAGTGACAACGTCCGAAAATGACCAAACGATAAACGCCGTGATGCAAGAGATGGACGGCTTTTCTAAAACGACTGG
This sequence comes from Clostridia bacterium, assembly GCA_025997155.1. GTDB lineage: Bacteria > Bacillota > Clostridia > Lachnospirales > WQUN01 > BNUF01. The sequence goes on from BNUF01000152.1 coordinate 607, forward strand.
GGTATTTTTAATCGCGGCGACAAATACGGCAGACCAGCTTGACGACGCGATTATCAGAGCGGGACACTTTGACAGGCAAATAACGGTTTTGCCGCCGCGAGACTGGAAAGTACGCCTTAAATTATTTGAACATTATGTCAGCGCGACAAAAAAAGCCGCCGATTTAACAGACATCGCCCGTCAATGCGTCGGGTTCACAGGCGCGGATATTGACGCGGTGGTGAACGAAGCGCGGCTAATCGCCGCTATGAGCGGTTTGGACATGCTTACGCGGGACTGTTTTGAACACGCGATTGATAAACGCGTATTTAAGGCTAGCCGAAGTTCATCGAAAGAACGGCACGAGAAAGATATTGGACGCGGGGCGTATCACGAGGCGGGACACGCCGTTATGACTTATCTTTGCGGCGAAACTATAGCTCGCGCAAGCATTATCGGAAGTACAGGCGATATCGGCGGAGCGGTCTTTCAAGCGGATAAAGATTCGGCGGGTTTGACGACCAAGAGTAAACTCGAACGACAAATCAAAATCTGCTACGCAGGGCAATCCGCCGAGAAGTTAATCTTAAGAGATATTTCGGACGGGGCAGGCAGCGACATAACAAAGGCGACGCGGCTGCTTAATCTTTATGTGTCGAAGTACGGTATGGACGATACGTTTGGTGCTGTTGATTTAGAGGTTTTGTGTCTGAACGCGATAGAATCACCGGCTTTAAGCCGCGTTCAAACGCTTGCGGCGACCTTCTCGCGCGAAACATTGGAGTTGCTCCGCGAACATGTTAACTTGCTTCACGCCGTCGCTGACGCGATAATTCAACAGGAAACTTTATTGTGCGACGAAGTTCTTAAAGCAATCGAATCCGCCGATCTGAGACTTCTGTGTAGTATTTGGCGGAAGAAATCACACCGCTTGACGAATATATCGTTCTTTTGGTATGATATTATTAGGATATAAAATATTGTTTATAAGAATACTACGTAAAGGCGGGTTCAAAATGACTCATACTATTGAAAATGATGTTTTGACTGTTAAAATAAATGAATTCGGAGCGGAACTTTATTCAATAACTTCAAAGATTGACGGCACAGAGTTTCTTTGGAACGGCGATGAAAGATTTTGGACAGGACGCGCTCCAATCCTTTTTCCCATAGTCGGAAAAGTTAAAGACGGCGTGTATATTCATGAGGATAAGAGTTACAAACTTGACGGACACGGATTCGCCAGACGTTCCGCTTTTGAGCTTGTTAAAAACGACAAAACATCGGCAGCTTTTCGACTCGGTTACAGTGAATCCACAATTAAAACCTATCCTTTCAAATTCAATTTCAAGACGCGTTTTTCACTTGAAGATAACATACTGAAAACAACTTACGCGGTAGAAAATCTTGAGGTCTCAGAAATGTATTTTTCCGTTGGCGGTCATCCCGCGTTTAACTGTCCCATAAGAAAAGGCGAAGAATTTACCGATTACTATATTGAGTTTTCTGAAAACGAAACTGTGGAACGAGAGTTATCAATGAAATCGGTATGATTGCTGACGAAACGACACCTTTTCTTAACGACGAAAACATCGTTAAACTTAGTCACAAACTCTTTGAAAAGGGTGCGCTTGTGCTTTCTTCTTTTGAGTCGGATTCGGCAACTTTGAAATCCACTAAAAGTAGTGTTTCTATAAGAATGAATTTTGCCAATTTTCCATTTTTTGGAATTTGGACAAAACCCGACGCCCCTTTTATTTGCCTTGAGCCTTGGTATGGATTGCCTGACTCTCCGCGCTTTGAGGGAGACTTAAAAGATAAGAAAGGTATTCTAACTCTTGCCCCGTCTGAACAGTTTGAGTGTGCTTATGAAGTTGTGTTTTCTGGTTTGCAAAACCAGCTTTCAACTTGTCGTGCATAATTTTCATATCATCAGGAAGGTCATCGTATCTTGCTGACAACGCCGCTAATTTAATGGGCGTTTTTTCCCCGTTGATATAAGGGGCTTCCTCGATATGCGCCATAACTTGCGCGTTTGGGGCGAGTTCAAGAAGTTCACGAACGCAGCCTATATGGTCAATATCCTGATGTGTCAAGATAATCGCGGTGATGTCTTTAGCAGAATGACCAACTTTGGCAATTTCCTCTGTAATCAAGTCAATTTGTCCGGGAAATCCAGCGTCTATCAAGACTAAATCACTTTCGTCCCACGCCAGTATTGGATAAATAACTCCGTTATCGCCTTTGATTTCAAGCATTTATATGTTTTTCGCTATACGCATTATACGCACTCCTTTTCAAGATATAGGTTCAATCGGCGTTTTCGTCAACTTCAAATATTCCGAAAACGTTTTGGTCGGGGTCAAGAAAATAACCTTGCCAACACTTTTTGGACACTGCAAATTTTGGTAACGCGACAGCCCCGCCGTTCGAAAGGATATTTTTGGCTGTTTCCTCAAAATCAGAAACTTGAAGCGAACAGGTGAACGCGTTTGTTCCGCTCATTGGCGCAACGGGCGCGGGACGCGAAAGAATAGCTCCGCAAATACCGTCTGTTTCTATTCGGTAGTATTTAATAGGCATAGCTTCATCTTTTTCTATTTTCCAGTTAAATATAGTTCGATAAAACTCAGCTTCGCGTTCGGGGTTTGATGATTGAATTTCAAAATATACAATGGTGTTCATTTTGGTTTCCTCGCTTTTTATATTAAATGTCCGTGCAATTTTCAACGATAAACGTCTGTGCGTTTTTGTCGTAATGATTTATAAAACACATCTCGTTGCGTATTATTCTTTCCTTTGTTGTTATGCCCAACTTCGTTCCAAGTTCAGTCACTATTTTTACTGACTTGCCGTCTCTTTCAACTTTTTCCAGATAATCTTGACAAACAAGCCAGTCATTTATTTTCTGACCGCTAATCTTGATTATTCCCTTTTGAATATGCATACAGTTGATTCTGTCCGCAATAACGCTTATCGTAACGAGTTCATCTGAAACCTTGATTTCGACCGCCGACGGAGTTTCACTATCGGCGATATCGTCTTCGTTCTCGAGATCGGTATCGCCGTCCTCGACATTTATAGCCGCAAGGAAACGCGTGCCGTATCGCTCAAGTTTAACTTGTCCTACTCCCGACACAAGCAAAAATTCTTCTTCGTTCGTCGGAAGCTTCAGGCACATATCCGTCAAGGCACTATCTGAGGACCTGTGTTCAAAAACGTCTTAAAAATGTTGGGTTGTGTATTTGGGAAATTTGAAGAGGTTTTCCCCGATTCTCTCTTTTGAAAAAAGGTTTAATTATATTCCATTGTGTTGTAGTTAAATCACTTGGATACTTTATTTTCATAACTCCCTAAATATAATCCTATATTATATATCGGGAAATTTGACGTTTTTTTTGAGTGCAGGTTCTTAGAATCATTGCAAAAAACGCCAGCTATTAAACGATGTTATCTGAAATATTAGGAATTATGTTGGTAAGCGGTTTTTCCAGAGATATAGTTGCGGTCTGCCATTTTTCAAATACAGTGTAGCCTAGCCCTGTAAGTATCGTTTTCAATGTGGTTTTACCAGTTGGCGCTTGCGTCCACGGTGTTCTTGTCAAGCGGTAGTGTAAAGTCTAAGCTTTCGAGATACTCTTTTACAAGCATAATATTATCCTTTCGCCCCATTCTTTAGGGGTCTTTTATAATCGTTTAACTTACAAAGTTCGGAGAAAAGGGTGTCATAAATCTTGTTAAATTAGTGCCAGTCGCAGGATGACTTGTTGGCGCGGGATTTGATTTTGTTGTGTTTGGAGTAAATAAAAAACCGCCGAAGCGGGTATACGATATGTTGACATTTGCGGGTAATTTGTGTATACTCTTTGCAGAAGAAAATTTTTTATGTCAGATTGCAAACACAAACAACCCAAAAGGGCGTTCGGACGATAAGTATATAGCAACTGCTCACGAATATTTAGTTGTTTATGCAAAATCGCAGATAAGTCTTGACTGGTATGGATTTGAGCCGACGGAAGAAATAATTAAAAGGTACAACAAAATTGATATAGACGGCAAAAAGTATAGAGAAATTGATTTGAGAAAAACTGGAGAAAATGACCTTAGAGAAGACCGTCCAAATTTGTTTTACTATTTTTATTATTAATGGAGATACGTCTCATTTTTACCCATCAAAAGACAAACGAATTCCCTATGGATATACTCAAATTAAACCTCAGCGAGAAGATGGAAAAGAGGGTAACTGGCGTTGGGGTTTGGACACGGCAAAGGAAAAAATTGCAAAAATTATTCCTAAGTTTATGCCGTCAAGAAAAGTTTGGGGTGTAATGGAGAAAGATTTTTTGGAAGATAGGACGCTAATTAAACCGACAAGTTCGTGGACATTTAAGGATGTGAACAGCGAACGTGGTAGTGAAGAATTTATTGATTTGGGCTTTGACAAAAGAGTGTTTCCTAAACCTAAACCCCTCGGAACTATAAAGCGTTGTTTGAATTTGTCCACTACGAATGACGACATAATCTTTAACTTCTTTAGTGGGAGTGCAACCACCGCCCACGCCGTTATGCAACTTAACTCGGAGGACGGCGGGAATCGGCGGTTTATGTGCATACAACTTCCTGAACTTACAGACGAGAAAAGCGAAGCCTACAAGGCGGGGTACAAGAACATTTGCGAAATCGGCAAGGAACGTATACGCCGCGCGGGTGCGAAGATAAAATCCGAAACAACGCAAGTAAAAGAGGCAAAAATTATGGCGGAGTACGCGCCTGGGCGAATCGTCTTCGCCGACCAATGTTTTGAAAACTCTACCGATAAGAGCAATGTCAAACTCGTTTTGCGTAATATGGGTGTTACACTCAGGGTACTGTAAACGCATAGTTCTCGAAGGAGACTTATTGTAAAAATGGAAGAAATAACTCGAAACTTTGAAACAACAAAAGCAGAGGTGTAATTATGCTGAAACACATAAGCATATGGAACGACGAACATGGTTGGCAACAAATAACCGCTCAAAAAGCACATAAGATTTATCCGTGTGGATTGCTCAGCTCCAAACAGTTTCTGTGTGAGAGTTGCGGACAATATGCAAATTTCGTTGTGGGAGAAAACCAACCGCCCCATTTTAGACATAAAAATTATAAGAAGTATTGTGAAGAGAAGTCAACGTATAGTAATAACAATTATACCTCTAATATTCAACGGTTCTCTTTGCCGCTTAAAGTAAAAATCACAAATACTGTTGTTGATGTTTATATAGGATTTCTCCCAGTTTCTGAAAATGTCTTAAATTCTTCTGAAATATTAACAATAGACCTTTTCGGAAATTAAAGTTTTATTACTAAATTTACGATAATTACTAATGGGTGATTATTTATGAGAAAATACGAATCGGTAATAAAATTAAACGACATTCAATTTAAGCGTTTGACGGGC
>BNUF01000153.1 GCA_025997155.1 Clostridia bacterium
CGGCGGTTATGGATAAAGTCGCGTACCTTGCGGACTCTTACCTCCGATTCCAGCTTGACAGCCAAGATACCCGTTTTCTCTGGACGATAAGCCCTTACGGAAGCCATATGTACCCGCTTGACGAACTGTACACAAAAGATTCGCAAGCCTACAATATGACGACGAGTTACAGAGTGAACGAAACGCACACATACGGCTTTATCCTTGAAGTTACAGGGGTTGCGGGCGATGTTCCTGACACTTCAAGTTTCGCAACCGACGAACACCAAATACTCGGCAACGTATACACAATCGGCGATTACCCCGCGTTTATCGAACACATCAAAGACATCGCGGTGGCAATGCCCCAAAACGACTTCGGGAGAACGGCGTTCAAGAACCGCGAACGCAGTCCCGAACTTGAAAACGAACTTGCTATGACGCTTGGCGAAGAAGTTGCGCGGCTTTGGGACTTGCAAGACGGCGACTCCTATGACTATCTTTACGAATTAGGCGAACGCACGGACGCTATGCGCGAAAATTTTTACAACGAACAAGCCGAAACCGCGAGCTGATAAGCCCGCGGCGACACGAAATCGGAAGACGGCGGGAGTTTCCTCCCGCTTTGTGTTACATACGAAAGGAGAAGATTTTTATGAGCGAAAAAAACAACCAAATTGCGGAACTTGAACAAGAAGTGAAACGTCTTATGACGGAGAACGAAGAACTGAAAAAAATCAACGCCCGAGTTGAAAATGCGCTTGAAAAGAGCGTGGACGAGTATTTCATAATCGACAAAGCGTTCAAGACCTACGCCGAAACCGAGGAAATGCTTACGGACTACCCGATAAAGCCAAACACGGAAGTCACCCGCGCAACGCTTGCGGAGCGTATGAAGTGCATAAGCGAGTTTATCGAGGACATTGAGATTTCCTCTGATTTCAGGGAGTACGTCAAAGACAGAAAAAACGGAGATACGCTATAAATGAGCGGCGTTTCCGTGGTTGATATTATCTATAACAGCGACTGTATGACAGGTATGCGAAAACTCCCGGACGATTGTATAGACCTAATAGTGACAGACCCGCCGTACATTATGGAAAGCCGAGGGTGCGGGTTTATCAGAAACCGCAACGTTACCGCTCTTTCGGAAATACAGGACGCGGGGCTTGCGGACGGTTTCGACACGGCGGTGTTTTCGGAGTTTATGCGGCTTATGGAACGCCCGAATATCTATATCTGGTGCGCGGCGCGTCAAATCCCAGTGTGCATTGATTTCTTCGTGAACGAAAATGGTTGCAAGTTCGACATAATCATTTGGCAAAAGACTAATCCAATGCCTCTTTTTTCTGGGAAGTGGCTTACAGACAAGGAGTATTGCCTGTACTTCCGCAAAGGCGGATACTGCAATCCCGTGACTTTTGACGATGCGCGGACGGTGTTCACTCAACCCGTCAACGCGAAAGACAAAAACATATACAACCACCCGACAATCAAACCGCTTAACATAATCGAAACACTTATAAAAAACAGCTCACGCGAGGGCGATGTTGTGCTTGACCCATTTATGGGAAGCGGCACGACCGCCCTCGCGGCGGCAAAAAACAACCGCCGATATATCGGCTTTGAAATCAATGAAACGTACTGTAAAACGGCGACAGAGAGAGTAAACGATTACAAACGGAGGTTTTTAACGTGAGATTGCATTATTATTCACTCGTGCCAAAGAACTTTTAAGACAATTCGGCGGTTCGGCGTTTACACAGCATATCGACCGCGACGGCGGCGTATTCGAGGTTACGCCGATTAAACTAAAAGGAAACAACAGCCGCGTGAAGTACAACAGACATCTGTAATCCAATTCTATAATTCTTTAAGTATAAACATTAGCACGTCAAAAAGGTTCTGAAAACCGCATTTTTTTGAGGTGTTATTTTTGCGCCCAAAAATAGGGCGAAATAGTGACAATGGGCGGGATTTAACATATTTGGAGGGGATTTTTTATGGACTTAAACGCATTAGTTATGAATTTAGCAAACAAGGGCGTTGATTTTCGCGGATTCGGCAAACTTTATAAAAAGCCTATGGTGGACGACGAACTGTCTTTTGACGCAAAGCCCGTTTACGCCTATCTATGTGTGGGCAACAGTTTCAAAGACGCGAACAGAAAGCCCATAACGCTATCCGAGAAAAAAATCGCCGAAGCGGTCGGTATGGGTGAAAAACGGGTGAGAAAAGCGTTGGGCGAACTTGAAACGAGGAGCTACATCAAAAGAAAACGCCATTTCAACGCAAGCAGCGAATACGAGATTATAGAACAAGAGGGCGGATACGGCAAAATTCCGCGCTCGCTTTTCGACGACACGCGCCAAACGGACGTGTCGCGGGCTATATACGCCGTTTTAGCCTCATACGCGAGGCTCGGCGCGAAAGAGGTTTACCCCGAACTAAAAAAGATGCTTAAAACGCTCCGCATAAAAAGCGACAACACATATTACAAACACGCTAAACTCCTTTTGCAGGCGGGATATATAAGCAAGGCGCAGCGCCACGACGCGGGGTCGTTCAGCAAGTGCGACTATACCCTTAACAAAAATCCGAAAGAGTTGCTAAAAGATTTGGATTTGCGGGAGTTGGCGGTCGGGAGCAAAAACGAAAGCGGAGCGTTTGTCAGCGAGTACAAGGTGAGTTTCGGAGAGGGCGCGAGAAAGACGGTAACTCACGCTAAATCGGCAATAAGAGAGGTTGCGGAGACCGTAAAGGAAACCGTCAAAGAAACGGCGGCGAAGGCTATAATCGGCGCAAGGGAAACCATAACAGACCTCTCAAACGTTGTAAATACCATTAAAACCGTCGTAACGCCAACCCAAGACCAGTTCTGCGTTCTTTACAACACAAGCCGCGGTGACTTCAAAAACGCCGTGCTGGACGAGCTTGACGGCAACAACCGCCTTGATTACGCCTACAGCGCGAACCGCGCCGTAAACCGCGAAGCTATGACTATCGCGGTACACTATCTCACGAATTTTGAAAACTGCAAAAAGCGCGTGGACGACGATTGCGAGCTGCGTCTGCTTAATCTCGCGAACGAAGCTATTATTGAAATGTGTACCGCCAAAGACACTATGAAATTTAACGGCAGCAGCGTAGTCTACTCACGCGTTGTCGAGAAAATTAACGAATGGACAGACGGTTGCCGTTTTGTCGGCGGAACCCTTGCGAAGATTGCCGAAACCGCCGTAGAGAAGTATTTGTACGGCGAGGAAAACGCCGAAAACGGTATCAGATTTCCGCTTAGATATATGCAGTCTTGCGTGTGGGACGCGCTTGCTACCGCGAATTTGAAAGTATGCGGCAACAAGCGTTCGGCAGAGTTTTCCAAAAACGATAAGGCGAAAAAGACGCTGAGTGATGAACTCCGAAGACTTGAGAAAGAGTTTGAGAAAGAGTTAATATGTGGATAACTTTGAATTTCTGTGGATAACTATGTCCCTAAACCCCTCCAGTCACCTAAATCCAGTCACTTAAAACCAGTCGCCTAAAATCAGTCACCCAAAAACGACCCGCCTATAATTAAGCACTTATAAAAAGCACTTTATTAAACATAAACACCATAAAAATCAATCAATCAAAACCGCAGGATTGAGGGATTTATGCGCGGCGTGTCGGGTAAGCCTTTTCAAAACCTTTTCGATAATTTCACGAAATAACCCGATAAATGCGGGAGAAAAACGCGAAAACACATAGCCGCAATTTGTTTAACGGCGTTTTTGTAACATTTTCAACTTCTTGAAACCCTTGACACACTTGAGGTTAAAGCCTGTTTTGTGAAAAAATTCCGCACTTGCATAAAAGACATTTACGCATACTAAAATATGTGTTAAACTTTTTATGTAAGGTTGAAAACTCAAACAAAACAGCGTATACAAGCGCGGAATAACCAGAGGAGGTTGTGTAAATGCTTGCGATTTTTCACAAAATCGGCGTATATCCAAACAAAACAGAGGCGGATAACCCAGAAATTCAAGGCGTTTATGAAGATTGTGACGATTGTGACGATTATGACGATACCACCGAACTCGAGGAATCAGACGACTGCCCGTACTGCAATCTATGCGACGACTGCGGGGCGTATCACGCTCCCACGCTGATAGGACACGCGCTTAATCTTTACGAAATCTACCGCAAGCGGATTTGGTGGCTGTTTGTCGGGCTGTGCGTCGGATTCACGCCGTATATGTTTATACTCGGGGACTTAGAACGCGGCTACGACAGCACGGGCAGCGAGGCGGCGTTCGTGTTTATCCCGCTTTTGATATATCTCATCAAGAAATGCGCGGGCGGCGCGGTTGCTCAATCTGACGAGTAAAACGGGCTTAACTCATATCATACGCTGGAGAAATGAAGAGGAGCGGAGATAAAATGACCCAAATCGAACCAAAGGAAAAGGTTAAGTGGCTTGACGAATACTGTCACGTTTGCGGCAAACAGCTGAACTCTTGGGACGCGAAATGCGCAAAAGCCCTCGCGTACCGTAACCGAACCTGCGAAAAGTGCATAGCGGCGGAGTACGACAAACCGCCAGAGGAACTGCGCGATATGTTAGAACATTTTTTCGGGATGCGCCCGTGTATGGGGGTATAGACTGTGAACGACCTGACTAAGCGGCTTCTCGCGGAGGGCTGCTCGCCGGATAAGCACCCCGATTATGTATATTGGGACAGTGGGTGGAAGGAGTTTTCATACACATATCAACACAGAATGGGAATCATATGGCAAGCCCCGTGCGGAGTATTCAAAAAAGGCGGATACGCACACGGTTGGGGCAGTTATATGGGCATAGACTACCGCACCGAAAATAATAACCCGCGTTTCGGGTGTCCTTACCCGGAACGCCCTTGCGAACACAGGAGCGGAGAACCGTTTTTTGACGGAGAGAACTGCGTATTTCACGAAACTATGGAACCGTATGACTACGAAAACAGTTTGGAAAAGGCGCGTGACGACGACGGCAAAGCGCGTCACGCCGCGCTTGAAACCTTGCGGCAGGAGACTCCCGGCGCGTACAGTTGTTATAACCTGCACTGGGACAGCCGAAAAAAAGCGTTTGAGAAACGCTTTGACATAGAAAACTGCGCTCGGAGCAACTGCCAAAATACAGTATGCGCGATAACGCGAAAACCCCTTGACCCCGCGCCGACATATATCGAGTATGACATTTTACGGATATGGCACACACGGCTCGGGCTGATTGAGGAAACGCGGCGCGAGATAACAAAGGGCTTGCGCGTGTTCAAGAATTCCTGCGGAAAGACCGTTGCCGAGCTTTGGATAAAAACGCTTAGCGATACTCACTCCGCTCAAATAACCCCAGAGGAACGGCAGTATTTTTACCACGAGGAAATTCGGCGGCAACACCCGGATATATCACCGTTTTATCCAAATTACGACGAGTACGATTTCAGCGCGACCGCGCAGAATATGCGGACTAAACCGAAAGGCAAGAACGCCCGCGACTTGGCGCAGGATTTAGCGGATATTTCCGAGGGCATAATCGTTATACACGAAAGCGACAAAGCAAAAGCGGCGGCGCAAGCCAAACGAGAGCGAAGGGAAACTCGCCGAAAACAACATAGGCGGCGGCTCGAACGCTTAATCCTCGAAAAAGGTTTCGACGGATTAGAGGGATTAGACCAACACAGGGCGCGGAAGTTAGGCGATGACGCGATACAGGCGTTAGAGCGGCGGCGTTGCGCAACCAAGCCGACGCAAGACCGACCAATAGAGCAGTTAAGTCTGTTTGAACTGCAATAGCAAAACATACGGCTAAAAGCCGAACGGAGGAAATTCTTATGATACCAAAAGCAAAGAAAATGGTAAACATCGCGAACGTCCACGAGGGCGGCACATTTGAATTTGGCGGCGTCCCGTGGATAGCACTCGAACTGACAGGCGGCGAATGGATAGCTCCAGAGGGGAGCGAACGCAAGACCCATTACACGGGCGGAATATTAG
>BNUF01000154.1 GCA_025997155.1 Clostridia bacterium
ATGTCGTTTAATTTTATTACCGATTCGTATTTTCTCATAAATAATCACCCATTAGTAATTATCGTAAATTTAGTAATAAAACTTTAATTTCCGAAAAGGTCTATTAAAATCAAAGTCAATTTAATCCATAATTTCCCAATTTTATACAACTTTAAAAAATCTCTTGTGAATATTTTCCATTCACGAGAGATTTTTTACTTTTATTGACAAATATTCATACCCATTATTTTCCATTTTTACCAATTCACCAAAATTTTTTTACTCAAATTATTTTTCTCATTCTTCATGCGGATTTTTTTGATTCTTCATGCGGTTTTACATCTGGAATGAAATTGACGCGTATCGCGCGGAACATAACGAGGCGTACAAAAAAGAAATAGAAGCCCGAAGACTCGCCCGCGAGGAGGCTTTGGCGGCTCAAGAAAGTAAGTCCGACAGCTCGGCGGAGGGTCATTATGACGGCGACAGGTCTTTTGCGCCTGAAACAGACGCTTCTAGGCTCAATGATTTCCTCGGACAATTCAAAGCCGCGTCTGGTGCCGCGTCCCCTGTGACTCACGTAACCTCTACAATCGGAACAGAGTTTGTTATCAGGTCACGCCCAGACGAGAGCGGAGAGAGCAATCCGTTAGTGCCGACCCTAATAGATATAAACTCGGATACGAGCGTGAACACAAGTTCTGATACAAGCTCCGAAGCTATGAATAGGCGCAATGCCGAAGCCGTCGCTGAAAACCGTATGGACGACGCCGCACAGGCGGCTCAGGCTGAAATAGCCGACGCGGAAAATGAAACTTTATCGCCGAATGAAATCGGCAATACGAACGATAGCACCGACAATCCGTGGACGCAGGTTTTGACGGGTGCAAATTCAGCGGACACAGACTCAGAATCTATAAATAAACGCAACGCCGAAGCCGTCGCGTAAAATCGTGTGAACGACGCCGCGTAGGCGGCTCAGTCCGAGATAGCGGCTGAACGGAGTTCTACAGCCTTGAAAGTACAGGAAGCTGTCAAAAACGCCGCGGATAATTCCGCCACCGACAGATACGCGCCTGATTCGGATAAATTAAAGGCGGCGCACGATGAAACGCAATCACAGGAAAACAAACCTGATTCACAAATGGAGTAAAACAAAAAGGCGGTGCCTTATAACTTATGAATCTCAAACAAGCTATCGTCGTTAAATCCGAGTACACTAACCTGAATTATGTCGGGGTAATCCAAGTAGATACCGCTCACGCGCATTATCATTTAGCGTTAGTCGATAAGGGCGCGGGACGGCTGATAACGCTTGCGGACGGCACGACACAGCAAAAAGGCAAATTGTCCGAAAAATCTATGTCTAAACTAAGGCGCGGCGTGGACTCGTTTTTGGACGAAAACAAGACTGTCGCCTTTATGAAAAGTTCCGTTGATTACGACAGGCGAAATACGGCTATGTTTGTCCGCAGGGCGGCGTACAGGACAATGAGGGATAACGGCTTCGGGCAGTTTCTTACGGCGTGCCTGCCCGCCGACCAGCGGTTGTGGCGGGCGGGAACAAATAACGCGTCTATGAGAAAAGCCGACGCAATTGCTCGCGAATATGTCAGGTCGTGTTTTGCCGAGCCGGAATCCAGTTACAACAAAGCTCTCGAAAAAATAGAGGCATACGCCGGTCTGCGCCGCGACAAAGAGGGTTTGAACGCCAAAGAATACGATAAGTTAATCGCGGGCGGCTGCCGCAAACTCGAAGACGAGTGTGTTAATCACGTTTACGGTTCGCTCAGAACGATTGACAAAGCCCAAAAACAAATAGAAACGAAGATGCTCGACGTTATGAGTATCCCATTAACCGAGATTAACGGCGACGACGAACTCAGCGTGTTCGCCTATCATTTGAGGAGTTATAGTTCACGGATAACCTACGCCGACAAAGAACGCGGCAAAGCTCGCCAGATTGTTCGAGATTATGAGGACGCCCGCGCATCCGGGGCGGAGGTTTCTGATTCAATGCCAGTTTACGAGTTCTTTAAGTTCGAGGAGGAATATCAGGAGAAGATACTGAGCAAATACAGGCATTTCCTGACATTCATACCGCCTGCGGATAAATACAAAAAAGATTATGACGATTTACTTGATTACAGACAGAAATTTATTGACTTGAACAATATGTACAACGATACAAACATACGGCGTTACAAATCGGCGGACTCGGCTGAAGAATACGGCGAAACGGTCTATAATCAGCGCGGCGGGCGTTATATGACATTCGCGCCTGAAATTATCGAACGCCGCAGGGACGAGATGCTTAAAACGCTCAAAAGAAAATCCGACGATTTGAGCTATAAGCTCGTCAGCGACGGATTGCTTCTTGATTTTTCGGAAAAAGACGACGATTCTGACGGTAATATCCCAAAAATACGGCGCGGAATCAAACACAAGTTTCAGGACGTCAAAGCTCTTGATTTACACCATCTGGGCTATGATAACCCCGTTGACATAAAAATTTCAAAAGTCAATCTCGATAATTTTTTGTAGGCGGCGGCGCAAAGAGCGGCGTTACTCGAACAGGCAAGGATTTATCTTGAAGAAACGGCAGACGAACAGAACGCTAATGTTTTATCACATTTGCCGATTAAAGACGTCACTCTTATGGAAGATACGGCGAGGCAACTCGCTCCGCAAAGCGAACCCGTTCTGCCGAGCTTGGCGCGAAAAGCGCGGGAATACGCGCCGAGGTCGAAGACGACGAAACTGGATTACGGGTTTGAAATTGCCAAGGCTGTTGACGCGGCACTTTCGGATGTCCAAATTGAAACGGGTTTTAATATGTAGAAAGGTGTTGAATTTGTATGAATGGCGGTAAATTAACCGCAAACGAATTATATGAGCAAATATCCGGAACGAGTTTATTCGCGAGCAAATACCCTATGCTTTACCAGTACGCGACTCCGATAAAACCGATGAGCCGACCGCTTCTCGGGCGCGATAAGGAATTACGCCAACTTAGAACGGGGCTTCTTCGCCCCGAACTATGCAACGTTTTACTGCTGGGTGATGCAGGTAGTGGCAATACGGCTTTGGTTCAGGGTGCTATGAAAAGCAACAGCGAGCGGATTTACGTCGAAATCGACTTATCTAAAATGATAGCGGATTTGCGCGACCCTAACGAAATGGCGACGAGAATCAAACAGCTTTTCGAGAATTCTCAGCTTATTAATAAAGATTCCGGAATGGAAATCGTGCTTTTTATGGATGAGTTTCATCTGGTTACGATGCTGTCTTCAGCCGCCGTCGAGGCGCTCAAGCCTATGCTTGCGGATTCGGGGACGCGGGGTATCCGTGTTGTAGCGGCGACTACGTTTTCGGAGTTCACACAGTACATAGCGGCTAACCAACCGCTAGTACAAAGACTTCAGCGCATTAACATCACGCCGCCCTCGGCTGATATAACAGTCAGCATACTAGGTTCTTTCGCTCAGCAATACGGCCGTGGCGGAGCATATTCGCGGAACGCATCTATTTGAGCAGATTGTCGAATTATCCAACAAATATATCCCGGCGAATTCACAGCCCCGTAAAAGCATTTTGTTATTCGACCTTATGGTCGGCTGGTTTCGGGATGCTCGGCTTACAGGCGATAAAAACGTAAAATTTGATGTCAAGCTCCTGCACAGAGTTTTGTCCGATACCGAGGGCATTCAACTTAATGTAGACATCGACGCCGTGTCTATCAAGAAAAGGCTTGACACAAGGGTTTATTCGCAGTTTTTTGCCACAGGCGCGGTAGCCTCAAGGTTGCAAATATGCGCGGCGGATTTGCACAATAAAACTAAGCCTATGTCGTCGTTTTTATTCACAGGTTCGACGGGTACGGGCAAGGCTCTGCCCGATGACTGCCTAATTCCGGTTTATGACGAAACAGGCGGGAGCGGTTTTAAGCGAAACGGCGATTTGAAACCAGGAGATTTTGTCTTTAACCGAGAGGGCAATCCCGTTAAGATAACGGGCGTGTATCCGCAGGGGGAGCTTGACGTTTATCAAATAGAATTCAGCGACGGCAGAACGCTCCCTTGTTGCGGCGAACACCTATGGACATATCGGAGCGAAACGACAGCACCCTGGAAAACCGGACGAACGTCCGAAATAGCTAACGAAATCGAAAATACGGGTACAAAGCTCGTCATACCTTTAGGCGGGGCTGTACGGTATCCTCCGATAAATTACGGCGTAAGCCCCTATGTGGTCGGCGCGTTTATCGGCGGCGGGTGTATGACTTTGAACAAACTGACTCTGACTTCAAGAGATACCTTCGTAGCCGATAAATTCGCGGGGTTAATCGGGGCAAGCGGCGTTAAGCGCAATCCGCATAATCCTTCGAGCCATTTCACGCTCCCTTATTTTGAAAAGAAACACGGACGTAAATTATATTTTGCCGCGGAAGATATTTTCGGCGATATGCCTGAATTTTTAGGTAAATATTCGTGGGAAAAGAGGATTCCGGAAATATACAAGCGCGGTTCGATTGAGCAACGCACAGAGCTGATTCAAGGTTTGTTCGATACGAACGGACATATAAGCGGCAAGAAATATCCCATTTTGTCGTACTATACGAGTTCCGAGGGATTAGCGGAGGACATTCGGGAAATATTATTCTCCCTCGGCGTAAGAAACCGCGTCGGCGTTCGCAGACGCAAAGACTCCCGCCGTATGACCGATTATGTTTTACGCGTCAAACGCTCGGACGCGGATAAATTAGAATTTTTCACAGTGCCGAAGAAACGCGCAGCGCTTCGCGAGTTCAATCGAAATTTGATTAAAAGACCGGACTTATTGGGAATAGAAAGCGTAAAAAGCCTCGGAATAAAACTGCCTATGACCTGCATCACCGTTGACGACTCCGAACATTTATATCAGGCGGGACAGTATATAGTCACGCATAATACGGAACTTACGAAACAGCTTGCGGCGATTATGTTTGACGACCCCAAAAGGCTGATTAGGTTCGATATGACGGAGTTCGCCCTTGAAGATAGTTTGGAGCGTTTCAGGTCGGAGCTCACCGCAAGGGTGTGGGAGCGTCCCTATTCGGTTTTATTATTCGACGAAATCGAGAAAGTCGGTTACGCTCAACAGGATATTCTTAAATACTTACTTTATGATAAGCTCGACATAAGCGCCGACAGCGGCGGCGCCCGTATAGTCGCCACGCGTTTTGAAGAAGAAGTGGTGACGGCTGTGGCGGGCTTTATAAACAGGGCGGGCGGACAATTCGGCAGATTAGTCGTCAAAGTCGAGGGCGATATGGCTATCGACAACAAGACGCAGCTTGAAAGCAGCGCACACATCAGCATATACCCCGTTGATAACAATCTCGGGGTTTAAATATAAACTTATTTCAAAAAAGGAGTATGCTATGTTCGGCAGAAAAAAAGAAAATCACGAAACAAAGACGGACACCGCGCCCGTAATCGTCGGACGCGGACAAAAAAACGCTATGAACGAATTTTTCGACATAAGCGTGACAGAAAACGCGCTTGAAGTTTTTGACGAGAACAAAAACTATTTCGGAGGTGACAAGCGCGACGGTTCGGCGTATTACATCGGTATGATGCTACGCACTGACGACGTCGGGGGCTTCAGCAAGAAAACCAAAAACGACCCCGACAAAGGGGCGTATCGTCGAGGCGGTACGCGGCGGCAATATAGACGCGTATATCACGCCCGCGCAAAACGAGGCGGGCGAATTGATATTTATTCCGACAGCGAAGACCTTTTCATTTACAGAGGAGTTTTCGATGCTGACGGACGCCGAATACGAAGCCGTGAAAATCGACGCGAAAACGGGCGAAGTCCTTAAAACGGGGGTGATATCTTCGTTTATAGTCGAGGCTATTTAAAAGCGTTAGCCAACGCATCCCAAAAAGAATCAAATTTGTGCATATGAAATCTCAATCTTCTTTTAACATTTGCCCACAATTTTTCAATCGGATTAAGGTCAGGTGAAT
>BNUF01000155.1 GCA_025997155.1 Clostridia bacterium
CTGTACGCGTTTATAATCGTGCCGTTGTTTACGGAAAGATTTTTGGAGAGTTCTCTAATCGGCGGAAGTCTGTCCCCCGCCGCTAAGCGTCCGCTTTCGATAAACTCCGACAACACGCACCCCAGCTGCCGGTACAGCGGCGTTTTAGATTCCTTATCCAGCTTTATCATATCGTCCATTAGCTCACTCCGCGCAATTTGTACACAAACGCGAGAACCTCCGCAACCGCCTGATAAAGTTCGGGGGGAATCTCCTTCCCGACGTCGACGGTGTTGTAAAGCACCCGCGCAAGCTGCTTGTTCTCGACTATCTCAACTTTGCTTTCCTTTGCCTTGTCCTTGATTCGCTTAGCCAAAAAATCCGCGCCTTTCGCCACGACAAACGGCGCAAGTCCCTTCGCCCTGTCATATTTTATGGCGACGGCGAAGTGTGTCGGGTTTGTGATAATAACGTCGGCGTTAGGCACTTCCTGCATCATACGCCGCATCGACGCTTCGCGCATTTTTTGCTTTATCTTGCCTTTAATGTGCGGGTCGCCCTCCGCTTGTTTCCACTCGTCCTTTACCTCTTGCTTTGTCATCTTCTGTTCCTTGTCGAATTTATACTTTTGGAACAAATAATCGACGGCGGCAATCGCTATATACAACATTCCCACGCGAATACCCATATCTACTATCATATTTCCGACAAATTGGAGCGAATTCATAACCGACATATCGACAAACGCGAAGATTGCGTGCATATTCGAAGTTATCATAGAATATATCGTAATGCCGATGATTGCCAGTTTTATCAGGGATTTCCCCAACTCGACCAGTTTGCCCAGAGAAAACAGACGCTTAAGCCCTTTTATGGGGTTAAGTTTGCTGAATTTCGGCGTCAGAGGTTTTGCCGTCGGTTTCCACTTAACCTGATACAGCTGCACCAAAAAACCCATAACGAGCGTGACAAACAACAAAGGCGCGGCTACGATAAACGACTGCAAAAACATATTCAAAAGGTATCTTTTTATATAGTCGTCTTCATAAAGCTGGTCAAAGTCCTTCAATATAATCATACTTGCGGTAATCAAACTCCCCAGCTTGTTGTAAAGCCACGGGGCGATGATTCTAAGCGTAAAAAAAGCCGAAATAAACAAAACCGCCGTGCCGATTTCCGCGCTTTTAAGGACTTGCCCTTCTTCGCGGCTCTTATCCTTCTTTTTCTGGGTCGGTTGTTCGGTTTTTTCCTCTTGGCTCGCGTCGTCGGCAAAAAAGCTGAGATTCATTCGCAAGAGGTACGCGCTGTCATTTTCACATCTTCGGTAAGTCATTTTTACCTCCGATTATGGAATCTTTTCGGGAGCGGCGACGTGTGTCATATTTACTATACTTCGGTACGCGTCGTTGAAAGCCGCGTCGTATACCTGACTGTACATAGGAGTTAGCGCCAAAAGTATAAGAAGTCCCACGATTAGTTTAACGGGCATACCGACAGAGAATATATTCATCTGCGGAGACGCTTTTACAAGAAGTCCGAGAGCGACGTCCAAAACCAAAATCGTGCCGAGAACGGGCATACCGATTTGTACTCCGATTGTAAAAAAGTCTACAATCGAATCAATCATCATATTCATAAGCCCCTCGTTCTGAATTATATAGCTTTGTCCCAGAGGGATAATGTCGAAACTCTCGATAAACGCCGCGACAAGCGCGTGAAACCCGCCTGTCTGCGTCATCAGAAGCAGTATAATCAGGTACAGGAGGTTGCCTGTAATCGGCACGTTTATCTGCGTCAGCGGGTCCATAACGCTCATCATAGCGAGTCCTATCTGCGTATCGATTATATGCCCCACAAAGAAAAACACGGTCATAACTACATATACGGAAAACCCTATAACCACGCCGACAAAAAACTCGTTCATCATAAGCCCGATATACTCGTATGTCTGTGGACTGTACGCGGGAACGTTGTAGTGTCCCGACGCGAATATAATGTAGGACATTGCTAAAGCAAGCCCGAGGCGAATCTGCATAGGTATACTTGTACTAGCTATAACTGGAAATATAGCGAAAAAACCCACAAGGCGAACAAGAATAAGAAGCAGTATATCTATATTACCGAAAAAATTCAAAAATGATAACGTCGACGATATACTCAAAAAATCTCACTCACTTTGATATAAGTTCTGGCATCCGCATAAATATGGTCATCATAAACTCTTTAAGGTTCGAGGCCATAAAAGAACCGAAAAAGAGAAGTGAAATCATAACCGCCATTATTTTTGGGATAAACACGAGCGTCTGTTCCTGTATAGATGTAACGGTCTGAAAAATACTGACGAGAACGCCGACGATAAGCCCGCACCCGAGGGGCGGGATAGCCGTAAACACGACGACCTGAAGAGCTTGCCGCATTATATCGAGTATCATATCCTCGTTCATAAAGCACCTCCCTTAATGAAATCCCGCGATAATCGAGCGGATAAACAAATTCCACCCGTCGACAGAAACGAACAGCAGAATCTTAAACGGCAAGGAAATCATAGCGGGCGGGAGCATCATCATACCCATAGCCATAAGTATCGAGGCGACGACCATATCGATTACGATAAACGGGATATATATAAACACGCCTATTTTGAAACCGACGACGATTTCGCCGAGCAAAAACGCGGGGATAAGAACCTGATTGGGTATGTCGTCGTAGGTGTTAAATTCTTCCTCCCCCGAGAGTTCCCAAAAAAGCGCCAAATCCTTGTCCGTGACTTGCCTGAACATAAATTCCCGAAGCGGCGCCATACCCTTGACAAACGCTTCCTGTTGGGTGATTTCCCCGCGTGTAAGCGGTTGCAGCGCGTCGTTGTTGATTGACGTAATCGTGGGGCCCATTAACGCAAGGCTCATAAATAACGCCAGCGCAATCAGAATCTGATTCGGCGGCATCTGCTGTGTCGCCATAGCGGCGCGCAGAAAGTGGAGCGCAATCAAAATACGCGGAAAACACGTCACCATCATAATAAGACTGGGGGCGAGCGTAATAATCGCGAGCATAAACAGCAGCTGAATCGCCGCCGCGGTTTTTTTCGGGTCGTCCGTCATATCGGTGTGGAGTTCGATATTCGGAACTCCCGTGATATTGACCTCGGGAACAGTAATCGCATAGGTTTTATGCGCGAACCAAACGCAAGCCGCGAAAAAAACAAACGCGAATAAGAAAATTTTCAAAACATTTATGTTAATTTTTGTCATTATCTTCCCTGCCGCTGTCTTTTTTCATAAATTTGCCCAAGTATTTCTCGAAAACAGGACTATCCAAAATCGTAGGTACGTCGTCATACTTTATTTCGTCCGCCGGAATTTCCGCGAGGAACACAAGCCTGTCACGGCTTGCTCCGATTAGTATATACTTCTCCCCCGCCTTAATCAGCTGCACCGTGTTTTGAAACCCCACGCCGACCGCCTCAATGACGCATATATTTCCCTTAAACTTTCCCGTAATTTTGGCGCGTGTTAGCATCTTCGTGAAATAGTACGCCAAAAAACCTATGATTACGAGTGCTAGTATTAAAGAAAAAGACTGACCCACAATAGACCAGTCCTTTCCCCCTTCTTGTATAGTCAGGAGCGTAAACAAAAGCATTAGCCCCCTATGACCTTTTGCACGGCCTCAAGTACCCTGTCCGCTTGGAATGGTTTGACAATAAAATCTTTTGCGCCCGCCTGAATAGATTCGATAACCATCGCCTGCTGACCCATAGCGGAACACATAACGATTGTCGCGCCAGAGTCTGCCGCCTTGATTCCCTTTGCCGCTTGGATTCCGTCCATTTCGGGCATGGTTATGTCGAGAATAACCAAATCCGGTGTAAGTTCTTTATATTTTTCAATAGCTTTTACGCCGTTTTCAGCCTCACCGACAACGTCATAGCCGTTTTTTGTCAAGATATCTTTAAGCATCATTCTCATAAAGGCCGCGTCGTCAACCAAAAGTATCCTTTTAGCCATTTGTCTATCACTCCTCAAAATATGTCACTAACTTTAGTACTTATATTATAATAAAATTAGCAAAAATAAGCAAGTTTTTTGTATTTTATATTCGGTTTTCGACATCTATAATGTCTGTAAGGCGTATGCCAAAGTTTTCGTCCATAACCACGACGACTTCACCTTTTGCCACGAATTTCCCGTTCACAAGAATATCAATCGGTTCGCCCGCAAGTTTATCGAGTTCGATAATCGTACCCGGGGCAAACTCTAAAATCTCTTTGATTTTCTTGCTTGTACGCCCGAGCTCAACGGAAATCTCAAGCGGAACGTCCATGATGATGCCGATATTCTCCTTTTGCTGGTTCAGAGAAGCAATATCGAAACTTTGGAACTGCACGGGCTGAACGTTTATGTTCTGCGGGGGAGGCGCAACCGCTTGCGGCGGGTACGCGTACTGCGGCTGCGCGTATTGCGGCGGCGACTGCTCGTATTGAGGCGGCGGATACGCGTATTGCGGTTGTTCTGGCGGCGGTGGCGGCGGCGCGTACTGCTGCTGCGGTTGCGCAGGAGGAGGGGGTGCGGTCGCGGGCTGCGGAGCTGCGGCGGGCGTGCTGAACATATCGCCCTTAATCTTCACGACCATATCCTTAGAAAAAGCGACAGGAATCAACTGTGTTATCTGGCTGTCCACTAAGGAATCAATCTCCATTCTGAACGAAATGCAAACGATTTTCTCGTCGTCGTCAAATATAATGTTTTCGGCGTAAGCGTCGTCCTCCGCTTTAAGCAAAAACGCTTTCGGCGGCGCAATATCTATTTTAAGTTTTATGAGAGAGGAAAGCGAGGTTGAAGACGAGCCAATCATCTGGTTCATCGCCTCGCCGATAGCGGACATATCGATATCCGTTATCTCCTCGTCGGGGTCGACGATACCGTCCCCGCCCATCATAAGGTTAGTAATTATCTTTACGTCACTCTGCGAAAGGACAAGCACGTTCGAGCCGCGCAACCCCTCGATATAGTCAATTCGAGTGCCGACACAGGGGCGGTCGTAACTTCTTTGTATGTCGCCCCATGTATGAACGGTAACGACAGGAGTCGTGATTGAAACCTTTTTGCCGAGAAGGGCAAAAAGCGTTGTCGCCGCCGTACCCATACTTATGTTGCCGACTTCGCCCAAGATATCTTTTTCTTCGGCGACCAAAACGTCATCATAGTCAAACGGAGTTTGCCCCGGAACTACGCCGCCGGGTCTCCCCGACGATTCGGACTCAAAGCCGTCATCGTCGTCCGCGTCCATCGAACCATTAAGCAACGCGTTTATTTCATCTTGCGAGAGCATATCGCCCATAAGTCTACTCCTCCTCCCTGATTACAGATGTTATCTGGATAGCGTTTCTGCCTTTGCTGATACCAGGCTTAGCCTTGAATTTAAGGATATTCCCGACCATAACATCTATATCGGAAGTATAATAAGAATCGAGAGGTATGATATCCCCGGCTTGCAAGCCGATAAAGTCGCTGACGGAAATCGTAGTCGAGCCGACTCGAACGGCGACAGGCACGGCGGTACGCTCCAAACTCCCCTCAACGAGGTGTTCATACGCGCTGTTGTCCTGTTCCTCAAGGTATCCGAATCGGTAGCGTGTCGTGAGTTTGTCGACAATCGGCTCGATTACGAAATGGGGGAAACAGAAGTTCAGATACCCCTCCGTCGAGCCTACCTTGATTGAAAGAGTCACGAGCGCAATCATCTCACCGGGTGAAATGATTTGCGCGAACTGGGCGTTTGTTTCAATCCTTGAAAGTTTCGGCTTAATCGTGGCGATGCTCTCCCAAGGTTCTTCCAAATACCCCAGTATCTGGGATATTACCCGTCCCATAAGAATCGTCTCGATTTCCGAAAACTCCCGCAGTTTTTTAATCGACATACCCGGCCCGCCCAAAATCCTGTCTATAATGGAGTAAGCTA
>BNUF01000156.1 GCA_025997155.1 Clostridia bacterium
ATTAACTTCACTTTTTAAATGACCATTCTTCAATGCGTTCAACGCTTTTTCCCTTAAATCTATTGAATATGCCATACTTTTATTTTAACACATCTATTCAATATTTTAAATAGCCTTGACTATACCGTCAGCACACTGGCAAAAAGTGAACGCGGGTATGCGAAATTACCCCGAAGCAGAGCCGTACCGCTGGTCGGCGGGTATGGTGTCAAATGTTCTAAAACGCGAGGAATATATGGGTTGGTGCGTTTTGAACAAAACGGTTAAGGAAACTTACAAATCCAAGCGAGTGGAAAACGCACCCGAAAACCGACTGATATTCAAAAATTCTCACCCCGCAATTGTGGACGAGGAAATTTGGAATGTCGTTCAGCGGTTGCGCGGAACCAAGCGAGTTCCGCAGCGGGTAGGCGGCGAACCAAATCCGCTGACGGGCGTACTTTATTGTTCAGATTGCGGACAGAAATTATTCCACAAACAGGGCAAAACAGGCAGAACGCAAAAGCCACACGATGAGTATTGCTGTTCAAGTTATCGGCACTACACGCGGAGTTGCACAATGCACTATATCCGCGTTGAAGTTATTGAAAATTTGATACTTGAAACGATACGGCGGGTTAGTAAATTTGTGCGGAATAATAAAGCTGAATTTATCGAGCGGGTACGCGAAATGTCCGCGATAAATCAAGAATCGGCGGTTAAGGAGAACCGCAAAAAACTTGCCAAATCAAAACGGCGGCGCGATGAAACCGACACGCTGATAAAAAAGTTGTACGAGAATTTTGCCCTTGAAAAAATCCCCGAAGAAATTTTCAGCAAACTTCTTGCCGAGTACAGTGCAGAACAGAAAATTCTTGACGAGGAAATCAGCAGACTTCAAACCGAGATTGACACCTACACCGCCGACAGCGTGAGGGCAGACAGTTTCATTGAATTGGTGAACCGCTACACCGAATTTACCGAATTTTCGGCAACACTTTTGAATGAATTTGTTCAGAAAGTTGTCATACACGAAGCAGATAAATCAAGCGGACAGCGTATTCAGAAAGTTGATATTTATCTGAATTTTATCGGTAACTTTGATTTGCCGCCGAATTGCGAAGATGATAACGCACTGTCGGAGGAGGAAGTAATCCGAACATCGAAAAAGAAACGGCGTTGCGAAATGTCGGAGGAAGAACTTTCAAAAGAACGTGAAATCGACCGCCGCCATTACGCTAAAAAACGAGCCAAACGAATTGCCGACGAGCAGGCGCAGAGAGCCGCAATTTTGCAAGGCACATCATACGCAGTATAACCGCAAAACCGCCCGAAAGCAACCGCTGACGGGCGGTTTTGCTTATGTAAAAAACCACGACTGAAAAGGAGAAAAAATTATGGCTAAATCTACAACCGAAAAAATCACGCGTGTTGAGGAAGAAATCAAACAGCTTGAAAACGCGAGAAAGAAACTCATTCAGCAACAAAAAGAGCAGGAGCGAAAGGCGCGGACAAGCCGCCTTATCAATCGCGGGGCGATATTGGAAAGTCTGATTGACGGCGCGGAAACGCTCACGAACGAGCAGATTAAATTGTTCCTTGAAAAGACCGTCAAGACTGAATTTGCCCGCAAAACGCTTGCGAATTTGACCGCACCGCCGACAGTGGCGGCTGATACCAAAGATGAAAAAGCTGACTTGAAAACGGAATAACACTATATTGCCCGAAATCCGAATGGCGCACTTATACGT
This sequence comes from Clostridia bacterium, assembly GCA_025997155.1. Classification (GTDB taxonomy): domain Bacteria; phylum Bacillota; class Clostridia; order Lachnospirales; family WQUN01; genus BNUF01. The sequence goes on from BNUF01000156.1 coordinate 1,731, forward strand.
TTCTGCGAAACGTGGTGCGTAGGACTTGCTTCGCAAGTCCCCCCTGCCGGGGGCATTTTTGCCTATCGGCAAAAAGAAACGAGAAACTGGAATTTGACACAGATTTAATCCCTATCTCTTAATTTGAATACAACTTTGATGGTATCTCCGAGATTGATTTTCTCTTTGTTTCTGACTGCTTTGGGCAAAGCAATAAAATGTGAACCGTCACCCATTGGAAGTTGAGAAGTATTCCAAGCAGAGTCCCCGACAAATGCTGTAATAGCAATTAACCCTCTGTCTTCCAAATGCTTAAATGGTTTGCTTAACATTTCAGGAACTTTGATAAAATGCCAACCTTTGTCTTGCGGAAACAATTCAACAATACCATTAAATTCATAACTTTCCATACTGATATTTTCATTCCTTACTAATTTACAAATCCTAATTTATCAATTACTTCCAATTAAAATTATACCACACAATCGACAAAAATTCAACCACCAAAACAGAGAAAGGAGACCACGCCTATGGCAATATTTCATTGCAGTATCAAAATATTCAGCCGCAGCAAAGGCAAATCCGCCGTTGCCGCCGCCGCTTATCGGAGCGGCGAAAAAATCACAAACGAGTATGACGGAGAAGTCCACGACTACACCCGCAAAGGCGGCGTGGTGCATACAGAGATTTTACTGTCCGAAAACGCTCCCGCAGAATATGCAGACCGTTCAATTTTATGGAACGCGGTAGAGAAATCCGAGCGTTACAAAACCGCACAACTTGCGCGGGAAATTGAAATTGCTCTGCCTGTTGAATTGACCCGGGAGCAGAACATTTTACTTGTCCGAAAGTATGTAAAAGAGAATTTTGTTTCGGCGGGAATGTGTGCCGATATTTGTGTTCACGACAAAGGCGACGGCAACCCCCACGCCCACATTATGCTGACAATGCGGGCGATTGAAAAAGACGGAAAGTGGTGCGCGAAATCCCGCAATGTAGACGGACGAAAAATAAATACCGTTGACTGGAACGACCGCGACAAAGCCGAAGAATGGCGCAAAGCGTGGGCGGATTATGCGAATGCGGCGTTAAGACAAAACGGCAAATTGACAGATAAAAATGTACTCGACCACCGCTCATACGAGCGACAGGGAATTGAACAAATTCCGACCATTCATTTAGGCGTGGCGGCTTCACAAATGGAGCGTAAAGGTATACGCACCGAGCGGGGAAATATCAATCGCGAAATCGAAGTCAACAATAAACTTTTGCGGCAGTTGCGGGCGAGATTAAATCATCTTAACGACTGGCTGAAAGATGAAATTGCAAATCCCGCGCCGCCGACAATTCAAGATGTGTTTGAGCGGATTTTGCACGGCGAAAACCGTAACCATTGGCAACATCTCGCCGACCTTAAAAACGCTTCTAAAATTCTCATTTTCTTGCAGGATAACGACATTACCGAAGTGGCGCAGCTTGGTGAAAAAATGAAAAAAATCATCGGGCAGACATTCGTAATCGGCGACAAAATTAAACCAGTTGAACGCAGAATAAAAACGCTGAACGAGCATATCAATCAAGCAGAAATATACAACAAGCACAAGGCGATTTACAAGAAGTACAATTCAATTAAACCGAAAAATCAAGCTGATTTTTACGAGAACAACCGTGCCGCAATTACGCTGTATGAAGCGGCGAAAAAGTATCTTGACAACAACTTAAACGGACACACACTGCCGCTGAAATCGTGGAAAGCGGAACGTGAGGAATTGACCGCTGAACTGGCGCAGTTGTCGCGGGAGTATCGAAAGCTGAAAGAGGAAGTTAAAGAGGTTGAAACTATTCGTCGCGGCGTGGAAAGTGTTGTGGGGAAGGAGCAGAAAACGCGGAAAATGGAAATGGGGTTGTAATGAAACGGCGGGGCAAACGCCCCGCCTTAACTTATTTGCTTTCAACCTTTACATCAATTCCATTAACCAAAATCGCTTGAGAATTACTAATGGGATATAATTTCAACTCTGATTCATATGCGGCAATAATTTTTTCAACCGCTTTCTTAAACGGCTGATTTGTGTGGTGCGGCAACGGATAAAAATCCACCACATTTAAGGCAGAAAATGTATCTAAATTCGGGGCTTTTTTGCAATCGTCCAAACCTTTCGCATATTCAATATTTGGTGACATAATCATTGAGCCGGCAGACTCACCTATGTACAACTTTCCCGAATCAATTTGCTCTGTAATTATTTTGTCAGCACCTGTCCTCTTTAATTCCTGAAGTAAGAAAAACGTGTTGCCGCCGGTAATATATATGAAATCATTCTGTTGTAACTTGCTTGATATTTCATTTTCCGTTGCAGTAGATATTTCCAATTCATCAACCGTTAATCCCAACTTCGACAATGCTTTCCTGCCGGAATTAACAAAGAAATTTACTTTTTCGGGAACGCTTGCTGTTGGAATAAAAGTTACTGTTTTTCCTTTGAGTTCTTCATTTGCAAAACTTGAAAACAGTTTCGATACTCCATTGAACGATGATGATAAAAACAGTCTTTTCATTTTATATTCCTCACTCTTCTGCAATTAACTTTTTGAAAGCAGGTCGATTCATTTCGGCGTATTTGACGGATTCGTTTAATAACTCATCAGCGGTCATATTCTCGAACAGATTATCCCGCCGCCATTCGGTATAGTTAAATGGTTCTTCAGATTTGATAGTGAACACAAACATCTCCGCACCAACAGTTCCGAGTTGAGTCCGCAAGGCTCTCATACCCTCGGACATTATCAAATTTCTATTTTTCATCGTTTTGTCCCTCCCAAATCCTTATAAAATCTATCGGATTTATGGTTTTTATTCGCGACGATTGATATTTCAAAACTCGCTTGTCGGTTGAGATAAAATAATCAGATTTAGCAATAATTGCCGTGGCAAGATGAATAGCATCCTTGTGCTTTATACCTGTTGCCATAATTTCGTCACGCAATGTGCGAACTTCATCAATATAAGTTTCGTCTATGTAGACAGCGGCGTTTTCAAAAAATTCTGATATGTTTTCTGCTTTATCGGCATCTTTATTTGCGTTATTCTCAAACAAAGATAAAAACGACACAACTAACGCAACTTTATCATCTTTAATCAAATCTTGAATCCACAGTTTTGCTTGTGTTTCAAGTTGCACACTTCGCTGTTCTTGGTTATCAAACGGGCGGTTATAACAGCAGTTGTCAAGATAGACAAGCAGTTTCTTATTTCCCATTTTTTACAACTCCTTATGTGTTGGTGACTTGAACAGCTAAGATAAATACATTATACCACAAACGCCCGAAAAAGTCAACTGCTTTTGTGGAAGATGTATGAAATTTTTCCAATCTCGAAAAAAGACCTTGACAAAACAATCCGAAAGGGTTATATCCTTGCGTACAGCGCGACGGCGGCGTACCGCTATATGTACGAATTTTCGGATTTGACATTTTCGGAACTTGCGGAAACTTACAATTTCGCCGCGCTTACGAACTACCCCGCCACAAGCAAAGTTTTTGTCGTATATGATAACTTCTACTACTACTGGAACGGCGGGTGGTATCGCGGGAATTTCGGCAACAACATAAACGCCGTTTTGCAAACCGCTCCGACTGATTACTACTTCACAAGCATTGGAAACGGTGGACAGCTCGGAAGTCTTATCGTTATCGGCGACGAGGTTTTTGTGTACTATGATTATTATATGACAAACGCGTTCAGCAATCAACCCCGCGTTACCGTCTGGGACATAAAAAACAACGTTTTCAAAGCTTCCCTCTCCTCCGTGAACAAAGGGAATTCGACAAGCTACTGCCAACAGATAATCTACGGACTGACTAACCGAAAGTCGCCGCTGCTATCAAGCCAGCAGTACGGCAGATATTACAGCAAAAACGCACTCACGCATTTCAAGATTCCCGAGAACGGTTATGAAAGAGAAAACGGACAGGGCGTTTCGCTGTCCTATACTCTTGAACTGTTTTTTTAGGATATCGTTATGGCGGATATTTATCTTGCTCCTGTAAGCAATATTTATCTCAATGTCGGCGGGGCCGCAAAAGAAGTCGGAGCGTACATCGGAGCGAACGGACAGACATTCCCCGTGTACAGAGCTTATGTAGTTTCGGATTATGAATCAAGAGTGG
>BNUF01000157.1 GCA_025997155.1 Clostridia bacterium
TACGAGGGCGACATTATCTACAACGGCGAAATCCAGCAATTCAAGTCGATTGCGATAAGTTCCTTGAGTTTGTGGGAAATCATTATACAGGTAACGCCCTGCTCCTTGAGCTGGCGTATAAGCTCGAGAAGGTTCGCGCTGTCGTCCTCGTTGAGGGCGGCTGTCGGCTCGTCAAGAATCAGAACTTTTACGTTTTTGCTAAGAGCTTTCGCGATTTCCACCAGTTGCTGGTTGCCCACGCCGAGAGTCTTAACCTTAGTGGATGGGTCGATATGGGAAAGCCGTACTTTTTTGAGTGCCGCCGACGCGCGCACGATAGTCTCGTTCCAGTCGATACTGTATGGTTTTCCGATTTCGTGTCCGAAAAAGATATTCTCATAGATACTTAATTCGGGGATTAGCGCGAGCTCTTGGTAAATAATGGCAATACCCTGTTCCTCGCTGTCCGCAATCGACTTGAATTGCTGGATTTCGCCGTTGTAGATAATGTCGCCCTCGTATGTGCCGTATTTCCACACACCCGAAAGCACTTTCATAAGAGTCGATTTTCCCGCGCCGTTTTCTCCGATAAGACAATGAATTTCGCCGCGCTTAACTTTGAAATTTATGTCGTGCAGGGCGACAACACCGGGAAACCGTTTGGTGATGTCCTTCATTTCAAGGACATAGTCATCAGCCATTTGAACGCCTCCTTTATATTATAATTTTTAACTGTGATAAGGCGGTATGTATTTCTACATTAATTACTAAAAAAGCGGGGGAGGGAAATCCCCCGCCGAGTATAAGGACTATTTTAGCTGGTCTTCTTGGTAGTATCCGCTGTCAACAAGGATTTCCTTGTAGTTGTCGACTGTAACCGTCTGAACTTCAAGAACGTCGGACGGAACTTCAATCGCGCCGTTGTTCACAGTTCCTGTCGTGGTCGGGGTATTGCCGCCCAAAATATCGGTAGCCATTTGGATAGCCGCGTTTGTGAGCGCGCGGGTGTCTTTGAAGACGGACATTGATTGTTTGCCTTGAATAATGTACTGGATTGAAGGGATTTCAACGTCTTGTCCCGTGATTTTGTAGGAAAGAATGTCTGAATCGGCGGCGAAAGCGTCAGCAATGTTGCGCGCCGTGCCGTCGTTCGGAGCGAGTATGAAAACGTTGCCTTTGCTGCTTACGGGAGCTCCTATCAGGTCGGTTTCCGCCTTGCCTTTAGCAAGCCCTAAATCCCAGTTTTGGATGCTGATTTGCCCGAGGATTTTAGCGAGGTCTTCACGCGCAAGTTCGTTTTTGTCCGAAAGCGCGGTCGCCTCGGAGGAGTTTACGATGACGTAAGTACCGTCGGCGATTTTCGGCTGAAGTTCTTTCCACGCACCGTTAAAGAAGTTGAACGCGTTCTCGTCGGAAACAGAACCCGCGTAAAGATAAAGAGGGTTGCCAGCACCTGTCGTCTGGCTGATTAAGTAGTCGGCTTGCGCTTTACCCACGTTTTCGGAGTCGAAACCCACGAAGTAGTCAAGTTTGTCTGTGTTTGTGATTACACGGTCGTAAGCGATTACGGTCGCTCCCGATTCTTTTGCGACTTCAACGGCGGCAGCCGCCGCGTTACCGTCCTGAGGGCAGATGATGATTACCTTCGCTCCTTTTTGAACAAGCGTCTCAACGTTTGAACGCTCGATACCCGAGTCGCCCTGCGAGAAAGAAACCTGATTCGTAAACCCAGCTTGCGTAAGTCCTTCAGAGAAGCGAGTCTGGTCTTGCATCCAACGCGGTTCGTCTTTTGTCGGCAAAACGATGCCTACTTGTACAGTTCCGTCACCGGAACCGCCGCCCGAGGGAGCTCCCCCGCCGCCCGTGGGCGTACCGCCGCCTCCGCTTGACGCCGGCGTACTACAACCCGCGATTGATAAAACAAGTAACGACGCCGTCAAAATACGTGCGAATTTTTTCATTACATACACTCCTTTTTAGTGTTTATTTCTTATCTATCAGCGAAAAAACTTCTTTCAACTTATTCAATAATAGCATTTTACCAAAAATAAATCAATAATTTATATTAATATTTTATAACTTTTTTACCTCCTCGATAATTTTCACCGTTTCGATAGAATAGTTGTTGTAATACTCCGCGTTTTTTGGGTTTTTCGCCGCCGAAACAAAGGTATTCAACTCATATATCATATCATGTTCAGATTTTTCAAATTCAACCGGCGTAAAATCCTTTTCGCCTCTCCTAAGAATGTAAACCTCCGCCAAGTCGTTCGGGTTGCGAAACCTCACCGTGCCGTCCTCGCCTTGGATTTCGGAAAAATTATGCGTGTCCGAAACTTTGGAAAAAATGAGGTCGGCGGTCATCTCACCGTACCGCGCCGAGATAACGCCCGTACCGTCGATGCTGTTCGGGATAGTCGAGTGTACCGAATGAATGGCTTTCGGCACGCCGAAAAGATACAGGCAAACCTGTATACAGTACACGCCCAAATCCGTCAACGCTCCTCCGCCGAGTTCGGGGTTAAAGGCGTTTATTCGTTCGCCCGCCTTGAACCTGTCATATCTTGACGAATACTGGCAGAACAAAATGCTTGCGTGGCGAATTTTGCCGATTTTTGTCATAGACTCCCTGATTGCCGTAAGCGCGGGTAAAAACGCGGGACGCATAGCTTCGAGCAAAACGACTTTGTTTCTTGCCGCCGCGTCAAACATTCGCCGAAGTTCCCGCGAATTTTGGGCGACGGGTTTTTCGCATAACACGTGTTTTCCGCCGTCAAGCAAGGTTATAACCTGCCCGCAATGCTCCGAAATCGGGCTGGCGACATACACCGCGTCAATCGACTTGTCCCGCGCCAATTCGTCAAGAGAGGTGAAAAACTTCACGTTTTCGGCGTTTCGCCGTTTCGCGTATTCGCGGGCGCGTTCCTCCGTTCGGGAGTATATAGCTGCAAGGGTGAAGTCGGGGCAATTCGCCGCCGCGTCCAAAAACCAGTCTGTGACAAAATTCGTTCCGATTACTGCGAAATTCATAGAAATCAACCTTTACTTATAAAAAGACGACTCCGTACAGCACTTACGCGTACCAAGGAATCATCTTAGGTGTACTAGCCTTGCATAGTTTTTTGAACTTCTTCCGCAAAATTTTCTTCTTTTTTCTCCAATCCCTCGCCCGTCTCAAAACGAACAAAACGTTTTACGGACGCGGAGGCGGAAACAGAGGCGAGGTACGCGGAAACGGTCACGTCGGGGTCTTTCACGTACTCTTGTTCAAGCAGGCAGAAGTTCTTCAGTTCTTTGTTCAGGCGTCCCTCGACGATTTTTTGAAGAACCTGCGGGGGTTTCGGTTTCGTCTCCGCCTTGTTTTCGTTGTCGGCTTGTTCGCTTAAAATACGCGTTTCCTCGTCAATGAAACTTTGGGGGATAGAGGCGCGGTCGACAAAACGCGGAGCCATCGCGGCAATCTGCATCGAAATGTTTTTGCCCGCCTCCGCGACTTCGGCGGCGTTAGGCGCGGAAATCTCAAGGATAACGGCGACTTTGCCGCCGCCGTGAACATACGAAACGAACACGGAGTTCTCCTCCGCCTCGAACTTCTCGAAACGGCGTATCGTAAGGTTTTCGCCGATTGTGAGAACTTTTTGGCTAAGAGCTTCACGCACGGTTTGTGACGAGTCGTCAATGTACTTTTCATTATAAAACGCGTCAATGTCGGGAGAGGACGAAACCGCCGCCTGTTTGGCGATACTCTCGACAAAATCTCTGAATATCTGGTTTTTCGCGACAAAGTCCGTTTCGCTGTTTACCTCGACGACTACCGCCGTCTTTCCGTCTTCGGCGATGTACGCGTGGCAAAGCCCTTCGGACGCGATACGCCCCGCTTTTTTAACCGCCGCCGCCATACCCTTCTCACGCAAAATCTCAATAGCTTTCTCGATAACTCCGTCGGATTCGGTAAGCGCGTTTTTACAGTCCACCATACCCGCGCCCGACAATTCGCGCAATTCTTTAACAAGTGCAGCCGTTACAGCCATTATATGTGTCCTCCGTTAATTTTAGTAGATTTGTTCTCCCAAATATTGCAAGTGGTCAATCGGGAGCGCGTCTTTCGGACGCGTGACCAAAAAGTAAGCGCGGCTTTTGCCGAAAGGGATTTTAGTTTTGCTGTTTATTTCGTAGGATTCTTTGCGGGTGGTTTTGTCCCCGTCGGGAATTATTTCCCGCGACTCGGAACTCGAGACGTTATACGACAGCGTGTAAACAAAGTCGTCCGAATCGCAGACGGCGAGCTGTCCGTTGCCGATAAGGTCCGCCCAGTACAGTTTGGTGTCGGGCGGGCTTTGATTATTAAGCACGACCTCTACCTCATAAACTATGTTGTCGCCGTCTGGCGCGGAGGTTACGCCGCCCAGAGTGACCGTCATATTTTTCATCTGCTCAACGCGTCCGCTGTCCCAGTTTTGTTCAAAACTCTGTGCCGCCGTCGAAACTCCCGTACCAAGGAATTTTCCTACGAATTTACCCGCTCCGTGGAGGGACTCGTTGGCTGTCTCACTGCCTTTGAAATAGACAAGGGCGACAACCCCGATTAGGCAGACTCCAAAACAAATCAGCCCCCCTGCGCGGACTTTTCGGGATTTTATTTTAAGTTTGTCGTTTTTTGACAAATGCGCCGCCAGCGACGCGATAAACGACCCAAGAAAAACCAAAAAACCCGCCACCGCCAAAAACACCGCAATCAGTACAATAGTGAGCATAAAAATCCCCTCTATTTCGTTTCGTTCGCAAGGAAAGTCTCTTCAATCGATTTCTCGGAATCCTTCGCGGCTTTCGCGAGTTCGTCCTCAAGCGCCTGCGCGGAGGTTACCTGCTGCGCCCCTTGGCGGGATTCGATAACCGCGTCCGCGATTTTCGCGGCGATGAGTTTAACGGCGCGGATAGCGTCGTCGTTGCCGGGGATTACATAGTCCGCCTCGTCGGGGTCGCAGTTCGTGTCGACGATAGATACAATCGGAATTCCTAGGCTACGCGCCTCGAGTATCGCGATTCTTTCTTTTCGCGGGTCGACGATAAAAATAACGTCGGGGATAGTCTTCATATCTTTGATGCCGCCGAGATTTCTTGTCAGTTTCTCCTTTTCGTGGAGAAGTTTGGCAACTTCTTTTTTGGGTAATACCTCAAAAGTGCCGTCTTGTTCCATTTTATCAAGGTTCTTGAGACGCGCTATACGGGTTTGGATTGTCTTGAAATTCGTGAGCATACCGCCGAGCCAGCGTTCGTTTACGTAGTACATTCCGCTGCGTTCCGCTTCCTCTTTGATGGATTCCTGCGCTTGTTTTTTCGTGCCGACAAAAAGAATCGTGCCGCCGTCTTTGATGATTTCGGCGACAGCGTTGTACGCCTCTTCAACTTTTCTCACGGTTTTTTGCAAGTCGATAATGTAGATGCCGTTTCTTTCGGCGAAAATGTATTCCGCCATTTTGGGATTCCAGCGGCGCGTCTGGTGTCCGAAATGCACACCCGCCTCCAGAAGTTGTTTCATAGAAATAATACTCATAGTGAACCTCCTTGGGTTTTGCCTCCACAACCCGAACCGAAAGCCTGCGGCAACCTAAACGGGATTGTGTGCGTATTTTTGGAAATTATGCTAAGTATATCACAAATAAAGTACATATTGCAAGCATATTTTTTTGTGGTATAATTATTTTCGGAGGGGTTTTATGTCGGAAAGTTTGGTACTCGCCTTGCAGTCGCACGGGTTTTCGCCCGGTCTTACGGTTTTTTTGATTTCCGTTCTGCCGCTTTTGGAGCTTCGCGGCGATAAGCCCCCCGC
>BNUF01000158.1 GCA_025997155.1 Clostridia bacterium
ATGACAGTAGCCCTTGTATTGATAGAGGGCAAAATTTTATAGTTGTCGAAAATCACCCCGCCGACAGCAGATTCAAACTAAGCAAAGATAATATCATACAAACCCTGTCAAGCCAAATGGGTACAGGCGGAAATAATGAGCCAATGATTTTAGAATCTCGTCAGAAATCATATTCTTACGATTGCCGCAATCACAAGCTAAACGAAGAGTTAAGCGCAACACTCCAATCAAAAGGCGGTAGCGGTGGCTTGAACTATATGAACCCGATATTGTGCCTAAATGAATTAAAATACATTGTTCGAAGATTAACCCCATTGGAATGTTGCAGACTACAAGGTTTTGAGGATTTTTGTTGTACAGACCTAGACACGCAAAAACCGACAAAGAAAGAAATTGACGACTGGGCTAAAGTATTTGAAACTCACAGAAAGGCGACCAACCCAAAGAAAAAACCAAAAACGCGTAAGTATATCGAGAAGTGGCTTAAACACCCGCAAAGCAACAGCGCGGAATACAAAATGTGGGGTAATTCGCTGTGTGTGAACTGCGCGTACACGGTGCTTAAAGGAATCGCGGACGAGTTAGACGCAAACCAAAAAACAAAGGTGAGACATCATGGAGAAAAAAAGACAATTGGTAGCTGTCATTTGGAATATTCCAAGCAAGAAAGATTTCCCGCGTGGCAAATGGATTAGCTCTGAATTTGAGCGTAAAACATGAGAATCAGGAAGGGACAGAAAAATGAACGAATATAGTAAGGAACGAAAACGGCGCAATGACGAAATCACCGCCAAGTATCCAGTAGGTACAATCGTATGGCGAATGTTGGGGCGTCGCAAAGACGACATGGATTATCGTGAAGCGGGTAAAACCTACTGGCGACCGTCGCCGTCATCAATAGAGGGAATAGACGACCACGGCATGATTCGTACCAACAACGGCGGATTTAGCATTAACAGTATCGGCTCAATGTACCAGCTCACCCGCGACGAGTGCATTTCGGCATTTCTCAAAAACAATAATACCGCCGCGATACGAAAAGACGGTTCCTATATGACATTCGACGAGGACACGTCCGAAGCGGTTACAAGCGCAATGTTTAATAAGCCCCAAACTCTCGGCGCGATAATAAACCCCGAAACCACATTGCGGGATAGTCTGCTGACGGTTCTTGCAGACCATATAACCATTGATATATCCGACATTGAACAATCAGACCCAAAATGCGGCGTTACATTTATTAAACTCGGTGAGATTCGCAAACGATACCCTAAGGGGATTATAACGGTTATTTCCGAGAATCCGCTTAACGGCGTAATATACCAAATAGGCAACTCGTCAAGCGGGTTTTAATCCCGCGTACATAAAAACCTACGTCCACTCGTTGCACACTGAAAGCAGGGAGTATCCGCGTGACGCGCTATAAGACGGACTACCAAGCGGATGCGGGGTTTTAATAATAACTTTTATGGGGCGACATATTGGCACTATGTTTAAGGGTGTACGAGAGCTAACTAAAGAAAGTGAAACGGCTTCCTCCTGATATCAAGAGGCGGATATTATCAAACCTTGTAGATATTGTGCTTGGTGACGAACCTGACGAGCTTGAAATTTGCGAACAGGTTATACTTGAACTTATCGTTGAGCAAGTAGAACGAGCCGCAACTTTATCCGAAAAGAACGCTAAAAACGGACGAAAAAGAACGAACGTTCTGGAAGCCTGCCATCTCCATATTCGTGACCGTGAGCAATTTTTATAACATCTGAACCTACATCACCTACGATACCGACTAAAATCTTGTTATGCTCCATTTCACGGCACGCTGTTTGCGTTCTCTCGAAGTCCGCCAAAATTTGTTCAACTTCCACGTCAGTACCTCCTGTATAGGTTTATAAGCTGCGTCCATTCTGTGTGTGTAGACTTGTCAAAATCCCATCGCACATCCGATATAGCAAATGAATTAAGCCCCTGTGAGCCATTTTGGAGGTTTGTGTAAGCCTGTGACACAATATCCCAAACAAGCCCTTCAAGGTCAGCAGGGAGAGTCTGCGGGTCATCTTCTGTGGCATCTTTCGGCAGAACATATCCTGCCGTGTAGTTGACCTTAATGACTCGCTTAATTGCTACGATGTCGTATGCCAGTCCTGCACGATAGCCCGCGTGAAGCCAGCCGTCATCACGATAAATGACACCTACGCTGCCCGTCTGTCCGAAATCATAAAGAGAAGGGTCAACAACCGCTCCATCTTCTTCAATGGACGCAACGGCGACTATGGGATATTCTATCGTGACAAGTTCCTGTTGACCGTCGGCATCGTATTGTTGAACATACGTGTTTTTTCCGAGATGTCTGCCGGTCTGCCGTTCAATCCACGACGAAGCCCTGTTAATCAGCAGGGAAATTATCTCATCGGTTCGTTCATCGGCGATGTCCGACAAGCCGAGCATCAGCTTCATACGTTCGAGGGTTGTTAAAGCATTATCAGCAAGCATAATTTTCTCCTAACGAACGGACGAGGATTACTCCCCGCCCGTTTCCTTTTTATCTTTGTCGTCCTTGTCCTTCGGCGAAGCCTTGGTCTCCTTTACAGGAGCCGCTGCCTTATTCGAGGACGGTCCAACGGGTTTATAAATTCTCGGCATAATTTACCTCCTATACAGGCTGTTCGTCACTGTCGCCAATAACAATCGCAAGCGTTGTACTGGCGGCGGCGGCACCTGACACAGTGAACTTGACGTAGGGTTTAAGCCCCACCAAGTCTACATCGATGTTTATGATGTCTCCAACGGTGAGTGTGTCAATGTTAAGCACCCCGCTTGTCGAAGTTGTTTCGGGAAACACGAGCTTATCGGGAACAGCAACAAATGTCGTACCGTCATCGCTGTGCGTTACCGTCACGGTAAGTGTTCCATTGGTTCCGATTACCGCGCCGAGTATTGCGGACAAGAAGCCGAAGCGGTCGATGACCGCCCCGCTTGTGTAAGGCTGAACCTTTGTATTTTGAAGTAATTCACGTTTCATTTTAGAGTCCTCCTGTTTTTATTAGACGGGTACGGCAACTTTGGTAGCTACCGCAAAGCTCTCGTCGTGACGCAGACCGATGTCTACGTTGTCAATGGCGCGAATGAGCGTTTGGTCGTTCTCGAAAGCAGAGATGAGATTGCCCGTTTCGTCAGTCCACGAACCCTCGCGGCTTGTTTCGATTTCCAACGCACCCTGTTCGCCGATGATGAGGTCGTTCCAGTTGCCGAAGATGATTTGAGTCTTTCCGCCGGTTGTCGCAAGCAAGTTCGTTGCTCTGTACGGATAGCCCGCGAGGGTGTTGCTCTCGTTCATTTCTTTGGCGAAGATGAAGCCACCCACGTTGTCACGGAGAGATTTGAAGAACTGTTCAACGCTCGTGTTGAACGCGAAGCCCAGTCCGTCAGCGTATACGTTGTTTTTCAGCACTGCCGCAACGAGATAGTTGGGGAACGCCGCTGTAAGAACTCCGGCGGCACTCGAATACGCCGCGTCGAGAGTCGAAACATCGACATTCAGCACGTTTTTGTTGCCTGTGATACCGGTAGGCTGGAATTCGCCGCCCGTACCGAGCAACGCACCCCAGTCAACACCGAGAGCCATCTGTTTGGTGATGTCCTGCCCGACGATAACATCATTGTCGAAGTTGGTGGAGCGAAGAAGGTCGTTGCTCATCGGAATGAGAGCGGTAAGTTTCTTCGCCGACAGCTTCAAGTTGCCGAACTTCGTTGCGGACTTCGGAATCGGACGATTTTCGCCTGTGAATATTGCGCGGGAGCCGGTTTTAAGTTTCGGAATATTGAGGTTGCCATTTGCCATACCAAGCCGTCTTGCGCCGAGACTGTAAACAATCGTCGCTGGGTAGAGCAGCTCGATAATTTCATTGGCGTAAACTTCCGGAACAAGATAGCCACCGTCACCGGGAATGGTCACGGACAGAGCCTTGAACTCACGCGCCATTTCAGCATCAGAGAATTTATGCTCCGCAATGTGCGCCGCTTTCTCGATGTCGCCACCGGAAGCGTTGATGCACTTAACCGAGCGATCGAACATACCATAAGCGGTCTTGCGACGCTCCGGCGCAGTCATCGAGGCAATTCGGGTTTTGAAGCCGTTTGCTTTCGTGTCGCCATCGCGGGTCGCACCCGTGGAGAGAAAAAGTCCCGCATATTTACGCTGCGGTTCGGTTCTTTGTGGTTCTGCCTGTTTCTGTTGCGCGGGAGGCTCGGCACTTTTGAGTTCGCCCGATGCTTTCAGAGCTTCGATAACCGCAGCAATAAGTTCTGGGGAAACCTCGCCGTGGTCTTTTTCGCCGCTAGGTTCGCCACTCTCTCCGCTGATTTCACCGATGATGTCAGAAACTTCGGCGATAATTTCTTCGGTGCTGATTGCACCAAGCTCCTCACCCTCTTCTTTGCGTGCTTTGCGTTTTTCGTCGATACCCGCGATTACCTTTGCGAATAATTCGGCGAGTTGTTCAGGTGTCAGTTGCATTATAATTACCTCCTATTTTTTGTTGGGAACGATTTCAAATATCATTCCTGCTTGTTTGAACTGTTTGGATTTTGCAATGTTGTTTTGCGTCACGGGTTCTGCCGATGCTAAGGGTTCTAAGAACGGACCAAGAATATCCGCTAACTCCCTCACGACCGCAATGAATGGTTTGAGCGCGTCAAGCCGTGTACGACTGATTTTACCGTTCTTGACTTCGGATTTCAGTCCTTCCGCGAAGGACTTCACGTCCTCTATCCGCGCTTGCTCGTTCATCGCCCAAGTGACGATTGATACTTCCCACAGCCTGATTTCTTTCAGCCGCCGGACGCCTTCCTCGCTTTCAAAATCGAAAACAACAGCGTCATATCCAATCGACAACTCATTTAGCACGCCATCTTTCATTAGCGTTTTGATGTCGCGCCCTTTGTGCGTATCACTGACTTTGCCTCTGATGAAGAGTCCTTTCGCATCTTCACGCAATTCAAGCGGTTTGCCTATCGGCAACTCGCAATCATTGTGCTGCGACAATATCTTAATCCGGTCAAAGTCTTCCTTGATAGTTTTTGTGAACGCACCTTTCTCAATGATGTCGTCGCCACTGTCCCGATTGCCAAACACAGCAGCGTAACCAGAGAATTCGCCCTCATCGTTCACGCTTTCCAGCTCGAATTTGAAGGCTTTGTGTTCACGGGTGACAACAGCGGATTTCCTCGCTTTGTCGTCGTCATCCGATTCAATTCCAGATGCTTTGGCTTTCAAACCGTCTTCCCACGATTCAAGCCCGATGTCCGGTTTATAATACAGCGATGTCTCCAACAAATGATACCACGCTATTTTTCCAGTCAGTATCGGGTCGTCATCTGTGATGTTCGTTTCTGGGTTTATCTTGCCGTGTTCGAGTTCCACGTTCAATCCTGTGTGGAAATCGTCCAAGCTATAGTCGAAGCTAAATAAAAGCGTGAATTAACGCCTCCCAAAATGAGTTGAATTTGTGCATATGTAATCTCAACCTGCGTTTAACATTTGCCCCAAATTTCTCAATTGGATTAAAGTCGGGCGAATAAGGCGGCAAGAATATAACTTTGAAACCGTAGTCGCAGACAATATCAAAAATTCTTTCTTTGTTGTGAAACGACGCATTGTCAATAATCAAAACAGTTCTTGAAACATCGCTTAAACAAGGTACGAAAACGCTTTCAAGCCAACCCTCAAATAAGTTTGCGTCTGT
>BNUF01000159.1 GCA_025997155.1 Clostridia bacterium
CGATTTCCGCCCTCCATAAGCGTTGGCAAGTTGTCATTCAGACTTTGCGCTATGTTTGTGACGAGTTTAAGCCCCACATCAACAAGGCTCGGCAACATATCAGAAATCGAGGTCACCAAGGCGGGGATTACCTCCGCCCCCGCCGCGATAATCTCCATTAAAACAGGCGTGAGGGACGGCAGAATCTCATTAAACGCCTCGGGCAACGCCGCCGCGACGGAATGAACGACTGGCAATACGTTATCGGCGACGGTTGCCACAGCCTCCGCGACATTCGCCGCAAGCTCCGTCACGTCGGCGTTCGCGTTTCCGAATCCCGCCAAAAGATTTGTAAACGACGCTTGCAACATACCGATAGAACCGTTTATTGTCGCGGACGCTTCCTTCGCGGTCGTGCCTGTTATGTCTAGACTGGTCTGTATTTCGTGGATAGCGCTTACAACGTCCGAATACTTGTTGATGTCGTAATGTACGCCCGAGATTGCCTCCGCGTCCTTTAGAAGTCTCTCCATTTCGGTCTTTGTGCCGCCGTAACCAAGCTTAAGGTTGTCGAGCATAGTGTAGTTTTGTTTCGCGAATCCGCCGTAGGTCATCTGTATAGATTCCATAGCCGTACCCATTTTGTTCGCGTTATCAGCCATATCAATAATAGCCATATCCGCGAGTTTAGCCGCTTCCGCTGTGTCGCCGCCAACGGACGAAATCAAACTAGCCGAAAAACCCGTCACGGTTTCCATATACTCATTCGCGGATAATCCCGCCGTTTTGTACGCTATTTCCGCCGCTTTTATTACCTCGGGGGCGGAATCCTTAAAAAGCGTTTCAATGCCGCCGATACTTTGCTCCAATTTGCCGTACTCTTCAATCGCGGCTTTTGAAAGCGCCGCGAATCCCGCCCCCGCCGCGATAGCGGCAGTTCCGATAGCGGCAATCGCCGCACCCGCGACCCTAGCTCCGCCCTCGATTACAGAACCAAGCTTACCCATACCGTTTTGTGCGCCGCTTGAATCCAATTCAGTACCTATGGTGACAGTTCCGTCGTATGCCATATCTTCACCCCACTTTCACTCGTGAGCTTTTTGGTTAGATTCGCGTAGTTTCGCCAATATTCTTTCGTTGTGTTCTATAAGCGTTTTCGGCTTTCTCTTCCGATTTTTGTCAAGCGCGTAAATTTCTTTAAGTTTTTCGTATCTTTTTTTATCTTCCGCGTCCATTTTGGAAGTGTCAACAGTCCGATACCCGATTACTTTCATTAACCTCGTATCTTCGGGCAAGCCGTCAAACAACGCCTTAAACTCCCACCAGTGCAAGTATTTTATAGTCAATAGATTTATTTTGTATGTCTGCATAAACGCGGCGTAAATTAACGCCGCGTCTTGTTCAAAACATAAAAACTGTTCGTTTTCGCCGCCATTATCTTCCGTGAATTCCTTACCGCACAGATAAAACTTGAAAAGCGCGTCTATGGACTCTTTGCAAAAAGGCGGCAATTCGTCTATATACCAATCAAATATTAACTCTGTTTTTTCTTCGTAGGATACGTCGTCGTCAGAGATTAGCAACTCAAACTTTATCCAATCGCGAAAATCGGTAAATACCTCATATTCCGTGCCGCCTATCTTGACGAAATCAGGCAAACTAAACATTTCTTTTGGGGCTATATTTTTTCATAATTTCACTTCGGCGGTCGCCTTGTTCTATTATGAATTTATTAAGCGCGTCCGTTAACGCCGTAACCTCGTCAAGGCTTGTGATACTTGCGCCGAGTGCCTTTTTGCTTGAACCTTCGCCGCAAACCGCGTCGATAAAATCTGTCAATATTATGACAATTCTTTTAAACTCCAAAACGTTATTGTCGGATTTTGGTTGTGCTATTCTCTCTAGATGCGTATCTTTCGCGGTTTGTATACGCTCCATTACGAGATAATCAGAGGTGTCAAGGTGAACTTCCAGCGCGTTATATTTGAAAATCTTATTATCCATATATCAACCCTCCGTTACGGTGTCTCGTCCGTTTCGCCGTAAGTAAATTCTGTTGGCGTTTCGCCTGTCTTATTAAGCGAAACGTCAATAGCGGCAGTCGCTCCCGCGTTGCCCGAGCCGTCGGAGTTCACGAGTATTGAAACTTGCCCCTTTTCACCCTTGAAGTTCTTCACGTTAAAAAAAACGTAATCTGTCACAACGTCCTGCCCCACTCCGTACATTCTGTCATGGGCAAAAATATAATTCTGAAACTCGTCGCCGATAAATCTGTCGCCTTTAGCCGAAAATGTCCGCTGTGTGCCTGTTTTAGTCGTACTTTTTCCTGAACGCAGATACTGCTTTGTGGAGTTCTCCGCGTTCAGCGACGCGTCCACGCCCTCGATAGAAACTTGTACGACGAAGTAGCCGTCGACAGGCGCGTCTGGGTCATATGGAGACGAACCGTTGATTGCAAGCACGTTATCGTCGTTTGTGATTTTGCCCCTGTAATCGGGGTTTGGCGTAAGCCCCGCCATAACTTGTTCTAGTAGCATAAAATCAATCTCCCTCATAAAAATATTTTAACGTTGCGTAAAACTGGTATTTTGCCATACCGTTTTGGTATTTTTCCGCCAATTGCGGCATATCGCTTAACACCTCAAGCTGATAATCCGAACAATCCGCGCCGAAATCGGGGTAGTTGCTAAGTTTTTCCTGTTCTCTAAGCCATTCTTGCAAAGTGTGGACTAAAAAAAGGTTGTTGGTGTTTGTTTCGTCGGTACTGTCAGAAAATGACAGCATAACGCTGACGGCAAACTCATACTGCATTATTCCGCGTCCGCGCAGATACCTTTTGATATACGTCGGGTTGGAAATAGGGGTAACCGCCACGCTTCCGTCACGCTCGTTTAGAAAACTCGCAATAAGCGTATCGGGCAGTAACGGACATTTTGCAAGCCATTCATATAACGCGGCGTGTTTGTTTATCAACGCTTAATTCCCCCTGTCAATATAGGCTTGTACGGCTTTTGTGGTGTCTCCTTTGCGCGTCTGAAACATAGCTTTGTCCCAATGAGCCGTCGCAAGCGCGTGTTTTTCCGTATGAAAGTTGATATCGTCGCCCTCATAACACTTCCTTGCGTAAGGAGCTTTGTAGTGAACCACCCCTGTATCGCCTTCAAGAAGTACGTCGACGTTATCAGCAAGATTGCCCGTATCATAAGGCACATAAGGGTCGCACAACCGCCGCACCTCATTCGCCATAAACAGCTTGGCTTGCGGCGTTATATGTTTCTCCACAATTTCCCTAGCGGGTCTGTTCAACCTAAAACTAACGCTCATACCCCGGTCACCTCCAAATGTCCGCCGCGCTTATACCCCGCCGATAAATCCGAAATCGCCTTTACTGTAAATACAAGCGGTTGCAACGAAGTTTTTATCATTGCCTCTGTGAAAGGCGCAATGCCTGTTATTTCCGCTGTTCGTTCGCCCTTAGCCGCTAAATCCCCTACCGCAACAAGCGCGGTTGTCGGAATGAGTACCGTGAACGCACTCGCGACGTTCGCCGTGCCGTTTGACACATTTCGGATTATATCCGCTTCCCACGAGCAGTTAGGGACTACTTGCCGCGTCCACTCGTCTTTGTTCGTTGAGGTGTTGCGGGATTTATGCCATATAGTGATAGTTTCCGTCATACCTCTCATTTGTCAATACCTCTAAAAAGTTGCGCTTGCGTGAAATAGATACTTATAAGCCCCGCGACACGCTCGTCCGTTGTTTTCGCCGCCCCAAGGTGGTAGCTTTCGGAATACCGCCCGTTGCTGAAACTTGCCACTTGCGCGGTTTGCTTTTCGGGGTTCGCGTCATAATAAAGAACTTCTATAATCTCGCAAACGCCGCGTTTGTTTGTTTCGGTGATGTTGTCGTCCGTGATTCGATTTTGCGTGTACCGCTTCACGGTCTGCTCCGCCATAGCCTCATAGCGCGGGAAGTAGGCGGCGTTCACTTCGAAATAGCCAAGCGCGGTGTAATCGTCATAAGTTAGATACATAGCAAATGCCGCCTTTCCTCAATATTAGGACTTTGTGACAGTTATTGTATACGTTTTTGTCGCCGCGCCGTTTGTGACGGTTATTGTAACGATATTGTCGCCGTTTACCCAAGTTGCCGCCGCGCCGTTTGTAATGCTAGTTCCGCCAACAGATACAGCGATTGCCGCACCCTCCGCCGCCGTCGCGGTAACGGTATTTGTCGCGTTGCTGGTATTAGCGGCGTATTCAGTCACAAGCGGATTAAACGCGGGCGAAAGTGTCAGGGTTCCAATCGCAAGCCCCGACAACGCCGCCGTAGGCTGATTTGTAACCTTTGATACAGCAAGTTTATTATCGTCAAGCATAAACTGCCCGCCTTTTGCCGCCGCCTGTAACTTCACGCCGTCAAAATCTTCCGTTTCAATAGTTCTCGCGGTTTCTATTCCAATAAATGGTATAGCTACGCCGTCAGGCGAAAAATACGCGATTTCACCGTCCGCGAAATACTGCGAAGGAGTTTCCGCAAGCCTAAAGCCTTTGTATCTGCTTTGTCCGTTTTCGTCGATAGATACGCTTGAACCTTTGGAGGTGTTATTGCTTGAAAGATCGATAATATCATTGTATAAATCGGGCGTTACATAGGCGGTGACGGGAGCTATCACCTCTTTGTCAACATAATACTTCGACATAGCCGCGAACATTGCGGGGATACTGCCATTAGGCGCAGACGCGTAATCGGCTAGATTAACGGTATGTCCCGCGCAAGCCGACAAAAACGCGCCGTTTCTCATGTTGGCGGCGCGGGTCTGCGCCTCGGAATGCAACCTGAATCGCTCGGCAATCGCGTATTCAAAATCGTTATTCACCGTGTGGCGGTCAAGCCCCTCGTGGATTGAGATATTAAACGAATACGGCACAGAGGTGTTTTGATACTTTATTTCCGTCAAATTTCCGAAACGCGAACTGTTAGACGTACCTGTCCCAAACCCGACGTTCGGGTCGGTGTCATAAGTCCCGATAACAACGGGTGTATCGTTTGTTTTAACGGAAAAAGCCGTGTCGTTCTCCTGAATCCCGTCAAGCATTTGCACAGGCGAAAACGCGCCGCCGAAAGCTTTTGTCTTTTCAAACACGGCACTTAAAATGTTCTTATAGTCCGTGGTATATGTTCTTACTGGTTGTTGGTTGTTTTCTGTTCCCACTTAATCATCTCCTTAATTTTTCTGATACCGCGCTATAACCGCGCTGAAGGGGTTTTGCTCTGCCGTCGCCGCGCTGCCCGTTGGCGGGATAATTACCTTGTTCGGATTCCCTTGCGGGGGCGGGGTTTCGCTTTCGAATACCCCTGTGCGGGGCTTGCCGTCCTCGCCGTTCGTCATTTTTTCGAGTAGCTCCTTGCGGCTTTTTCCCGCGTTTTTCGCGTCCTCAAGCGCCGCGCCGAGTTTCCCCGCGTAATATTCTCGGGTTTCGCTGTTGATAAACTTAAGCTCCGAAAGATATTCTTTCGTCTCCGCGTCGCGTTCAAGTCTAGCCAGTTCCTGCTCGTGTCCCTTTTTCGCGTCGTCAAGTTGCATTGTAAGGTCTTT
>BNUF01000160.1 GCA_025997155.1 Clostridia bacterium
GTTAGGTTTGCGTTGCAGAGATTTCGTTTTACCATACACTATAATGGTTATCAGTATGATGTTTAACGCGCCTGACAAGCATAGCAAAACAATCAATACAGCACTTCCGCGTTGTGTATCCGTTGAAGTAACGCTTTTTCCACCGTTACCACTCGGCGGCAACAAATCTTGGTCACCTGAATTGTCATTGCTTGGGGGTTCGGCATATTCATTATTCAAGATGAAATCCTCAATGGTTGCCATTGATATTGCAAGCCCGATTCCCTCGCTGTCTGAAAGTTTTAGTGTATTCATACCGATGACTTCGCCATTGTCGTTGAGCAAGGGACCGCCGCTATTGCCGGAGTTTATAGCGGCGTCCATTTGCAGGTATGAACGTGAGCCGATTTTCCGATTTTTAGCGGACAACACGCCTTTTGTTAATGTATACGCCATACTGTTCGGCGCGCCGACTGCGTACACATCATCTCCGATTTTTGTTAAATCCTCATCTGCGACTTGGAGCGGGATAAAACTTGCGCTGTTTATGCTAAGAACCGCTATGTCTATTTCAGTATCAATCGCTTCAACTTCCGCGCTATATTTTTCACCCGCGTAAGTCTTGATTGTTACGGAACTGGCGTTAGCTATAACGTGAGCATTGGTAACAATCTTATGCTCTTCAATTGCAAATCCGCTGCCGACCGAGTTGTCGGAATACACAATGACCACGGACTCATAAGCCGTTTCCGCGTCGAAGCCTATCGCGCCTGCTTGAATAGGGGCGCACAATATGATGACGAGAGAAACTACTATACCGAGGGCATAGCGCAACCTTTTCATATTGACGCCCCTTTCAAGAATTTATCTTGGTTACTTCGTGTTAAACACCATTACCGAGTTGCCGACAGCTATTGCATCACCTTGTTTCAAGACGTGACGGTTTGTTTTCATACCATTGACCACCGTGCCGAGAGGCGTTCCCTTGTCTATGACTACATATTTACTGCCGTCGAGTATGATGTCGCAATGATGCGGCGCTACGAGTCTGTCCTTGAACAGCACGATTGTGTTCTTGCCGTTGTTGCCTATACTGGTCGTTCCAGCGAAAACGAGGTATTCCTTGCCCTCAAACTCGCCGCGAATGACCTTGAGCCACGCCTGCTTTGCAAACTGCTCCAGTAACCCAATACCAAGACCGATAAGCAATCCCATTATTACAATGCCTATGGCTCTTGCGACAATACCAGTATCGTTTTCGCCAAACTTCACGATATTGACAGCGAAGTTGAATATAAAACCGCCGAGGAATCCTCCCGCAAACCCACCGAGAGAGCAAAACAGAAGTCTGCGGAGTTCGGGCTTGATTAAGCCAACTGAAACGCCAACGCCAAGCCCCATTATCGACCACCCAAAACCGCGTACTATAGCACTTGCCATTGTTGAAGCATCATCAGTCAACATTCCCGAATAGATTGCCTGCGCGATATAACCGCTGCCAAATCCAATCACAATCGAAATGCCGGCTCCAATTAAGGCATACCGCACTGCTTTTTCTTTTGACCCATAGAAAACACCCTCGCCTATACCTAAGAACAATCCAAGTCCAAGTGCGAGCAGCATAGCAAAGAAAGCGGAGGACAAGCGGGTTGCACTTTTACTAACTGAGGTTTGCTCGCTGTCTGATAAGTCCACCTTATCGTTAAGTTCTCCAAATTCAGTTAGAAATTCGAGGTAATCGCCGTTGTCAAAATCATAGTTCTGCATAAAATCGTAAACATCAGCGAGTTCAGACTGTCCCATCAACCTCAACATTTGGTTGCTGCTCGTGGCTTTATACAAGCCCTCTGATATGGCAAACCCAATAATTGCCCCGATGAACGCCCAAATTATCCCCTTAACCAAAATGGTCTTGAAGTTGATTCGGTTTCCTTTAACAAGCCCACCGCGCGATACGGTCTGCATACGGTTCACGCTCGGCACAAACTCAATTCCCGCGAGTTCCTCTGCGGTTATGTCGAAATCGTTCCCTTGCGGTATTACTTCGGGAATCATTTCGGCAGCAAGCGTATCGGAAACAGGCGGCGCATCGTCTATAATTGCTTTTCCGCTATCGTCAAGCAAGTCAATACTTACCTCGTCATTTGCAGACGAGTAATCAGCGATATGCAAATCAAGTGTGCCTACTGGGAATAGGTGCTTGTTTTCCATAGCCCACTGCGCCGCTTCGGAAGAAAGCGGACTATATGAGTTCCACGACTTATACTGAATCATATCGCCGATGTTAATTATGATGTCGCTCAACGATTCGCCCGCGCCCCATATATCCCCAATGCAAATCTGTCCGTCTCGGAAATTCGGATGCCAAATCGGGGTGCTGATTTTACAAATCGGCTTGTATCTCGGATATTCGGAATGGAGCGTAATCTCTACTTCGTGACGACCGAGGGTTTCAATTCTCCTGTCCGGCAATAGATAAATACCATTTACAAAATATGTCACATTATATTTCTCAGGTGGCTCACTTCCTACTGGGGTAACTATGATATTCTTGTGTCCGGCAAAGTCTTTCCTAACTTGCTCCCAATCGGCGGCTATTCTTCGCAGTCTTGCAGTCATTGGCGTTGCCCTCCTTGATTAAAGTCTGAAAATATCTCAGCTTCGTCTGCCGAAAATTCATAGTGCTTTGAAGTCGTACCAACTCGCCCCGACACAATATGCAAAGGTGGAACACCGATTTCCCCAGCAGTTTTATCTAAAAATGCTTCCGTGCCATCTAACGAGTGGAATCGCTCAAAGTTCATAGTCGCGCCGCACTTGTGGCAGAGGATATTTTCAGCTCTTAAACTATGAATCGGAGCAAAGAGTTCTTTGCGTTCCCCACACGAACAGACAGCATCAGAAGCAAAGTCACGGTCAAAATCAACGACTGCGTTCTCGCCCAAATCAGTTTTAACGTCTCTGACGAGTTCCGCAAGTGTAAGTGAATGAACTGACCACGGCATTTCGCTAATACTCTCGTATGTGTCGTGGCTCATACAGTCCGGTTTGCGCTGATATTCGACAACATACGAATCGTGAGTAAGTCCGTTAAAGACATAGCACTTCCCGGCGAGGGTAGGCAGATTACGGTCGCTGTGGAGAAGTTTCAACATCTCCTGAACCTGAACACCTGCGATAACTGCCGATGATGTCGGCGTTGTCGGAATCTTGCCCTCTGCCATTTGTTCGTTTGTCAGCAAGGCACAGGATTTGCGCTTGTTTATGAGTTTCCAGTCGATTTCCGTCATCGTACATTCGTAACACGCGCCATCGGGAGGGGTAAATACACGGGCAAAGCCGTTCAAAACTTCGATTGCGCCGTCAATCCACGGCTTATTCACTTTATAGCACGACTGGTTAATGGCAAGCCGCGCTTCTCGGTTATCAAGACCCCCCAAGACAAGACTGACACGCCGAAAGACGCCAAGCCCAATGTCGTCAATGATATTCAGAGTTAAAGCCTTAGCCTTAATATCAGGGTTCATCTCAATCGCTCTCTCGGCGGCGACTTCCGCTTTGAATCGCCCAACATCTTTTGCGCGAAACAAAACAGACCGCGTGAGGTTGCTGTTTTCGATAGAGTCCATATCAACGACAAGAATACGCCCGACACCAAGCAACGCGAGGTCTTTTATCAACTCGTTACCTATTGCGCCCGCTCCGACTACCATTATGGTCGCATCGCGGATCCGCTCTTGCTCCCACCAAGTAATCAAGCGTAGTCGGGCGTACCTATCCTCGGTGAAGTCATTTTCGGTTAGTTCAATGTTATCGCTCATAATCGTCAGCACCTGCCGTTATCTCCGGTTGTAATCTGAGAACATCACCGTCCTTGATTCCCGCCTCTCCGAGCGTCTGCGCCTCAAGCAGTTGCCGACCGGTTACCTTGTGAATGAACTTGTAACTGATAGGATTGCCGTCGGGTCCCACTGACGGGAGCTTGATTTTCTCAATCAGCTTGACCATAATAATGCCGCACTTAATATCGTCCGGCAAGCCGACCTTTTGTTCTTTGTTCCCCGTTGCGTCAATGATGATGACATTTACCTTAGCCATTATAAATACTCCTTTTGTGCGATGAAGTTTAGAAATCAATGTCTGTTGCTGTACTTTCAGCAAGCAATTTGTAATAAGCGATAACCACGCTCGTATAATATTGCATCATCCAGTCGTACCAGATGTTTTTACTGTAATCAGTTTTCTGTTCAGCATTGTTGTGGCGAAATTCAAATCCGTTGACAATGCCAAAAATCAACTTGTCGTGTTCGTTTTTACTGACTCCATATTCAGCACTGAACCTCTCCTTGAGGTCGTTGCGAACTTTCTCCAAAATGTCCGCAAGAGTACAGATAGACTTTTTCTTCGTTTCCATATCGGCATCATAGTGATAGAACGCTTTGGAAGCCGAAACAAGTTGCTCGTATATACCAGTCGGCACTTCTTGCGAATTAGATGACAACTGCTGTCTTAGGGCTTCGTTCGGCAATCTCATTATGAACCCGTTTGTTGGCTCTAAGTAAAAGCCCTCACCATAAAAGCGCAATAGCCCGTTAATATGTTCGGCGTATTCATCTTTTTGCAGTTTGTTTTCAATCAACTGCGTTTGCTCGTTAAATACGCCAATATGATGATAGAGAATTTCTATGACGGTAAACAATTCTGCGTCTGAATAGATTTCGTAGTATTGATGTATGGGATAGATGTTTGCGCTGTTGGTATGCTGAAAGAAATACACTTCTGGCGACGTTTCAAGAGTCAACGGACAAAGCAACTCCGTTTCACCTGACCACTTATTTGTAGTTCGCTTTATGCCTAATTCTGCGGCGATAAAATAACCCTTTTCGCGGAAATACGAATAGGTTTTGCAGAAATATGTACGCATATCTTCGTATGACAGACTTGCGTTATCTTTAAGTAAACCATTACGTTTAGCGTAGAACTCCTGCATATTTCAAGCTCCTTTTCCGGCTTTTTTGCAAGACCGCTTGAAAATGCCTGTTTATTCAGCCACCTCAAGCGGTCAGCGCTTGCATTTTTACAAATCACTTCTTATTTTCGTACATTACCTCAAGCCCCTTGTCGGGGTGATATGTCCAACTTACTTTAACTTTGTCATTCTCATCGGTTTGGCGCCCCTGTGACCAAGTCGTTTCATTCATTTTCGCAAGTAGTGAGTTGGGAAAGCCGAGTTTATCATTTGCTGTTTCAACAGCATCCATTGCTGCACCAACAACTGCATAGAAATCAAGCAATTCGCTATAATCTAAGTCATCGTCATCCAAATCTCTTGGGTTTGTATCAAGTTTCATATAACTTCCGTCCGAAGCGATTGTACACCACTTTTCACTTGCGTACTCGCCAAACAGTTTTTGGAAGTCTGGGCCGGAACTACCTATTGAAGTAGCGATAATAACAATGACAGCAACAACCGCAACACCGATACCGCCAAAGATGAACGGCTTTTTGTTTTTCTTTTTTATGACGGCATTGAGTTGTCCGATTTTAGCGGCAACCGAAGAATCAACCGCAAGTCCGCTTTTTTGTCCACA
>BNUF01000161.1 GCA_025997155.1 Clostridia bacterium
AAAAATGAAATCCCGACGAGGAAAAGGTAACAAAAGATTTGAAAGGAACGGGGACAACGTTTTGACAAAAAATCAAACAGGGATTTTTTGTTTTGTCCCGAGATTTTGAAAAAAAAACCCCAAGGAAAAGGGGCCCCCCCCCCCCCCCATAATTGATTGGCGGAGGGTTCGCGGGGCTGTCGCTTAATTACTCACTTTTGTAAAGCCATTCGATGAGGTCTCCGTTTTTTGGGAGATATTTAGAACAGGATTCCGCTGGTTGTTCGCCGTTTACCAAATACACCCAGCCAGAGGACGCGCCTTCGTCAAACTCGTATACGTCGGCGATGCCTTGGACGTACACCGCCCCCGAAATCAACAGCGTCGAATAGTCGAGAGATATTTCCGCGCTTTTCGTTTCACGGGTTAATATGTCAAAAACGCTTTCGCCGTCTAAAAAAGTGACGCTTTTAGGCGGTATAATTTTGTCGTCTCCGTTTGTTACAGAAAATGTGCAGGTGTATTCCGCGCCGCTTGATTGCTCCTGTTGTGCGGTTCTGTATATAAAAAAGGCGGCGAGAATCAGGACAAGGGGTATGATTATGAACAAGCGTTTTTTCATTTTTTAACAATCTCCAATCGGTAAAGACTGCTTTCGCCTTTGTAGTATCTTTGGGCGGCGACTAGGGCGCAAAATGCTTGTTCCGACGACATAGCGTTGCTTTTTTTGTCGTTTTTGCCGTGGGAAAATCCGCCGTCTTTTTTTTGGTATGAAATCAGGGCGTTGACAAGAGCTGTCGGGTCGATGCCAAGTTCGCTAAACGCTATGATAGTTTGCGCGGCGGATTCGGCGTTGTCCGTTTTCGCGGCGCGGAGGTAGGCGGCGGCGCGTTCGCAGGCGTTGGCGGCGTCTTTTCTGTCGGTATATTTTGCGAGAGCCGACAACGCCATTGCGGTGATATCGACGTCGCTTGAGTTTTGCGACAACCCGAAACCTCCGTCCTCCAACTGTTTGTCAAGGATTTCGTTTATATAGTCGGAGCGTGAGACGTTATAGTCTCCCGAATCAAGAGCGATTAACGCCCATACCGCGCCGTTTAGCCCCTGTTTTGTGACGGCGTTAAAATCGGAAAGGGGGGCGGTGAGGTCGTATCCGCCCGTGTCCGTCGGGTCATATCCCGCCGCCGCAAGAGTCGTGACAAGCTTTGCGTAATCCGTGGATTTACTGAGTTTGCCGTCTTTTTCTTTAAGCGTCTTCACTAGGGAATTGTAGTAATTTTCGTAATACTTTGGCGGCACGTAAAGCTCCGAACGCGCAAGCCCGAACACCCCCCAGTCGGTGGGGGCGTCGAGTTTTTGCAGGTAAGCTCCCGCCTTGCTTACGGCGGTGTCGAGTTTTTTCGGCGCGGCGAAGACATTTGTACATATTGTTACGCACATTACAAAACATAATATAAGTTTTCTCATACAATCACCTTACAAGAATTTCCGCGGCTTGCCCGCGATTAAGAACATAGTCCTCCGCGCCGTCTGTCGGTTTTTTGAGGAGCTTTGAAAGTTCCGCCGCCGTGACAGGCTTGTCCGCGTCAAATATCCCTTCGGGGACAAGCCCCTCGTCAAACGCCCATATTGCCGCGTCCTCGTACCACGCCCCGGATGGTACGTTGTCAAAGGGGCTTAGCCCCTCGACTTCCGGGCTTCCCGCCTTGCGGTACAACGCGTTTATTGCAGCCGCGTATGTGAAATCGGCGTCAGGAGCGAATTTGCCGCGTGACGCGTAATCCATAAGCCCTTTATCAAAGGCGGATATAATGTACTTGTAGTATTTGTTGTTTGCGGGTACGTCCTTGAACGGGTTGTGCCGTTTTTGTATGGAAAATTCAATTTCCTTGTCAAGGGGCATATCGAAAAGCCCAGTGTCCGCGTCGTAATACCCGCCGCTTCGGATTTTTCCGTCCGCGCCGTATGCCGTTATGAGTTCGCTGTCCGCGTTAATCGGGGGTTTGTAGGGGACGCGCAAGGTCACGTTTCCGCCGAAATCGGCTAACTTGCCGCCGCCCGCGATTATAGAAATACTATATTTGGCTTTTGACCCCGCGTCCTTCGACTTGCTTACCAGTATATGGATATTTTCGCCGCCGCTTGAGATATGCGCTATGTTGCTAAGCGAACGCGAATCGAACTGTATCGTCATAGCTTTAAACTTTATCGTAAAAGGTTCGTTGTGCAAAACCGCGTAATCCGAAATTTTGCGAAACGCCTCTGAATTTATGTCGACGGAGTTGCTTTTCGCGGCTATCTCGACGGGAGCGGATTCGCCCGTTTTTGGTTCTTCAAAATTAAGGGTAAAGTCCTCGTCGCCGGTAAACCCGAAGGGGAGGGCGGGTTTTGGGGCGGGTTCGTCAGGCTCGTTTGTCGTCGGGCGAGAGGAGTAGCTCGCCGTCTGCGGGGGCGTTGTGTCTGTCGGCGTTGTGTCCGCAGGGGCGGGAGACGGCGCGGGCGGATTTTTTATGTTATCGGGCGGGGCGTTAAAACCGCCGCCTGCGGCTTCGGGGTAGGAGGTGAAATCCATTGTGTAAAACAACACAACGTAATCGTTCGGTTGCAGGAGATATGTCGAATAGCCCTCCTGCGCCTCCGCTCCGTTTACAAAGAAGACCCAGCCCGCGTTTTCGTCGGGCGCGCCGCTTCCCCATACTCCCGATTTAAGCCAGTCCGCGCCCTGGCGTCTCAAACCGTTTATATACGCGCCGTTTGGGATATCCGCCTCTATATTGTTGCTTGCAAGAAACGAATCGATTAGACCTTTTGCTGTCGTGCCGTTCGGAAGTACTTTTTTGACGGGAGCTACCCAGTCCGCGCCTTTTGCGGTAAGCCTGAAATACACGGTAATGTTGTCGTCCGCGTGTACGAAAGAAAATTGTGTCAAAATTAAAAATACCGAAAGAATCATTGCGGTAAGCCGTTTCATTTGTCGCCCTCCTGCGTTTTACGCATAAAAAAAATCATAACAACAACATCGTTATGACCGTCTGTTTACACACGAATAACCGCCTGCGAGCGGGTAATTTTTTGCAGGTCTTCTGGCTTGCGTAATTCAACGTCAAAGGCTCAACCTTCCCAGTTTCCCAGTGGTCGACTTTCGTCACGAGCCAATGCCTCAATACGCTTACAGCAACGGTTAATTGCCCGCGACTCTCACGCGGTTTCCTTATATGTCCTGACGGTGTTTTTAAAAAGTCGCCGACAGAACCTCAAAAAACGTATATTTATTTAGAAACTATCATAATCTATTTGCGTAAACTTGTCAAGCTTAAAAAGTATTGATAATTAAGAAAATATATGATACTATTTTTTTATGAAGGCGGTGAAACCGTGGCGAAGACTGACGAAAAAAACTTAATCGAGAATCACATTCTAAAAATGTCTAAAACGGACGTTGAGCAGCTTTTGGACGAATATAATACGACAAAAGAGGGCTATTCGGCGGAGGCGGCGGCGGAACTTCTTGACGATTACGGCGAAAACGTGATTGACTACGGCAAAGAAACGCCTATGTTCATAAAGTTTATAATGTCGTTTTTTAACCCTTTCAACCTTGTTTTGCTGATAGTCGCCGCCGCGTCGTTCGTGACGGAAGTTCTGCTTGCCCCCAAGGGGGAGGAGTCGTTCGCGACTGTAATTATAATCGCGTGTCTTGTAATCGTTTCGGGGATTTTGCAGTTTACTCAGGAAACAAAGTCGAAAAACGCCGCCGAAAAATTGAAGGCGATGGTACATTCGACGGCGGCTGTTCTTAGGAGCGGCAAAATCGTCGAAATACCTATGTCGGACATTGTGTCTGGGGACATAATCCACCTTTCCTCGGGGGA
Organism: Clostridia bacterium; assembly: GCA_025997155.1. Taxonomy (GTDB): domain Bacteria; phylum Bacillota; class Clostridia; order Lachnospirales; family WQUN01; genus BNUF01. The sequence goes on from BNUF01000161.1 coordinate 3,852, forward strand.
TATGATACCCGCCGACGCCCGCGTAATCTCCTACAAGGACTTGTTCGTGAGCCAAGCGTCCCTGACGGGGGAATCCGAACCGGTCGAGAAGTTTTCGATGAACAAACTTGAGATAAAAACCGCGCTTGACTGCCAGAACATTGCGTTCACAGGGACGAACGTAATCAGCGGCTCGGCGCAGGCAATCGTCATAGCGACGGGCAACGACACGTATTTCGGGAGTATCGCGAAAGAAATGTCGAACACGTCAAAATCGACGAGTTTTGAACGCGGGGTAAAGGACATAAGCCATATGCTTTTGCAGCTTATGCTCGTTATGGTCCCCGTGATTTTCTTTGTGAACGGACTCGGCAAACACGACTGGTTTTCGGCTTTTTTGTTCGCGCTGTCTGTCGCCGTCGGGCTTACGCCCGAACTTTTGCCGATGATAATGACAAGCACTCTGGCAAAAGGCGCGTTGGTTATGTCGCGGCAAAAGACGATTGTAAAAAACCTTAGTTCAATCCAAGGCTTTGGGGCGATGGACGTTCTTTGCACGGACAAAACGGGTACGCTCACGGAGGATAAAATCGTCCTCGAAATGTATCTGGATATCCACGGCAAGGACGACCCGCGAATACTCAAACACGCCTATCTTAACAGTTATTTCCAGACGGGCGTAAAAAACCTTATGGATATAGCGATTATCGAACGCGCAAGGCAGGAGGGCAAAACCGAATGGGGGGACGCGTACAAAAAAGTGGACGAAATCCCGTTTGATTTCAACCGCCGCCGTATGTCCGTCGTGCTTGAGGACGCGTCGGGCAAACGCCAGTTAATCACCAAGGGCGCGGTCGAGGAGATGCTGAAGATATGCCAGTACGTGGACTATAACGGACAGGTTCTCGAGATAACGGACGAGATTATAAGAGAGGTGACGCGCCTCACGAACGGGCTTAACGAACAGGGGCTGCGCGTTTTGGCAATCGCCCAGAAAAACAACGTACGCGACACCTACACCTTTGACGTGACGGACGAGAAGAGAATGGTGCTGATTGGTTTCGCTGGCTTCCTTGACCCGCCTAAAAAATCGGCTAAAGAGGCGATTTTTTCGCTGCAAAACCACGGCGTTCGCGTAATCGTCCTCACGGGGGATAACGACAAGGTGGCGGAGACGGTTTGCTCCCAAGTCGGCATTTTTAACGATACGGAAAAAAAGGTGCTGTTAGGCACTGAAATATCGGAAATGGACGACGAACAGCTGAAAGACAAGCTCTCCCGCGTGAACGTGTTCGCGAAACTCGCCCCCTCCCAGAAATCGCGCCTTGTGGAGCTTTTACAGGAACAGGGGCATATTGTCGGCTATATGGGGGACGGAATCAACGACGCGCCCGCGCTTATGAAAGCGAACGTCGGGATTTCGGTGGATTCGGGCGTGGATATCGCAAAGGAAAGCGCTGACATAATCCTCCTTGAAAAAAATCTTATGGTGCTTGAAAAAGGCGTACAAGAGGGGCGGCGTACTTTCGGCAATATCATAAAATATATCAAAATGGCGTCAAGTTCCAATTTCGGCAACATATTTTCTGTGCTAATCGCAAGTATCGCCCTCCCTTTTCTGCCTATGATGCCGATTCAGCTGCTCGCCCAAAATATGCTGTACGACTTTTCGCAAATTACCATACCTCTTGACAAAATGGATAAT
>BNUF01000162.1 GCA_025997155.1 Clostridia bacterium
TGGAGGTTTTTATCATGGAAAATGCAAAACGGAGGCTATACGTCGCCTATGGAAGCAACCTAAACTTGGCGCAAATGGCGCTACGCTGCCCAACGGCGAAAGTCGTCGGGACGGCGACGCTACGCAACTGGTGCCTGATTTTTCAAGGTGTGGGAATAATTGAGCGTCACAAAGGCGGCGAGGTGTCGGTTCTGGGTTGGGAAATCCAGCTCGAGGACGAAATCGCGCTTGACCATTACGAGGGTTGGCCGCGTATGTACCGTAAGGAAAGCGTGCGCGTCAGAATCGATGGCAAGCAAGTCCGCGCTATGGTGTATATTATGAACGGCGAACGGAGGCTTTACGCGCCGAGCAATGGTTATTACAACACCATTCGCGAGGGTTACGTCAGCGCGGGGTTTGATTTAAGCGTTCTGCAAGAAGCAGTAAAAATCTCAAAAAACAAGGAGGAGCGATTCAAATGGCTATAGTAATGACGGAAACGATCAAGGAGCAGATTTTGGCGGTTCGCGACACGGGTGAAACAAATATGTTCGACACGAACGCTGTTCAGCGTATCGCGTTTGATATGGAGTTTTACGAACTCGTGAGTTTCATCGAGGATGACCGCAAGGCTTACGCCCGGTTTATTTTGACCGGCGGCGCGAATGGCACAAACAAATCGGAGGTGTGACAGATGACTATTACAGAACGTGACGGCGGGTTGTGGGTTGACCTGTTTTGGGACGATTTGTCGGAAACAACACAGGCGGAGTTGCTGAACCTTATGGGCGACAACGGCAATTTCGACGTTTACCCGCTGGCTTCAATCAACGTAAGCCCCGCCGAAGAGCAGCAACAGCCCCAAGATGGCGGCGTAACAATCATCGCGTTGGAGCGCAAGGAAGACAACTGGGTTTCCGGCTCCTGCGGGCGGTACAAGTTCGAGGCGAAAGTCTACGACGCAGGCTCGAAGCACGGCATTAACGGCGGGCGCGTCAGCAAGTTGAGTATTTGGCGCACGGAAAACGGCGTAAAAATCGAAGTTGTGTGCTACGAGCGCGGCTGGGACAAAAAGCCCGCTAACGATTACGATTTCGCGGTGTTCTCGGCGATACTTGCCTGCTTGGAGCAGTTGCCGAAAGAAAACGGGGAGGGTTCAGAATGAAGCCTGTTATGAAAAGCGTCACCGTTACTAACAACAACGCGGAGTTGGTGGACTTCGCGCAGACTGTGGATTTCGCGCCGCTGTTCGACCACATCAGGGTATTCGCGGGCGTGGCGTGCGAGTTTTACGCGCCGGAGATTTACACCATACGCGGAGAAGTGTTTATCGGGTTTATGTCGGAGGACATTACCGCGCAAGCGGGCGTATTCGCCGCCGTTCTGGAGCGTTGCTGCATCGGAAGTTTTAACAACGGCGTGAATCGTCGCAGCGATAAGGGCGAGTTATGCTACTGGGTGAACGTATCGTTGAAATACGACCACAAAAACGGCGGCTCCAACGGAATGGAGCTGTTACTTGCCGATTATATCGGTGGCAACTGGCGGTTTCGTGATGTTGGACAAAGGCGCGAAGGGAGGGGGTTGGTATGAGCTTAAACTACAACTTGACCGGCGCGGCGCGTAAAGCGTTCGCGCAGGCGGTTGGCGAGATTTTGAACCAGTCTGTTGTCTATATGGGTACGCCAACCTTCGCGTTTAATGTCGGCGGTTATATTATTGATCGCAACGGCGCGTTGTCTTGCGACGAAAGCGCGGGAACGGGTCAGTTGCCAAGATTAGCCGCAATGCTGCGGGAATGCGGCTACACGGCGGAAAACGCCGACGACATATCGGAAGAATTCGCAGAAGCGGCAGAAGAAGTCAACGGCGCTCCAGATTTCAACGATTTGCGCTTAACAGAGCGCGAGGAGTTGGGTTTGAGGCAAGAACGGCGCGATCCGCGGGGTGAGGACGGTATGCAATCAAACGACGTTCCCGAACCAGACAACAACGCGCTGGTTATCGAACTGCCGCTGTCGCAATTCTCCATCGGCGCGATTGACAACATTAGGAAAATCGTCGCGAGCAAAGCGGTGGTTATCAAGAGGGCACTGAGCGCGGAAGATTTGCCGATTGAGGTTACGGAAGACAGGATTCGATTTCCTTGGTTTACGCTGACCGGTGCGTACGGCGAAGCCGAGGCGTATGGAAAGTTTGTCTGCGCCATCGGCGATATGGCGAAACGCCAACGGCGTGTCATTGCCAAACCGTGCGAGGTTGTAAACGAAAAGTTTATAATGCGGGTGTTCCTGATTCGACTTGGATTCAGCGGGCCGGAGTTCAGGACGGCGCGTAAAATCCTGCTCCGCAACCTCACCGGCAACGGCAGTTGGAAAAACGGCTGTCCGCCTGAAAGGAATACAACAAGCTCGGCTGTGGAGTCGGGAGAAATGGAGGATGTACCTTATGAGAAACAATAATGGCTTGCTCGACGGGGCGACGGTGGAGCGGCTACGCGCCGCGTACCCTGTCGGCTGCCGCGTGGAGTTGGTCTCGATGAACGACCCGTTCTCAAGTCTTATGCCCGGCGAACAGGGCGCGGTTAATTGGGTGGACGATACCGGCACGATTTTCGTGACGTGGGACTGCGGTTCCGGTCTCGGCGTGGTTTACGGCGTTGACCGAATCCGTAGATTGTAGGGATGAGTGTACTTTAGAAGCATTTAACGCTTCATAACCGGCTTGTTGATGACAAGCCGGTTTACCAAAATTATTTTCACAGTACATACAGGGATAAACTCGCAATTAGCCGCGTTTATGCCCAATTTATCTATTGATATTGATGTTAAAATTGAGCATTTCGATTGCTGTGAGCTGTCACCATTGATAATCTGGTGATGTATGTACTTTTTAATTTTTGCTTAACTATGATACAATTATAGCAATAAGGAGAAATCAGAAAAATGGAGACAAGCACGGAAAAACATCCTATTTTGAAATCAATAGCACTCGCATTAACTCCCATTATAGTCCAAGTGATAGGATTGATTGCGTTTAGCTTATTCGGCGTCGATGTAAACTCGGCGGAAGGAATAACGTTAAACATACGTAAGCGTCAAATAGCTATGGACGTAGCAGATTCTTCTTAATAATGATAAAATAGCATCAGCCACAGAAAGGGGCTGGCGAGTATCTATATAAGAACAAAGTGCGAGCAGCTGGAAGAAGCGAAAGATTTTCTTCTTGATATATTCGCGGAGGGCGAGAGGCCATCCGCCGAAGTGCTTGAGCAAGCGGAAGAAGCGGGCATAAGCATAAAAACGCTTGAACGCGCGAGGAAAGCGCTTAAAGTGAAGGCGCGGCAAGGCGGCGGCGGCAAGGGCTGGTTTATGTCTATACCGGATATTATGGAGAAAATCAAGGACAGGGATGTGCGCCGTGCAAACGTTGGGCATAAGGTACGCCGGTTTCCGCCGGCATTTGGGCGCTGGCAAATATCGGACGATTGTGCGGCGGTCGCCGTTGACGGCAATAAAGGCGGGGAGCGCCCTAAAATAGACATTCCCGCCCGAAAAAGTTTGACGGGCGGGATTCGGGTGAAAGTCGGGGCATATGAGTTTGAAGCCGATGAAAATTTCCCGGCTGACAAACTTGCCAAATTGCTGCGCGGGCTGGGCGGTGATATGCCGTGCTGAACTTTGAGGGCAAAGCTATTTATATTGCCTGCGGGGCGACGAATATGCGATGCGGCATAGACGCGCTGGCGGCTGTTGTGCAAGGCAGTTTCAACCTAACGCCGATGTCGGACGCGATATTTATTTTCTGCAGCGCCGGCCGCGACAGGATTAAAATTTTGGAGTGGGACGGTGACGGGTTTTGGCTGCACTATAAACGGCTTGAGCGCGGGCGGTTCCCTTGGCCGGACAGCAGCAACGGCGAAAAGACTATGATGCTTACGCAGCGGGAACTTGAGTATCTGCTCGGCGGCGAGAAATTGAAACTGAAGTTTGCGCGGCTGGATTTTTCAAATCGGGCGGCGGTTTAATAGGTTGCCAAAAGCTGTATCTTTTGCTGTAAAAAGCCCGAAAACACTTGACATTTCGGGTTTTTTGCGGTAGAATTTATCTATGATGAATGATACTTTTGCCGCTAAATTAATAGCTGAAAACAGCCGGCTTAAAACCGAAATCTTCGCGCTTAACAGCGAAGCCGATAAGTTACGCGGCAATGTCGAAAGCCTTGCCGTTGAAGCTAAAACACTCGCTGTCCAAAACGAGTGCCTTGCTGCCGAAGTCGCAAAACTCAAAGCTGACAACCATTGGTACCTCGAACAGCTTAGGCTGTCCAAGCACCGCAAATTTGGCGCGTCGTCTGAAAAGACTTCGACACACGAGCAACTGACTTTGGGTCTGTTCAACGAGGCCGAGGTCTTCGCAAACCCCAAAGCCCCGGAGCCGACACTTGAACAGGTTGCGGCGCATACGCGCAAGAAGCGCAAAGGCAAGCGCGACGAACTTTACAGCGGCTTGCCGACCGAACAGATTATTCACGAACTGCCCGAAGACGAGCGTATATGCCCGGACTGCGGCAATCCGCTCCACGCTTGCGGACACGAGGTTATAAGGCGCGAAGTCGAGATTATCCCCGCAAAAGTTACTGCTATAGAACACGTTCAGGCCGTATACGCTTGCCGCCATTGCGAACAGACCTCCGACGCGGACGCCTTGCCGATGGTGAAATCGTCCGTTCCCGCGCCCGTTATCAGCAATAGCGGCGTTGCGAGTCCGAGCTTGGTATCATATATAATATCCAACAAATACACACTCGCGCTGCCGCTGTACCGCCAACAACAGGAGCTTGCCCGGATGGGCGTGACCATTTCAAGGCAGACTTTGGCGAATTGGGTTATATATATCGTTGAAAAATGGCTTCGCATAATATACGATTTAATGAAAATCGAACTCGTCAAAAATGATATATTACACGCAGATGAAACGACAATGCAGGTTATTAAGGAACAGGGGCGCAAGGCGTCGCAGAATTCGTATATGTGGCTTTATCATACGGGAAAGTACGCCGAACGGCACGTCGCTCTGTACGAATACCAGCCGACGCGGGAGAAAGGTGCCGCGAGCGCGTTCCTTAAAGGGTTTACGGGATACCTGCACGTCGATGGCTACGCGGGATATAAACATCTCGAAAAACTTGGCGTAACGCTTGTCGAGTGCTGGGCGCACGCAAGGCGCAAATTCGACGAAGCGCTGAAAGCCTTGCCCAAAGAAGACCGCGTAAATGCCGTCGCCAACATCGGGTTCTTGTACTGCAACAAACTGTTCGAGTTGGAGAGGACATACGACGAAGCGAACCTAACCCTCGACGAGCGGAAGAAGCGGCGGGAAGCCGAATCCCGCCCCGTCGCCGAGGCGTTCTTCGCGTGGGCGAAAGAAAACTACGACAAAGCCTTGCCCAAAAGCTTGCTTTTCAAAGCCTTGGAGTATGCCGTCAACCAAGAGCAATGGCTTATGAACTTCCTCTTGGACGGACGGCTGGAACTTTCC
>BNUF01000163.1 GCA_025997155.1 Clostridia bacterium
CAACGGTACAATCAGAACCGAAAGATACAAGGGTACGTCAGACAGCTTAGGTACGTTGATTGACACATTTGAAATCAACACGGGTATCAATAAAATTTTGGCAATTCATATTCAAAACAAACCCAACGCCCGCATGAATTACGGCAAGAGCGACTACACGGGACTTATTACGCTGTTTGACGCGTTAGACGAATCCTACAGCAGTTGGGTTAGAGATATGCAACTCGGCAAGGCGCGGTTGATTATCCCAAAAGACTACTTGCATCTGAAAGTGAACGAACTCAACGAAAACCAAACGGTGTGGCAATTCAATAAAGACGATGAAATATTTGTGGCACTTGACTGCGGCACAAATGACGTTCCGATAACAATGACACAAGCCGAAATCCGCTCGGAACAGCATAAAAGTTTATGTGATAATCTTCTTGAACGTATAGTGTCGGAGGCGGGATACAGCCCGCAATTTCGGGCTTAACATAAGCGGACAGGCAAACAGCGGCACGGCGCTATCAATCCGCGAACGCAAGACTTTCATAACGAAAGCCGAAAAAGAACGCTCCTACAAAGACAAACTTGAAAACCTGCTGACACTTGTAATGTCCGTTGACGCTAAGATTTTTGAAAAGACCGCAAGCGCCGTCACAATCGAAATGAAAGATTTCGCGGGGGATATTGCCACAATCGCGGAAAGCGTTCGCGTGCTTAGTGACGCGGGGCGGTTTCGACCTACACTAAAGTTCAGATGACGCACCCCGACTGGACGGACAAAAAGATTCAGGAAGAAGTAAGGCTGATTCTTGAAGAAAAAGGCGAAACCGTAGAAAACGCCGACGACGACCTGTTTTGAGGCGTTGAGCAATGAAGAAAAACCCTACAGACTTCCGAAATATCGGCGAAAGTATAGCAAAAATATACGAACAGGCGGAACAGTATATCTTATCGGACATAGCAACGCGTATCAGTATGGGAGATTAGGCGACCTAGACACGGAGGTATCACAATCCACGCAAAACGAACTCGCAAAAGTTTATATACAGGGATTTAACGGCACACCGTCCGCTCCAAGTGACGCAACCGTCCCGCCTCCGATTGTGCTAAACCCGTCACAGATGCCGCTTGCTATGGTCGCACTTGCGGTTGACGTTTCTAACCGCCTCACCGCCCCGCACTCAAATATATTACGGCGCGTCAACGACACCTACAGAGAGTTACAGGGGCTAACCACGGGGAACGCAATGGCGCGGGGATTAACCCGCGTACAGGCAAGCCAGCAGTTTCTAAATAAACTCGCAGACAAAGGGCTGACAAGTTTCGTTGACACAAACGGACGGCAATGGAACATGGGCAGTTACGCCGAAATGGTTATGCGTACCAACGCCGCGCACTTCTACCGTGAGGGCTTCCTTGATTCGCAAGCGGCTTACGGCAACAGTCTTGTGTATGTTTCAAAACACATAGGAGCGTGCGAACTATGCACGCCGTGGGAGGGCAAGATACTACGTATCGCGGATACGGAAGAACGCGCCGAACGCGTGAAAAATATGGGCTTTACAGTCGGCGAAAGTGATGCTATAATAAATCAAAGCGGCGCAAAATCTCTGATGGATATACAGTTAGAGAAAGACGCGTCAGCTATACCAATGTACGAGGATATACGCAAATGTCAGGGCGATACAGAAGCTATCTCAGATAGTACTATATTTAATTCAAAGGCAATTGAAGAAATACGGCAACATATGTTCTTTACTGAACACCAGCTGACGGGCGGGTTAAAGCCGTTTGACCCCGATTTCGACCAAGCGTCCGCGTGGAATAGACTGGTTAGCGGAACGCATAGTGAACTTGACGTGATGATGTTAAAACATGAATATGTAGAGTTGACTCAAATGCGGCTTCATAATTATAACTATGAACAAGCGCATAAAGTAGCTAATAGATATCATAACTGGTATAAGGCGATAGGAGGCGAATGATATGTCTGTATGGCTATATTTAAAGGAAACTGACGGCAACAGAACGGTTTATTATTATGGCGAAACCTCTGTGGGTGTGTATGACGGCGAAATAGAAGTTAACATAGCTGAAAATAGTGTAGAAACTCTTAAATTCGCCACTGGCGATGAAAAAGGCGGGCTTGCTAACCGCGTAAGCCGTCACGTTTGTACTACCGTCGTAAAAATGGGTTGCCCGCAAGAACGTTACATCGCCACAGGTTGATATTATAATGATATTTTTTAAGAGAAGGCGCGTAAAGCGTCTTTTTTAGTGCATCGAAAGGGGGTGAGAAAATGAGTGTAATTGACGAAATCGCGGACAAAATCGTGGAACAATCCAAATTGCTTATCGCGTGGAACGAACGCTATCTCAAAAGCGCGGCACCGACCGCCACAATCGAACAAGGCAGAAAAAACCTTGAAACGATTATAAAGACGGCGGAGTTTCTGCGGGATGCGGAACAACTCGCGGCGGAAGACTCGAAGAAATCAAAGAAAGGTTGATATTATGGACGAAGAAAATAAAAATACAGACGAATTTGCCGACGAAATAGATTACAAGTCGGAGTACGAAAAAGCGAAACAGCAACTTTCGGACAAAGATTCCGAAATAGCCAAAATCACGCTTGATTCAAAGGTGACGGCGGCGTTGTCCTCATGCCAACTTCAGGATATTGATATTGCGAAATTGCTGATTGATTACAGCAAAATCAAGCAAGAAAACGGGCAGGTAACGGGGCTTAAAGAGCAAATCGAGGCGTTGCGAAAAAGCAAGCCTTTTTTATTTGCGGACGAATCGGCGAAACCTCGGATAAAAGCGGGGTCGGAGATAAAACATCAGAGTGGCGGCGGCGAAAAGGATATGGATAGAATTTTCAGACGTTCAAGCAACGTTTAACTACCGTTTAACAGCCGTTTAACAAACGTTTAAACACAATTTAAAAAAGGGGTTATGAAAATGTCAAACATCATAGAGTACAACGACGTTGAAACTCTGATACCGATTGAACACGCGCAAGACATCATAGGAGGAGTCGCCCAGCGCGACACCGTAAACGGTTCTGTCGCGCTGAAGCTCGGGAAACGACTTCCCGACATGACGAGCAGGCAGAAAGAGATACCGAATTTATCGCTTATGGCGTTCGCGTATCTGAACGAGGGGCAAACCTTCAACGAACAGGACACATATCTTCGCAGACTGTCAAAAAGCGCATGGAACAATGTAATGCTTACGGCGCAGGAAATATACTGTTTCGTTCCGATTTCAAAGAACTCGATTGCCGATTCTAACTACCGCGTATGGGATAATGTCAAGGAGCAGATTGTTCAAAGACTGGGTGCGGCGCTTGACGAGGCGATACTATTCGGCGCGGCTGGCGTTGCGGGAATTCCGCCGTCGATATACGAACGCTGTGTAACGAGCGGGAACGTGATTGATTACGGCGACATCGGGGACATTTACGACGACGCGCTGGGAACAGGCGGACTTGTGAATTTAATTGAGGAACAGGATTATAGTCCGAACGGGTATGTCGCGAAAAACAGGGTCAGGAGTTTTCTTCGGGGGCTTAGAAACGCGGTCGGAACTCCGATTTTTTCGGCAAGCCCGCAATCGCCTAATAACTACACCCTTGACGGACACCCGATTTTATTTCCGAACAACGGCGTTTTGCAAAACCACGACACGCTTATGATTGCGGGGGACTGGAGCAATCTAGTCTACGCAATCCGTCAGGATATCGAGTACCAGCTACTTGACCAGGCGACTCTCAGAGACCCGCAGACAACCGATACCTACTACCTCGCACAGCAAAACATGGTCGCACTCAAAGTTATCATGCGCGTGGCATGGAACACGATAAACCCGATAAGCGCGGGTAACGGGGGCAACGCGCTAAGGTATCCGTTCGCCGTCCTCAAAGAACAAACTGGGAGCTGATAATATTGAAATATCCGATAAACCCTAATACGATACCCGTGAAAGACGGCGGCAACACTATGACCCTTGCGGAGTACGTATCCGCAGGGGGCGGTACGGTTTACGGCGGGAATATATCCGTAACGTTAAACGGAACGGCAATGACGCTAAACGCCGCCCTTGACGCGCTTTTTGTACTTGCGAATTCGTGAGGTGATACAACAAGCACGATATAAAAGGGAGGACGACATATTGGAAAACCCAGTAACAATTGACGATTTAGCGGCGTATTTAGGCGTTTCGGTATCAGACTTACCCGCGAACGCCCAAGAAACGCTTGACGGAATATGGTATGAAATTTTAGATTTGATAAAACCAAACGCTCCAAAAACGACCGACCTTGATTTTTTCAAGGCGGTCGTTTTAAGGCAGTACGGATATACGCAAACAGAAGACTATAAAATGGCGGCGTATTCAAGTTTCACAATCGGGGATTTCCGCGCCAGCAAAGGAAGTTCAGACGGAGTGAACAAAAGATTTTCCCCCGTCGTTATCTCCGCGCTGTCGGCAACGGGATATCTATGCGGGGCGGTGAGTTTGTGATTGATTCATACACATCTTTATTAACGCAGACGGCGACTGTTCGCGAATACCTCGGAACAACAGGCAACGGAGAAAAGAAATACGGCGAACATTACGAAATCAAATGCCGAATCGAACCAAAGAACGCCCGTATTACCGACAAAAACGGACAGCAGATAATAACAAGCGGCAAGATATTTCTCAAAAAAGGAACGCGTATCCCCGAGGGCTCAAAGATAACCTACGACAACAGCGAGTACACGCTGATTTCGACAAAACCGGAGTACGCGCCGATACTCGGCGAACATCACGCCTCGGGGTGGCTTAGTTGAATTATCCGACGGTTGACGACGCAAGGGCGGCGGAGCTGTTTCACCCAAACTGCGGACACAGGTTATACGCCTATATAGAAGGTTTAAGCAACCCCGAAGAGGCGACGCCCGAAGAAACACTAAAAAACAAAGTCGAATACAAAGCGCGGCAAAAACAGAGATACCTAGAACGAAAACTGCGGAAGTGGAAACGCCGCCAAGCCGTTGCAATCACGCCGCAAGACAAGCTAAAGGCGAAAAGCTATATCAACAAAACTTACGACAAACTCAAAAAGCACATCACAGACAACGGATTGACGCGCCAAGTTTCCCGCGAGGGCATAGGCAAAACACGCTACGGCAACAACCCCGCGGCGTTCAAAAACAAAAGCGGCGGCAACGGTACGGACAAGTTCATTGCCGAACGCGCCGTTGCCGCTTACGAACGCCAAACAGGACAACCCGCTCCCCCCGACTTTCTCACTAACTTCTTGCCCAAAATGGCGGGGGTTAAGGACTACACCACAATGCGCAAGACCAGCTATTAAAAGTCAATAGGTAACTTAAAAAAATTTTAGTAAAAAAGCAAAAACCACAGAAATGAAAAAATAACACGAAAAAAAGACCTAATGACATAGAAAAGGCGAGTGACAAAATGTA
>BNUF01000164.1 GCA_025997155.1 Clostridia bacterium
TTGGGGGAGTTTTTATGGGCGTGTTTTTCAAAAACGGTGTATGGCAGAACAAAGGGCAGTTGCTTATGGAGTGCAAACAAGGTAACGCGCATATAAGCGTATATGATTCGGCTCTCGTATCGCGGGACTACAATTCAGCGGAGGTAGGCGCAATCTTAAAAAGGATTGGTGACATTGCCCACAGCGCAAAAATATTGAACAGTAAGGAAAATTAATATGTCATACTGTATTTATCTTAGGAAATCACGCGCCGACGCTGAAGCCGAAATTCGCGGTGAGGGCGAAACTCTCGCCCGTCACGAAAACTCCTTAACCTCGTTATCAAAACGCCAAAACCTCAACATAACGCAAATTTACCGAGAAATCGTGTCGGGAGAAACCATAGCCGCACGTCCTGTTATGCAAACCCTTTTGACCGAGGTTGAGGGCGGTTTTTGGGAGGGCGTTTTGGTTATGGAAGTAGAACGGTTAGCAAGGGGCGACACCATAGACCAAGGCATTATGGCGCAAGCGTTCAAATATTCTGGAACAAAGATAATCACGCCTTCGAAAACTTACGACCCAAACAATGAATTTGATGAGGAGTATTTTGAGTTTGGGCTATTTATGTCACGGCGAGAATACAAAACGATAAATCGCCGCTTGCAAGCGGGAAGGTTTTCTTCTATAAAAGAGGGCAAGTATGTAGGAAGCGGCGAACCGTATGGATACACGCGAGTAAAACTCGTGAACCAAAAAGGCTATACCCTTGAAGAAAACCCAAACGAAGCCAATATTATCCGCTTAATTTTTGAATTGTACACAAAAGGGGAGTTACAAACAGACGGTACGTGCAAGCGGTTAGGTACGGCTATGATAGCTCATTACCTTAATAAACTTAACGCACGACCGAAAAAAGGCGGCTTATGGGTAGTCGGCACGATACGCGATATTTTGATAAACCCTGTATATAACGGCAAAGTACGTTGGAATTTTCGTCCTCAAGAAAAAAAGATACAGGACGGCAAAAAAACATTCTCACGCCCGCGTTCCGAAAGGGTACAAGTATTTGACGGACTTCACACCGCGATAATTGATGACGAGACTTGGGAGAACGCCCAGCATTATATGAGCCAAAATAAAAAACGCCCCGCGACAAAAGAGATTAAAAATCCTCTTGCGGGGTTTGTTTTTTGCGGATTATGCGGACGAAAAATAGTACGCCATACATACGCCTTATATGCCAAGGAAGATATACTGATGTGTGCCGTTCCAGAGTGCAAAAATGTCAGTTCCAAATTAAGCGTTGTTGAAAAACACTTGCTTGACTTGCTTAAAGACTGGCTTGACGGCTATAAAATAGAATGTTCCGCTCCTGTTCCTGGGATAGACTTTGAAGCGATCAAAACTTCCCTTGCCGTTCTTCAAAAAGAACGCGAAGCATTAGCCTTGCAGTTAAACAACCTTTATGACTTGCTTGAACAGGGTTTATATGATAAAATAACATTCATAAGCCGTTCTGAAACATTGAAAGAAAAGGCACGGCAAAAACAAAACGATATAGACAAACTTGAAGAACATATACGGCAAAGGCAAGAGGCGGTTAAAAATATGAAGATAATCATTCCGCACATCGAAAATATCCTTGACGTGTACGAAGTTTCCGACCCCGCCCTAAAAAACAAATTCTTGCGGGAGGTTATCGACAAGGTAATTTATACCAAAACTATAAATTCCCGTTGGCACGGCAGCGAAGACGACTTCAGCCTTGAAGTGTACCCCAAAACGCCGAAATTAGACAGTAAGTAAGTCGAAAGGAGCAAAACTGTGATATGTGAAGAATATAAAGAGTTCGGGTACGCCACAATGACAAATATACCACTATATTGATAAAGTCTGTTGATATGTTTAAGCAAGGCAAGTCTTTTGTAAGAGATATTATTGAGGCGGACGGTGGAGAAACCGCCTGCAAAGGGCATTACGAGTAATCTTTTATCAGTGTTATACATAAGGTACTAATTCTTTGGCACACACCTTTTGTAGTTGATAATTTGCCTCAACCTAAGCTTTATTTTGTAATCAGTTTGGGCGTTTTGGGATACACTTCAAGGTTAAAATCGTCCTCACTTCCGTGCCAGCGAGAATTGGTCGTCTTTATATAAATCACCTTATCCACAACTTCGCGCAGAAGTTTGTTTTTTAGAGCGGCTGTTGAATTTTCATACACATCAAGGATATTTTCAATATGTGGAATAATTATTTTCATATTCTTTATTGTTTCTTGACGCTGTTGTATGTACTCTTTAAGCTTGTCTATATCCTCCTGTTTTTGGCGTATCTTTTCGATTAACAATTTAGATCGGTCTATAAATGTCATTTTATCATATAAACCTTGTTCAAGCAAGTCGTGAAGGTTGTTTAACTGAAGACTTAAAGTTTCGCGTTCTTTTTGAAGATTGAGCAGAACCGTTTCGGTTGTTTCAAAGTTTGTTCCAAGTACACTTGTATCTGCTTCGGCGCATTCTACTTTATAGCCGTCAAGCCAGTCTTTAAGCAGACTAAGCAAATGTTTTTCGACTATGCTAAGTTTAGAGCTTACATTTTTACATTCTGGGATATAGCACATAAGCGTGTCTGCCTGCTTGCGCTTCGAGTAGCTTCGGCGTATCATCTGCCGACCGCATAATCCGCAAAATATAAGCCCCGCGAGAGGGTTTTTAATTTCCCTTGTCGCAGGGCGTTTGTGATTTTGGTTCATATACCCTTGTGCGCTTGTCCATATTTCATTGTTGATGATTGCGGTGTGAAGTCCCTCAAATACTTGTACCCTTTCGGAACGCGGACGAGATAATGTTTTTTTGCCGTCCTGTATCTTTTTTTCTTGAGGACGAAAATTCCACCGTACTTTGCCGATGTATACAGGGTTTATCAAAATGTCACGCACCGTGCCTACTACCCATAAGCCGCCTTTTTTCGGCGACACTTTAAGATTATTAAGGTAATGCGCTATGCTCGGCACTCCTAAGCGTTTATATGTGCCGTCTGTCTGTAACTCGCCTTTTGTGTACAGCTCAAAAATCAATCGGATAATATTGGCTTCGTCTGGGTTTTCTTCAAGGGTATAGCCTTTTTGATTAAATAGTTTTACGCGGTTATATCCGTAAGGAGAACCGCTTCCGACATATTTCCCCTCCTTTATAGAAGAAAACCTTCCCGCTTGCAAGCGGCGATTTATCGTTTTGTATTCTCGCCGTGACATAAACAGCCCAAACTCAAAGTATTCCTCGTCAAACTCGTTGTTTGGGTCGTAAGTTTTTGAGGGTGTGATTATCTTTGTTCCAGAATATTTGAACGCCTGCGCCATAATACCTTGGTCTATGGTATCGCCCCTTGCTAACCGTTCTACTTCCATAACCAAAACGCCCTCCCAAAAGCCGCCCTCAACCTCGGTCAAAAGGGTTTGCATAACAGGACGTGCGGCTATGGTTTCTCCCGACACGATTTCTCGGTATATTTGCGTTATGTTGAGGTTTTGGCGTTTTGATAACGAGGTTAAGGCGTTTTCGTGACGGGCGAGAGTTTCGCCCTCACCGCGAATTTCGGCTTCAGCGTCGGCGCGTGATTTCCTAAGATAAATACAGTATGACATATTAATTTTCCTTACTGTTCAATATTTTTGCGGCGTGGGCAATGTCGCCAATCCTTTTTAAGATTGCGCCTACCTCCGCTGAATTGTAATCCCGCGATACGAGAGCCGAATCATATACGCTTATATGCGCGTTACCTTGTTTGCACTCCATAAGCAACTGCCCTTTGTTCTGCCATACACCGTTTTTGAAAAACACGCCCATAAAAACTCCCCCAATCCTTTATACAGCATATGAAAAATATCGAAAATATATCTTTTCAAAGCCGCAAAAATAAGGTATAATATGTACATCAAACTGATTTCACAAAGTTACGGCTTCGCCGTCATAATATCTCTCGATATTCCCCCACTGGCATTGTGTGCGGGCAACCCCTGTTCTTCGGCGTACAGGTTCGGTATGAAGTATCCTTATTGTGTGCCTTGTGAAATATTTGGATTAAATTTTTGTGTTTGCCCTGCCTTGTGACAGGGCTTTTCCCGTTTTTCAAAGTCATTATGTCTATGGCTTTGGCAAGCGTCCGATAGTTTCGGGCGAGAGCCAAAGGCATTAACCCTTAAAATTCATAATGCGACCACATACTTATCACCTTAATAATTTTTTCTTCGTCATAGACTTTGTAGACTAAACGGTGTTTGTAGTTTATTCGCCTTGAAATATTTCCCGAAAGCTGCCCAAGCAGATTTTCAAACGGCGGCGGGTTTTGGTATGGATTTGCTTTTATTATTTCGATAAGTTCTTTCGCCTTTCCGTCTATTTTCGCCGATTTAAGTTTCGGGATATCCTTCAGCGCGTTTTTTGTAAAAACCACACGATACGTCACCAGTCAACATCTTCTTCCGAAACGCAATCCTCTATGGGCGATAGGGCGGCCGACTTGATTTGTTCCGCAAGCCCTGGCACGGAAGAAATTTCTAATGTAGCCATTATGTCGCGGTAATCCCGCTCGCTAAGTATCACTACATTACCGTCTTTGGTTGTAACGGTAAGCGGCTCGCTCCATTTAGCCGTGTTTTGCAATTGCCCGAATAAATCTTTCCTAAAACTTGTAGCGTTAAGTGTATGCATATAACGCGCCTCCTTATATGTACATTATAGCGTACATTAAAGAATAAATCAAGCGGGTTATTCGTTCTTGAAAAAATATCGTCTATATCCATTCCAAAAAGTTCTGATATTTTTCGGGCTTCTTCCAAAGAAAACCGCCGTACCCCCTGCTCTTTTTTGTAGTAGGCGTAAACACTTTTCAAATTTAACAAATTAGCCATTTCGGCAACAGTAATGTTGTTTTTTTGTCTAATTTGCCTAACTTTATGATAGTTAATAAGAATCACCCACCCACTTTGTCCTTTCAGTCCAATAAACATATTATACAGGACAAAAAAAACAAGCCCCAAAATACATTTTTTATAAAAAAATGTATTATTGCCCAAATAAAGGACTATACGCCCTCTTTGTAGAATTTATGAACAATTAGGTGTTATAATTTACGTAGGTGATATTTTTGGATTTGCGGATTAGGAATTTAAGGCGGAGACTCGACTGGACACAAGAAGAATTAGCCAACAAAGTAAATAGTACGTCCTCTAATATTTCTAAATATGAGGCTGGCGTACGTGAACCTTCATTGGATACTTTAATATTACTTGCTAAAACTTTTGATGTTACTGTTGACTATTTGATAGGATATTCAGATGTTCCTAATCCATATATAGTCAAGGCTATTTAAAATATTGAATAGATGTGTTAAAATAAAAGTATGGCATATTCAATAGATTTAAGGGAAAAAGCGTTGAACGCATTGAAGAATGGTCATTTAAAAAGTGAAGTTAATGAG
>BNUF01000165.1 GCA_025997155.1 Clostridia bacterium
CGAACCGTCATATCTCTTACAATGCCAACAGGTTATCGCTATCGGAACGAAAAAGCACAAGAAGCCGCACATCGGCTATCTCACCGCCGAGCAAGTGAAGACCGTTCTCGCGAAGCCCGATTTAGCAAAAAAAAGCGGTCGCCGCGACTTGTTGATTTTGAGCGTGCTGTACGACACAGGGGCGCGAGTTTCCGAGTTGATTGACTTAAATGTCCGCGACGTCAGGCTTGAAGATTCGCCAATCGTCACGCGAAACGGCAAGGGCAACAAATCGCGCCAAGTCCCGTTGATGACGCAGACGGCGGTTATGCTGTCGGATTATTTGAAAGCCAACAAACTCACAACGCCGCAGATGCTTGACCATCCGCTGTTTTTCAACAATCGCGACTTTCGCTTCACTCGACCAGGTATTACCTATATTTTGCGTAAATATTGCGGGGACGCCAAGGTAACTCCACACGTTTTACATCACACAAAAGCGATGCACTTGTTGCAGTCTGGCGTGAACATCGTATCTATGCAGAGCGTCTATAAAAGCCTTCTGCCAAATGACACGCCAAACTGGAACTCCGCCCCAGCGCTTATGCAATGGCTGCACGATTTTATTTGATGTGACGGCTATTAGGCAAACATTATGGAAAGTGATTATCCGATTCGACCGTGATTTTTACGGCGTTCTCGGTTGGTTGCTTTCCATTTTTACTTTCCAGCCATAAGAACCGATACAGGCGTACTGCAACGGCGCGGCGATTGTCATTATCGGACATCTGAATAAAAAGGGCGGCAAATCCGCGTATCGCGGGCTTGGAAGTATCGACATCTACGCCGCCGCCCAGAGCGTTCTCACAATCGGAAAACTGCCGCTTGACGAAACTATGCGCGGTATTGTCCACGGCAAAAGCAATCTCGCCCCTCCGAGCGAATCGCTCGCATTCGGGCTTGACCCGATAAGCGGTTTCTGCTGGCTCGGCAAGTACCCGATAACGCTTGACGAATTGCTCGACGAAAAGCCGAAAAAGGAAAGCCAATTCGCAAAAGCGCGGAGGTTACTCGAAACGGAACTCGCGCACGGCGAGGTCGCGGCGGTTGAGATAATGGAACGAGCGGAGGAACAAGGTATCAACACGAAAACGCTGAACCGGGCGAAGTTCGCACTCGGCGTTATTTCAATCAAGCGCGGCAGTCAATGGTTTTGGTCGATTCCGATTGAGTTTGTGTACAAGGAAGATAGACAAGATTCCCCTGTGGGCGCCTTGTCAATCTTCCTTGCGGAAACGGAGGCGGTTTAATGGCTACAACGTGGGTGAAAGCCGTTCACCGCTCGAACAGCGGGAGCATTTCGGCAGGGCTGAAGCAGACGATTGACTACGCCCAAAATCCCGACAAAACGCAGGGCGGCAAACTGACCGCCGCCTACGAGTGCGACCCGATGACGGCAGAGAGCGAATTTCTGCTGTCAAAAACGCTGTACGAACAGCGGACAGGACGCAATCAAGGTAAGCACGACGTAATCGGTTATCAGATTCGTCAATCGTTCAAGCCCGGCGAAGTTACCGCTGAACAGGCTTTGAAAATCGGCTACGACCTCGCGACGCGCTGGGCAAAAGGGCGACACCAATTCATAGTCGCGGCACACACTAACACAGCCAATCCGCACACGCATATTTTTTTCAATTCGGTGGATTTGGACTGTTCGCGTAAGTTTGAGGATTTCCGTCATTCGGCAATCGCACTCCGAAAGATTTCAGATATACTTTGCTTGGAAAACGGATTGAGCGTAATCGAGAAGCCGAGGCTGTCGAAAGGGCAGAACCGCGCGGAGTATCTCGGCGGCGATAAACAATCGACAGGGCGGGATCAGCTGCGGAAAATACGGAAAACATCTCGCGTTCAAGATACTGGGCGGCAAGAAAAATTTCCAGCTTGATTCGCTCGGTGATGACTATTCCCGCGAAGCGATTACAGAGCGGCTCCGTGGGGTACGAGATGTCGCGCCGCGAACGAAAATCGCAGAGCCGTCGAAGCCGATTTATGTGCCGAAGCTGCTCATCGACATCGAGGCAAAAATTCAGCAGGGCTACGGCGCGGGATTTGAACAATGGGCGAAAATTGAGAACCTTAAAGAAGCCGCCCGCAACCTCATATTTTTGCAGGAGAACGGCGTGGGAACCTACGAGGAACTCGTCAAAAAAGACAACGAGGTCAGCGGCGATTACGGACGGAGTAACGACCGCCGCAAAGCAATTGATGCTCGGCTCGCCGCGATTACCGAAACGCAAAAGTACATCGGCAATTACAGCAAGGGACAAGCCGTCTACAAGGAGTACCGGGCGATAAAAAATCCGAAAAAAGCGCAGGCGTTTTATGAGGAACACCGCGCTCCGATGACGCTTCGCGCGGCGGCGAAAAAGTATTTTGACGAGCAAGGTTTTGAAAAGACGTTGCCGTCAATCGAATCGTTGAAACGCGAATACGCGACGCTGCTCTCGGATAAAAAATCTCTCGGCAACATCAAAGAGAAACGCGAAACGATGATTAAGTGGGCTATGGTGAAAAACAACGTAGAGAGATTTCTCGCCGCGCCGATCTTGCCGCGCAGGACACTCGAACGCGGCGCGAGGTAACGCGCAATTTTTTCCCCGCAGGTAAGGCGGCGCAGCCGCCCCAGCAGCCGCCGACAGGCGGCTTACGAAACGGCGGATTGCCCGCCGTTTCGATGGGGTTTGGGGCTTGCCCCAACAAGCGCGGGAAGGTCTCTGTATTACGATTTTTGAACATAATAGGCGTATCGCTTATCGCCAATTTTTTCAATCGTGCCATCGGTTGTCATATCCGGTAGAATTGCTCTGGCACGAGCTTTGCTCAATCCCAGCAACTCGGCAATATCCGAAGCGGTCACTTGGGTGTGCTGCTTGAAATATGTGAGTATCGCTCTTTTTCTATCGCTTGTCTATCGCTTGCGGCAGTCGCTTGCGCGTTGTTCCTTCTGAACGTGACTTTGAAAAATCCTGCAAACTCAAATTCAGGTTCGGCGACATTCGCCTCCCGCGTGGCATTTCGCATACGCCCGATGCCCGTTCCCATTTGTTCGATATAGTCAATACGAAAAAACATACTGGCAATAATCGGATTGCGTGTTATGGTGACGGTTCCGAAATTTTCAGGGGTTATCCCTTTGCATAGTCCGCCGGGACTAACGATGTAAACTTTACCGCCGGAGGCGTTGGCAAAAGCGCAGACCTCCGTCGGAAGCTCCTTGTCCGGATTTTCCTTAAACTCAACCGTATAACTCTCACCCTCACTGATGATAACACTCAAATCGTCAATCATTCAAAATCCTCCTCGCTGGCTAGCAACTATTTTGCCGTATGCGGCGCAAATTGCCGCCACAATCTGATTAGCATCTTCTGATTTATTATGACACCCAAATGATATGCGGATTGATGATTTCGCTTGTTGCTCGGATAATCCTATCGCAAGAAGAACATGAGACGCTTCATCCTTGCCGGAGTTGCAGGCGGAACTCGTTGATACGCAGACGCCTTTCAAGTCCAGCAAGTGCGTCAGAGATTCACCGGAAGCAGAGGGGGAACGTAATATTTATTGTCCTCGGCAGTCGTTCTGCGAATTCAGCATTTATAATAATATCAGGGATTGCGGACTTCAAGCCACCGATAGTGTCCTGAACGAGTGCGGTCTGCTTTGTTCTCTCATCTGTCATCATAGCCACGCTCTATTCGAGCGCATAACCTAAAGCGACAATCCCCGCCACATTTTCGATTCCCGCCCGTTCGTTATGTTCCTGCTCACCGCCGAAAATCATTTTCGGTAATGATAAAGCAGTACGCTTATAAAGAAATCCGGTTCCTTTCGCGCCGTTGAATTTGTGCGCGGAAACCGAAAGAAAATCCAAATTGAGTTCGCCCACATCAATCGGAATATGACCGACAGCCTGCACAGCGTCCGTGTGAAAAAGTATGCCGCGACCTCTGAGGTATGTACCTATTTCCGCAATCGGTTGAATCGTGCCGATTTCGTTATTGGCAAGCATAATTGAAACCAATTTTGTTTCGGGTCTGATTGCCTTCTTTGCGGCGTTGAGGTCAACAACACCATTGTCATTGACCGAAAGAAATGTTACTGCGACGCCCTGCCTTTCAAGAGCATAGCAGGCATTCAAAACGGAATGACGCTCTATCGAAGACGTAATGATGTGAACAGGCTCGCCGGCAAATGAATCAGCAACGCCGCGTTTTGCTTGCGCGCCGAGTGAATACTGACTGGATGTGTTTCCATACTGCTCTTGAAGGTAAGGCAACATTTTTTCAAAAGCCGTATCGGATATTCTTGTTGTCGCGGCATTGTCGGCGTAAATCACGGTTTCACCTCCTAACTTAAATTTCATTGCTGTTGGTACGCTTTAGCTCGTAACAATAGATTAACGCTTATTCGAACAAGGTACAACCTTGGTTCTTGAACTCTTCGATTTTCGCCATAAGCGCCTCGATCTCAATTTCCAACTGCTCGGCGAGACATTGGTAGCAGTAAAACTTGTTGATGTTCCTGCCGAGGAGCTTGCGGTTCAGCCCGATTTCATTTTTTGCGGTTATGGACTTTCCGCAGACATAACAAGTTTTACTTTTCACACCTCTACACCTCTCTTACGCCGAATACAGGCACATCTTTCCCTTTGTATTCTGCATCGAGAATACCGAGTTGCGTTTTAATCATATCGCGCATACGGAAGGCTCTTTTTAGGCAAAAACGATTGAATTCGTCTGCGGTTATTTCTTTTGCCGAGCGGACATTCGGAAACAGGAGTTTCAAATAAGCCGTGGCTATGCGCTTGACGGCCTCGGTGTCGCGTGTGTCCGATTTGTCCGGCACCTCGATTAACTCGTCAACGATTGCCCGATAACTCATATCGTTACGCATCCCGTGCAGAATAGAGCAAAAATACTCTGAGTTTAACGCCCACCCCGATATTTTGAGGTCTTCATTCATCCTCGGAATGTTTCATCCTTTGATATAGTCGAGGCTATTGAAATTTGTGAGCAAATGTAGTAAGGTATAGATATGTCATATTCCTTAGATTTAAGAGAAAAAGCAATAGCCGCTTTGAAAAAAGGTTATTTAAAAAGTGAAGTAAACGAGATGTTCGGACTTGGCATAAATACTCTTCGGTCGTGGGAGAAA
>BNUF01000166.1 GCA_025997155.1 Clostridia bacterium
TAATGAACTCCACACGTTTGCGGTATTACCAAAACGTTGGCTTGTGGAGCGTACATTCGGCTGGTTAGACAAAGCTCGCAGACTTTGGAAAAACTGCGAACGCAAAATTCACAATTCTTTCCAAATGCTTGTTTTGGCTTTAATTGCCGTACTCATAAAAAGATTTTTAACAGGCTCTTAGGGTATACTCGTTTGGTATGGCTCGGTGCTGTTTTAACTGTACTCTGACTAATTTAGGTAAAACGAGAAATTCCCCCCTCTATATCGGATATTGTTATTGACGCGCTTTTATAAGCGTTTAGGAACTTGCTTATTTCAGTATTTGGATGAGTGCGAAAAAGAATATGCACATGGTCTTTATTGTGATTCCATTCCTGCAAAGTTATATGGTAATCAGGCGATATGTACTCAAATATTTCTTTTGCACGATTATCACTCCCTTACCCTGTATCCATCTGAATATATTTTAAGACTGTGATACAAAAAAGTCAAGCCTAATTTTTAAGTGGGTTTTGCCTCACTAAAGTTATCCGCAACGAAACGCCATTCATCCCCCAACTAAGAGGCGGGGGTCTTCTGGGTGAAAATTGATAAAATTTTCAAAAAATATACTGATATGTGCAATCCCATTGTGAACGAAGATGCAAAAAAACTCATTGAACAACTTAGAGAATATATTGGAGCTTCAAATGACACGACGGCGAGATTGATTTTAGAACACTTTACGCAAAAAGGATTTTGCAGAATTTGCTTTGCTACATCTACACTTGAACAAGGTATAAATATGCCATTCAATACGGGTGCGGCTATCGTAAAAAGCGGTAGTATGAGCTCATTTCGCACGCTTATTTCTAAGAACCTGTACTCAATAAACAATCAAAAACCTGTTTGGATTACGGAGATTACGAAATTTCAAAGCAGTTGGTTAAATATGCAGCTATTATTTTTTGTTTGCCAACATTCTTACGGATTTTTTGAGTGCGGGTTCTAAATCCTACTGCCAGTCCGCGAGATGATTTATTGAGCGAGGACACGACCTTGAATTTTGGGTATCGTTTTTGTTCGACGACCCTGCGGAGAGCGTCAAAGCTATACGCGACAAAATGGCACGGCGGTATCCGAAATCGAAAAAACGAAATAAGGAGACCGCGAATACGGCGGGGTAATCAGAGAGGGGGCAACAAAAATTGATAACGTCAAAGTATTTGAAAACGCGGAATTTGGCAAGGTGCGGACGGTGGAAATTGGCGGCGAGCCGTGGTTTGTCGGGAGAGACGTTGCGGAGATTTTGGGGTACAAAAACCCTAACGAGGCAGTACGCGAACATTGCAAAGGGGTGAGCGAAACACTCACCCCTACAAACGGCGGGAAGCTGAAAAAGAGAGGGGACAACAAAAATGGACGAATTAATTAAAATCAATCACGACGAAAACGAAAAAGCAATGGTTAGCGGGCGGGAACTTCACGCGGCACTTGAGGTAAAAGAAAAATATAATGATTGACTTAAACGTATGTGCGAGTACGGTTTTATTGAAAGTACGGACTATTTATTGGTTTCCGAAATTTCGGAAACCAATAATCCAAAAAACCCGACTACTGTACGCACCGACCGCGCTAATAATCAGCATGGCGACGGCATAGAAAAAACTGCGGATAAGGTGGCTAAGTTAGACTTAGGCAGTGAAGACGCTGATTTGAGAAATTCTGAAATCACTCCGTGTGTCCGCAACGGACACGAATTTATCACCGTGGTAAGCTAAAAAAAGAGGAGATAACTCATGAAGTTAATACTAAACACAGAGTACAATTTGTACGAACACGACGGCGAGGCGTATTGTGACAGTTTGCAGGTTGCGGACGAATTCAGAAAACAACACAAAAACGTCTTGCAGACAATTGAAAATCTTGATTGCGGTGAAGAATTTAGACGGCTTAATTTTAAGCCGTCCGACTACAAAAATGCCCAAAACAAAAAACAACCTAGATACCTTATCACAAAAGACGGCTTTATGTTTTTGGTTATGGGATTCACGGGCAAAAAGGCGGCGTTGATTAAAGAGCTTTATATTAAGCGATTTAACCAAATGGACAATTTTATAAAATCACTGTTTACGGCAAGAATGGAATACCCCGAGCTAACCGACGCGATAAAGTCCGCACACGCCGAGCCGAAACATTATCATTTCAGCAACGAAAACAATATGCTTTACCGCGTCGCGCTTGGGATGGACGCTAAAGCGTTCCGCGAAAAAAACGGCATAGAGGCGGGTTGTGTAATCCGTCCGTACTTATCCACACAACAAATAACAGTTGTGGAAAGATTGCAGAAATTCGATGCGGGGCTTATAGACGCGGGGTTCGATTACGAGGTGCGTAAACGGTTGCTTGAAAATTACAGGGACAAGATAATGCGGAAACTGGAACAGGCGCAATAAAAGCCCCGCCAGAGTAGCAGTTGACGGGGTGAAAAGGGGATTGCCTTGCGGGTGAATTTGTGTTATGCTTTAAGTTACTTAATCCATTTTTCAGCGTCGCAGAGAGTTTTCCGCGCGTGGGCGCGAATACCGAAATCGACGACGCAATATTCTTTGTTGCCTATGATTACGCGGGTTATGTTGTCGATTGTGGCGGAGGAAAGACCTGTATGAGCGTCTTTAATCTGCCGCAAGATGTCGGCGGGGAGTTTCTTAGCCTGTTCAACAAGGTACTGATGGGCAAAGGTTTGAATGATGTCGGGGGTAAGAGTTCCCGAGGCGGGGAGTTTGGCGGGGGCGGTCGGATGAGCCGACGGTACACACGAAAAAGGACGGCAAGTAATGACAACAACCTATTCTAAAAAATCCCTAAAAGCTATGATTCATATGGATAAGTCCACAAGGAAACGAATAAGCGTCGCAATATCGGAAATTCCGAACGGCGATATATTACCGCTTAAAGGTTATACGAACACATACAGACTAAGGGTAGGCGATTGGCGTATAATATTTTCATATGTGGAAGACGACGAAATCCTTGTTGACAAAATAATGCCTCGCGGCGATGTGTATAAAGGAATGTGATAAAATGGCAACTTTGGTAAATCAAGTATACAATATGGCGGAGCATTTGAAGGAAAGCGATTTATTGCGCTTGATAGAGTTTATGGAACAGTTTTTACCCGACGATGTAGTCACTCCCGAAGATGCCGCCGATATTAAACAAGCCCACGAAGAATACTTACGCGGAGAAACCATAAATGCAAAAGATATTGATTGGGATAACTTGGAAGATATGGATTTAAGTTAACCTATCGGGGGGATTGAGTGAAAAGCCTGTACCATTTGAAACGCGAGATTGAGTTTTTGGACGAGAAGATAGCGGAATTGGAAACGAAAACATATGCACGGCACACTCCTTTCGGGCAAAGGGCTTCCGCGAACGGTGCGCGGGGGCTTTTTGTTTGCACATGAAAATTTTGGCGGTTAGGTGAAAATGAATGAAGTTTGTACCCTAGCTTATGAAGATTACAAAAGCGGTATGAAGTACAAATATATAGCAAAAAAGCACGAAATAAAAGAATCTACTGTTAAACAATGGGCATTACGCTACTGGAAGAATAGTGACAAGTCGCCGCCCGAAAAAGTTACAAGAAAAGTTACAGACGAAAAAGTTACAGGCGTAACCTTTTCTTGGGCGGATATTGAGACGGAATATGTGACGGATATATCTATGAAACCCTGTACTCTTGCTAGTTTGTCTAAAAAGTACAGCATACCTATCACAACAATTGAACAGCAGTCTAAGCGCGGGAAGTGGAGCGAAAAAAGACAAGAGTACGACAATCATACTACACAAAAAGCCCTGGAAAAAACATCCGAAATCACGGCGGGGGAAATCGCGGTTGCGGTTGCGCGGCAGTTCAGCCTTTCGGGAAAATTGCTTGACAGGTTGGAAAAAGCGTTAGCGGACGGCGGCGAACTAGCCCCAAAAGATTTATTGGCGTTGGCGAGCGTCCTTGAAAAGGGGCAAAAGATACAAGGGGTTATATCGTCAAGACATCATATTGATAATCCGATACTAGGAAAAATGATTGAGGCGTTGGTGAATATTGAGCGAACAGACAGCGGTAACGATACGGACGAATAGCGCGGCGGACGTATTCAGCGAAAAGCAAATAGAGTTGTTGGGGATTTTAAAGTACGGGGAGTTCAAGCGTATAAACATACTCCAAGGCGCGGTATCTAGCGGCAAGACGTATATAAGCCTTGTCCTGTGGGCGTTTTGGGTTGCGGTAAGCCCTCATAAAGAGGGCTACCTAATGATTGGCAAGACTATAACCACTCTAAAGCGGAACGCGCTATGCGAGCTTGAAAGGATTGTCGGAGCGGATAACTTCACCTTTAGCTGTTCGCAAAAAGAGGCGTGGCTTTTCGGCAAAATGATATTCCTTGAGGGTGCGAATGACGCGAAAGCGGAAACTAAAATAAGGGGTATATCCTTACACGGCGCGTATTGTGACGAGGTGAGCCTTTTCCCTGAAGACATTTTTTCTATGCTTACAACTCGTATGAGAGTGGGCAACGCTAAGATATTTGCCACGACAAACCCCGATAATCCTAATCACTGGTTAATGAAGAAGTATCTTGAGCCTGCCGCCGACGGTTACGACAAAGTGTTCTCGATGAGTTTCACAATTGAGGATAACACGTTTCTACAACCCCAATACGTCGCGGATATGAAAAGTATGCATACGGGCGTGTTTTATGAGCGGTTTATATTAGGGCGGTGGGTAGCCGCCGAAGGGCTTATATACGGCGGGTTTAAGCAATCTCAAATTGTGGAGAATCCGCCGAAAATATTAAACTATTCGGCGGGTATAGATTATGGACAGTCCAACGCGACTGTTTTTTTATTGGTCGGTGAGGGAGCGGACGGCAGGCTTTATATCTTGTCGGAGTATTACCACAGCGGACGCGCCTCACAAGCGTCTAAAAGCCCCCTTACATACGCGAAAGACTTCATCTCGTGGATTATGTCGTATTTTGAAACAAGGGGCTTAGAGCCTTGTTTAGGGGGCATATATTATAGTCGAGGCTATTTAAAAGCGTTAGCCAACGCATCCCAAAAAGAATCAAATTTGTGCATATGAAATCTCAATCTTCTTTTAACATTTGCCCACAATTTTTCAATCGGATTAAGGTCAGGTGA
>BNUF01000167.1 GCA_025997155.1 Clostridia bacterium
GCTCTGCACATCTTCCTTGGCTGTAGGCAATTCGCCTAAGTTGTAGTAAACGCGGATAAAGCCCAACCCTGCCTTTATGTCGGCGTTGGTTTTGATGTTCTTGTTGAATCCGTTAAGGAAACTCGCGATGTCGGTTGTCGGGGTATCGGCTGTTTTCTTTATTCCGCCTTTTGCGACAGGCGGATTCTCAACGGCGGCGGCGTTTTTCTTTCGTCCGCCCTTCTTGACGGGGGACTCTTCTTCGGGAACATCAATTTCTCGCGGTCCTTCAAGGCTCGCGTCGTCTGGATACCACTGTTGCCACACGTCAAACGACGTTTGATTTATTCCCTCTTGTTGACAGAATATTTTCTTGCCCAAGCCGCTTTCCTTAAACTTCGCAAGTGCTTGCCGCTGATTAGACGTATGGAGCAGAGTTGCCCCTTCAAGTGTTATCCCGTCTTTAAACTTCTTAATCCAATTCCTAAACGTGCTGCTGGTCAAGTCGTGTTCTTTGGCATAGTCCTCGAACTTGTCGCCGCTCCACAAATATTCAGCAACGAGGTTGCGTCTGTCGTCATCCGAAAGCTGTGACGAATCAGTCTCGTCAGATAGAGAATCGGTCGTTTCCGACACGGTTTCAGAGGATTCGCTCGGGATTTCCGCAGAGACGGTTTCGGTTTCAGAGGCGTTACTGTCAACATCTTTAATATATCGGCTAAGAGTGGCCACACTAAACCCTTGATTTTTGGCAAATTCTTTTTGGGTCAATCCACTTTTCCTAAACTTCGTAACTATCTTTTTCTTTTCAGACGAGGGTATACCAATTGCCATCCTAAATTCCTCCATAAATAAACGATATTACCATTTACTTGTATTTTACTACATTGTTACAAATTAGTCAAACCCTTCCGCAAAATTTTTAATTATTTTTCGCCAAACGCAATCGGTGGAATATGGTTTCCTAAACCGTGCCAATCCTTTACACACCTCAAAAAAATCCTTTTTACTTAAGGCATAAACTTGATTCCCAGAACGCATAAAGTCGTATAATAAATCCATGTTTTCAAATTTATCCTAGGGATAATCAGAAGAATAGTAAATAAATAACTCTCCTGTAGACATACGCAAAAAAAGATACTCATCAATCAGCGTACTATTAGTTCGCAAATATTCCTCAACCTTATTCACACTACAGCCCTCTCTACAATTATTTGAAATAAAAAAGATGACTCAAACGGCATCCTTACAAATATCGGAGAAATGCGGATTTCCCCTTAATCTTGAACGGGTGTTAAATCAATAGTCACAATTTTCGGGAGTACTGATTTTAGTAGATTCTATTCACCAGCCGATTTCAGTGTCTTGGACGAGGCAAGCACGAATCCGCTTGCGAATAACAACACTCCCGTGATTATCAGCAAGTTTTCAATTCTAACAACATCGCCTAAAGGTCCAAACAAAAGCATTCCCACAGGCATTGCAAGTCCATTCAACATCATCATTACGCTGAACACGCGACCCATTATGGCGGGGTCGAGCTTGCTCTGCATAATCGTTTGCGTCGGTGTATTGAACAGCGGCACGGACATTCCACACAGGAGCATAATGCCGAGATAAACCCAAAAGTTCGGCACGATGCCAAACAGAAACGTCGTAACGCCAAACACGAAACACGCTAAAATCATTGTGTGAACCTTGTTCTTAAATCCACCCCAAACTGAAATTGCTACCCCGCCAAGCATCATTCCGATTGAGAATCCCATCTCAACTGCGGTGAGCCGCCAAACATCATCGCCGAATGTACGCGTTACCTGTAGCGGCGTAAGCATTGCGGCGGGGGTCATACATACGCAGAAGAACACCGTGTACGCCAGCAAGATTTTCAGCCACGAAATACCGCCGATGTAGCGAATGCCCTCTTTTAACTCGCTCCAATATGCCTTGATGCCATTCTCACTTTGTTTGCGTTCCAAATGCGGAACGTGTACGAATAATAACACCACCGAAATCCCAATTACCGCCGTGATTACGTCAATAAAAAATATGTACTCAATCGGCAGAAACGTAAGCAAGACACCCGCAAGCATCGGCGTGGCGAACATCGTCAGCGACTGCACAGAAGATTGAATCCCGTTAAAACGCGTCAAATGCTCCTGTGGCACGATTTGCGGAATGAGTGCGCTGACGGCGGGCGATTGAACTCCCTGACCAAACCCACGCACGACCACCACAATCAACATCAGCCACATATTCCTATATCCCATTAAAAACAAGACCGCAAGAATAAGCGTGGCGACAGCGATAACCGCATCCGAAATGTTTACAAGATATTTGCGGTTGTACCTATCTGCCCACACCCCCGCGAACGGCGAGATAAGCACCATCGGCAACATTCCCGCGCAGGTGAACAGCATCATCCAGACGCCGGACTGAGTCTCAAGCGTGATATGCCACGTTATTGCGTACTGCACAAGCATAGAGCCGAACATTGACGCGAATTGCCCGCCTATGAAGAACCCCGCGTTACGTTTCCATTTGGCTTCATTCATTTCGCGTTGTTCCTTCCGCACCACAGTGCTATTTCGGTTATCAGGTCAAGCGGGAGCGGTTTATTATTCGGAAGTTGGATGCCGCCTTTGCTGGTTTTGTAATCGGTCAACTTTTCGGCTAATGCCGTAGTGGCTTCGCCGCCAGGGTATAAACCAATATGTTTCTTAAATGCCGCAAAGTGTATAAGATTCTGCCCTTTCCAAAAAGTCGGCATCTGCCATGATATCTTCTCTGTTGCGTCAGGTAAAGCGACTTTTATTGCCGCGTAAACTTCAAGCAGTCGTAGTTGAATATCCTCGGTTTGCGCGGCAATGTACGCTTCTATTGTTTTTGGAGGTTCGGAACAAAAGTGATGTTGCTCAGTGTTTTCAAACTTGCGACCACAATTCAGGCATTTCCACATTAGCTATCACCTCATCATTTTGTCCGTTTCTTGCGTAAACGAAGAACAATTACTCCGACCGCAATCATAATCGCACCTAACGCCAATCCGATAAAAACCATATCTGGACTATCCCCGAATTCGTTGTCAAAAAGTAACGCGAAATCTAGGATTATCGTGGCGGTAGCATAACAAAACAAGAGCAGTGGCGCGAGTAAACCTCTTTTGATAATCCCAGCATTGCGGATACCAAGCATTGTTAAGCCAAACGCGAGAGCAAGCCCTATAGCGCATGCTCCAGGCGCGTCCTGTGTATATCCGAGTACGAAAAAGGCAGAACCTAACAGTATTCCGACAATTATCGGAAACAACACTGACAGTTTAACAAATTTAGCAGGCACAACATTACTCCCCTTATGTCATGATAATGTGAATACCTAAATAGGTGTGTACAGGTTCTCACTTCACAAACTGTTTCGCAAACTCCCTTGCCGATTCACAATCTTGCTCGTTTGGGCGGTTCTTATGCGTAATGCTAAACTGCCCTCGGCAATGGAATTCCTTCCCCAACGTGGCAATTCCTCTTTCCGCTAAAGCCTTCTTTATGTGAGGATATGCGGATTTAACCACAGCCGTTGTACTAAACACAACAACTCCCTTAACTTGTTCATGTTGGAGTTTCTTGATAAACTCTTTCAACTCATCATCAATCCCAAAGGCATACAGTGCTCCGCCCAAAAACAGCAAGTCCACAGAATCGTTCAAGCCATCGCTTATCGGCAACGCCGTCACACCAACTGCTGTTGCTATTATTTCAGCTATCTTTTTCGTGTTGCCTGATTTACTCAAATATCTTACTGCTATTTTCATTGAAAGTCCTCCCCACAAACCCATTATACCACTTTCCATGACATATGTAAAGGCGGGCAAAATCCCGCCGTCCCCGCCTCAATTTCCTGTATACACAGACGGGTAGTATTCCAATATGTGATAATGCTTTGTTCCTTGCGGATGCCACAGCACGTCGCAATCCTCCACTTCTTTCCACGCCTCTTCGTGCAGTCTCGGCATAACACCTCCGCCCACTCCATACCGTTGAGGTTCGCCCAACACGTTCTCTATCTGGTGTGAGCCGACGGGATTCCCCGCGTTGTCCACGAGAATCATATAGCCGATGCGAGTGTTCACATCCGCGTAAACTAAAATGCTTCCCCACGTTTCCTTTTGGTCGCTTATCAACTCATACCCTTTGCCAATCGCCGCGTCAACACGAAAGGGTTGCAAAAACATCAGAATCCCCGCAAGCACAACAGCCACACACAATGCGATGCCAACAATTCTTCTCCGCGTTGTCCATGGGCGGGCATTCAGCTTTCTCAATATGTCCTTATCTGTATCCATAAAAATCCCCTCTCTACTCCTTAACCCATACCGACTTCTCAAATCCAGTCACAAAGGTTTCCCCAACCCCCAACTCAATGCCATACCTTTCGGCGTTCGCCATGGCTTCTTCACTTGCTTTCCAGCCAATCGAGAGTTTCCTAACATATGGCGAAATCTCCACCAACACGCTCGACTTGCCAGAAGTCAGGCAACACTCCGAGGCAATCTCTCTATGTGCTACCTCTTGCTTAATCAAACACACCTGCGACAAAACGTGGTCTGCCCTAAACGCCGCTTCATTCTCATAAATCCTAACAGCCTTATTCCTTTTTCGTTTCACCTCAATTCCGCAAGTCAAAAACGCGTACACTTCCAACACAAAGTTCTCTACGTTTCGCGCGACAAACTCCTTGCCAATTGGGTCGCCGAGTTTGCCGTCCGCTAATGGCGAGAAAAACACCTCGTCATTAACCTGGTAAAACCCGCACAAGGCTACACCCGCAAAGTTTTTCATAACATACAGCATAACAACCTTGCCGTCCGTATACAGTTTCTCACAAAGGTATATCTCCCCACAACCCGCTAAATGCTTGACTTTCAAACATATTCCACCTCTTGGCAACAAGCGTTTCCGACTATGCAACGTGTGCTGGTAAAATTCAGTTTCAGCCCAAACCTCACACTCAAACTCAAACAGTGACACGCCGTGCATATCGGCTTTCAAAAACTGTTTGTCTCTTTCTGTAACAAAATTAGACAGTATAATATAAGCACGATAAACAATATCACAGTCAATAGACTTATCTGCCGTCCCCGTCACATTTTTCCTCGTAAAGCGTTTCATGTCTTTCCCGGAA
>BNUF01000168.1 GCA_025997155.1 Clostridia bacterium
AAAAAATCTTGACGGGATTATGGATATGCTCGGCATTGCCAAACGCAAAGACCACTTGCCTGCCCAATTATCCGGCGGTGAGATGCAGCGTGTCGCAATAGCGCGGGCGCTTATCAACAACCCGAAAATCCTTATTGCCGACGAGCCTACCGGCAACCTTGACAGCAAGCGTTCCGGCGAAATCAAAGACCTCATTGTTCACTTGAACAAGACTAAGGGCATAACGATTATTTTGGTTACGCACAATCCTGATTTTGCCAGGATAGGGGACATAACCATAGAGCTGTCCGACGGCTACATAAAAAAGGCGGCATGACAGGTAGGAACGGAGGTCCCTTCGCAGGTTTTATAGGCGGGTGAAAAACCCGCCGCCCTCTTGAAAAAGAGACTATTCTATAGTATAGTCTCTTTGAGTCAAACCTCTAAAAATTGTCACTTTTGGGGGTGTTAAGACGGCGGGAGAAATTCATGCAAAAAGTATGTATTGTTGAGGATGACGACAATATCCGTGAAATGGTACTGTATGCGTTGTCTCAGGCCGGATTTGAAGCGGAGGGCTTTGCCTCTGGCGAGGCGTTTTTCGCCCGCTTGCTAAAAGAGGTGCCTTCACTTGTTCTGCTGGACATCATGCTGCCCGGAGAAGACGGCATATCTATATTAAAAAAGTTGAAACAGACTGAAAAGACGAAGCTGATACCGGTTATCATGCTCACCGCAAAGGGCGCGGAGCTTGACCGTATCAAGGGGCTTGATTTAGGGGCGGATGACTACATTACAAAGCCGTTTTCCGTAATGGAAACCATATCAAGAGTGAAGGCTGTGCTTCGCAGATGCGAAAGCGATACGGATAA
The DNA here is from genome assembly GCA_025997155.1 of Clostridia bacterium. Taxonomy (GTDB): domain Bacteria; phylum Bacillota; class Clostridia; order Lachnospirales; family WQUN01; genus BNUF01. Next base: position 852 of record BNUF01000168.1, read on the forward strand.
ACCCGTTGAAGTCAAAGTCGGCAACGTCACACTTCATAGTGACAGGCGTGTAGTATTTGCGGGCGATAACGAAATAGCCATCACCTATAAAGAGTTTGAACTACTTTACTACTTGATGCACAATAAGGGGATTGTTGTAAGGCGCGATACATTGCTCAATCAGGTTTGGGGCTTTGAGTACTCAGGCGAGACTCGTACCGTTGATATGCACATCAAATCCCTGCGGAAAAAAATGGGGAGCGCAGGGGGTATTATCAAAACGGTGCGGAATGTCGGTTACAAGATAGAGGGGTAAGTTTTGAAAAAGCGTATTTTTGTCAATATGATAATGCTGACGGTAATCAGCCTGATGCTTGTGGCGGCGGCGCTCTGTTTTGTGTTTTACAACCAGTTTTCAGGAATCGTAAGAAGCGAACTGAGAGAGCGGGCAGACCTATTCAGAAACGCCGATACACAAACCGCTATGCAGGATCTTATTATTTTCAAACCCAATGATATGCGTATCACCTTGATTCACCCGGACGGACTAGTCGCATTTGATAATGCGGTCGGTACAGAGGGTTTAGCAAACCATTTGGATCGGGAAGAAATTGCGGAAGCGGTTGAAACAGGTTGGGGTGAGAGCCGCCGGTTGTCGGCTACTATGGGCATGGAAACTTATTATTATGCTGTCCGCTTAGCGGATGGCTCTCTATTGCGTGTAGCAAAGACAACCAGCAGTATTTGGGGAATGTTCAGCGGCGTGCTGCCCGCGGTTATCTGCATTATTTTTGTCATTCTCGTTATCGGCTATTTATTGGCGGGGAATCTTACAAGACGAATTGTCGCGCCCATAAATAACCTCGATCTAAGCACAGAATCTACCCCGCCATACGATGAGCTTGTCCCGTTCATTCGGACTATTGAGCAGCAGCGTGAGCGTATTGCCGCGCAGTTTTCGGACTTGCAAAGCCGCACGGATACGATTAGCGCAATTATGGACAATATGACTGAGGGCATTATACTAATCAGCAGGCAGGGCCTTATCCTTTCTGTCAACAAAAGCGCGGCGGCTCTTTTTGAAACGGATACCGCTATGGACGGCAAAAATATTTTGGAGCTGATACGGGACCTTGAGCTGCTGGAACAGGTGAGGGCTGCGCTATCCGGCAAGCGGAGCGAACTCAGCATCCGGCGTTCCGGCAAATCGTATCGGGTGTTTTTTAGCCCGGTAACAGACTCAGGCGCTCTTATACTGTTTCTCGATATAACCGAAAAAATGATGGCTGAACAAATGCGGCGGGAGTTTTCGGCCAATGTGTCGCATGAGTTAAAAACGCCGCTTACGAGCATCTATGGCCATGCGGAAATGCTGTATAGCGGTATCGTTAAGGAAAGCGATCATCATGCGTTTTTCGGAAAGATTAAAGACGAAGCCGCCCGTTTGATAGCGCTCATCGAGGATATTATCCTCATCTCCAAACTGGACGAGAACACAGGAGGCGAAACCTTTGAAGAGGTGAGCCTTGCTGTCATTGCCGCCGAAGCGGCGGAAGCGCTTTCGTTAAAAGCCTCTGAACACAGGGTTACGGTGAGTATCTCAGGCAATGCCGTGATGTCGGCCGGGCGATCTATGATATATGAGATGTTTTATAACCTGATTGATAACGCCATAAAATACAACAAACCCGGCGGAACGGTGAAAGTAGATGTTTCCCACCTTGAGGATACGATTGAAGTCGCTATTGCCGATACCGGAATTGGTATCCCCGAGGATGCTCAAAGCCGTGTGTTTGAGCGGTTCTACCGGGTGGATAAATCCCGTTCCAAAAAGACAGGGGGAACCGGACTTGGCCTTGCTATTGTAAAGCATATTGTCCTGTTCCACAAAGGGAAACTGGCGCTGAAAAGCTCATGTGATCAGGGAACCGTTGTTACGATAAGCTTTTAAGTTGGCGGTAAACTTAATTCTCTACCGATTTTTCTCCGACTTCACATAGTTTGTTATGGGACAAACAATAGCCAAGTCTGAAAAATTATTAAGATATTTTGGGTAGAAATGGTAAACAATTTATAAAATAAAGGCGCAGAAAAATAGCCGCGCAAGCGGCTATTTATAGGATTGTTTTTGCCCCTATGCCTGGGTATCCACGGTCTGACCAAGCAAAGGGTCCTGAATTTGAACCGCCGCTTGCCGCGCAACCTCGCCCGGTTTTTGCGTCTCGGCGCGTTCCTGTACGGCGGTCTCTGTTTTTTCCTCGGCGGCACTGCCCTCGATCGCTTGGCTTGCGTGGTTTGCCGCGATTTGCGGGTTTACCGCAGCCGGTAAATGGTTCTGAATTGTCATAATGATTCTCCTTGTCTTCAGTTTCGTATGTTTATGCTATATTAGCAATAGAATAAGTATAAAATATTTCTAAACAATTTCTAAATTCCGTCAAAAAACCGTTTCACTTATTAAACCGGTATCCCGCGCCCCAGACCGTATCAATATATTGGGGATTGCGGCTATCCGCTTCTATTTTTTCCCGGATGCGGTTGATATGCACGGTAACGGTAGCGGTGTCGCCTATATAGTCATGTCCCCAGATCTGCTCGAAAAGCGTATTTTTCGAAAAAACAATATTTGGATTTTTAACAAGAAACAACAACAGTTCAAATTCTCTGTTGGTGAATTTTACCTCGTCTCCCCTGACAAAGACTTTGTACGCCTGCGCCAGTATCATCAAATCGCCGACAACAATTTTATCCCCCTCTTGATCCGGGGCTTTTTCGGTTTTATTTCCGTTGGTCAGCCGCTCATACCGGGCAAGATGGGATTTTACCCGCGCCACAAGCTCAAGTATTTCAAAGGGCTTCGTTATGTAATCATCCGCCCCGAAACCAAGCCCCCGGATTTTGTCTACCGAATCTGTTTTCGCGGTTACCAGTAATATGGGTGCGCTTACGGTTTCACGTATTTCCCTGCACAGTTCAAAGCCGCTTTTTCCGGGCATCATCACGTCGAGCAGCAGCAGGTCGTATTGGTTTGCCCGTATCATTTCAAGCGCCAGTATGCCGTCTGCTGCAATATCCGCCTCAAACCCGTTAATCTCCAGGTAATCTTTTTCGATGACCGCTATTTCTGCGTCATCTTCCGCTATCAGGATACGCTTCACGATTCATTCTCCTTTTCCTTTTCCATCGGCAGTGTAATAGTGATCGCCAGGCCGTTTTGGTTCTCGGCGGCAATGCTTCCATTATGCGCAATCACAATGTTTTTGGCAATCGCAAGCCCCAGCCCGCTTCCCTCGGCATAGTTATTCCGTGACTCATCCCCCCGGTAAAAGCTTTCAAACAAATGGGAAAACTGCTTTTCCGGCACACCGGCTCCGTCATCCTGTATTTTGATGACGAGTTTGCCCGTTTCCCGTACCGGGAGCACCGTAACGGTAATGTTTATGTGCCTGCCCGGATTATATTTTACGCTGTTATCAAGTATATTGGTAATCACCCTGGTCATTTGTTCCGTGTCCAGAAGAACCGCCTCGCCGGTACAGGAACTGTTCAGCGTAAGGGCGGCGTTATTTTTTTTCAAATCATATTCAAGGGAATCCAGCACCGTGACCATATATTTCTGAATGGGAACCGGTTTAAACTGAAAGGGAAGATTGCCGGTTTCAAGTTTGGAAAACAAAAACAACTGGTTTATAAGCACCTCCATTACACAGGATTTCCGGTACACCACATCCAGGTATTCCCGCTGCTTTTCGGGCGTCTTGGCAATATCGTCCTGCAAGCCTTTTACATAGTTCTTGATGGAGGTAAGGGGGGTGCGCAGATCATGGGAAATACCGGCGAGCATTTCTTTTCTGTTCGCCTCATATATCCCGTTCTTTTGTATATTTGCTTTAAGCCGGCGCTGCATTTCGTTGAAAGCGCCGCAGACCTTTTCCAGTTCTTCAACGCCCCCGGAGGGAATATTCTCGTCCAGGTTTCCTTCCTGTATGCGCTGCGCTCCTTCACTGAGGTTATCAAGGGGAAGCACAATGTTTTTAACCATCCGGTTTGCCAAAAAAAGACTGACCAGTATGACCGTAAAAATGGCCGCCGCAATAAGCAGGACGCCGCCTGTTATGATGACCGCGATAGAACCCGCTTCCATTTCCTTCTCTTGTTTCTTTTCTTTTATCCCCGCCGCAATGAATACAAGGGGCGGCGATATTGTTTCCACGCTATGCC
>BNUF01000169.1 GCA_025997155.1 Clostridia bacterium
ATGACAGTAGCCCTTGTATTGATAGAGGGCAAAATTTTATAGTTGTCGAAAATCACCCCGCCGACAGCAGATTCAAACTAAGCAAAGATAATATCATACAAACCCTGTCAAGCCAAATGGGTACAGGTGGAAATAATGAGCCAATGATTTTAGAATACGTGCAACAAGTTTTCGGAAGTGAAAGCTATTCCGACTGGGGGTGTAATGTTTCGACGCTTAAAGCAACGGGCGGCTGTTTAAGCGGCGGGAGCGAAAGCTTAGTTGTGTCTTATGATTGCCGCAACCACAAGCTAAACGAAGAATTAAGCGCAACACTCCAATCGAAAGGCGGCAGCGGCGGCTTGAACTATATAAATCCGATATTCTGCCTAAATGAATTAAAATACATTGTTCGCAGATTAACTCCTTTGGAATGTTGCAGACTACAAGGTTTTGAGGATTTTTGGTGTACAGACCTAGACACGCAAAAACCGACAAAGAAAGAAATTGACGACTGGACTAAAGTATTTGAAACTCACAGAAACGCGACCAACCCAAAGAAAAAACCAAAAACGCGTAAGTATATCGAGAAGTGGCTTAAACACCCGCAAAGCAACAGCGCGGAATACAAAATGTGGGGTAATTCGCTATGTGTGAACTGCGCGTATACGGTGCTTAAAGGAATCGCGGACGAGTTAGGCGCAAACCAAAAAACAAAGGTGAGGCATCATGGAGAAAAAAATGCAATTGGTAGCTGTCATTTGGAATATCCCAAGCAAGAAAGATTTCCCGCGTGGTAAATGGATTAGCCCCGAATTTGAGCGTAAAACATGAGAATCGGGCTTATCGACGTGGACGGGCATAATTTCCCGAATCTGCCGCTTATGAAAATATCGGCGTATCACAAGTCACAAGGGGATTTTGTGGAATTTTACGAACCCTTAATAGGCGTGTGTGAACCTTACGACAAGGTTTTTATTAGCAAGGTTTTTACTTTTACAAGAGATTACAACGCTCCTATATACTCAAATGAAGTTATCAAAGGCGGCACAGGGTACGACCTTAAAAACAAGTTGCCGTCCGAGATAGAAACTGTGTACCCCGATTATTCGCTTTATGATGTTGGAAGTACGGCGTATGGGTTCTTGACCCGAGGTTGCCCTAGGGCTTGTGAATTTTGCGTTGTCGCCGAAAAGGAAGGGGCTTGTAGCATTAAAATCGCCGACCTTTCGCGGTTTTGGCGGGGTCAACGCGAAATAAAACTGCTTGACCCGAACCTACTCGCCTATCCTGATAGGACAGACCTATTATATCAGTTAATCGACAGCAAGGCATATGTCGATTTTACGCAAGGGCTTGATATACGCTTATTGAATGAGGAAGTCGCTGAATTGCTTATGCAGATAAAAATTAAGAGCATTCACTTCGCTTGGGATTTTGAAAAAGACAGCGAAATTATAAAACAAAAATTAAAGTGGTTTAAGAATTTTAGCAAATTGGATTATACGAAATTAAACGTCTATGTTTTGACGAACTTCAATACAGATTTCGGGTTTGACCTTGAAAGGGTTTACACCTTGCGCGATATGGGATACAACCCCTACATTATGATTTACGACAAAAAAACCGCGCCGAAACAATGTAAACGGCTTCAAAGATACGTGAATAACCGCCGTATATTCCGAAGTCTGAAAAGTTTCGAGGAGTACACAGGTTGAAAAACATAAGCAAGTCAAGCGGGTTAACTCCCGCGTACATAAAAACCCCCGTCCACTCGTTGCATACTGAAAGCAGGGAGTATCCGCGTGACGCGCTATAAGACGGACTACCAAGCAGACGCGGGGTTTTAATAATAAAATTTAGGGGGTAGAGAATTGGCAAAGAAACGCATGATTCACGTGTCCATTTGCGAAAGTTACAGTATAGACGAATTGAGTTTTTTTGAGGAATGTTTTTTTACTCGATTGATAGTCAATGTTGACGATTTCGGACGAATGGACGCAAGACCTAAAATTCTTATGGCACGGCTATTTCCTCTAAAAGATTTAGCTGTATCAGATGTTGAAAATGTCATTAAAAAATTCGTGAAACTAGGATTTATAAAACTTTATGAAGTAGACGGTAAAAAATATCTCTACATTATAAATTGGGATAAATACCAAGAATTACGGACACCGCAAGAAGTTTACCCCGCTCCGCAACACGATGTTACAGACGCGCAACACGATGTTACAGACGCGCAACACGATGTTGCTATGAACTTGAACTTGAACTTAGAACTTGAACTTGAAAAAAGAGAACTTGAACTTGAAGAAGAGAGAACCAACGCGCAAGGCGCGGGTGACGACTCTCAAAATCTTCAACCCGACACGCCCAAAGAAAAACCCGCAAAACCTCCGAAATTGACGGAGAATGACCCTTTTTGGCGTGAGTTTCGGCAGGAATACCCGAAAAAAGCGGACATGAAAAGGGCGTTCGACGTTTGGAAAAAAATCAACCCTAAACAAGGGCTTTTTAACGAGATTATGAACGGGGTACGAACTCAAAAGCAGTCGGAGCAATGGACAAAAGACGGTGGGCAGTATATACCCAACGCGGCGACGTGGTTAAACGGAGAACGCTGGAATGACGAGCTGACGGTAATAACGGCGGCAGGGGCGGGTAAAAAAGACGGATTTTTTAGCGCAATAGACAAATGGGCAAATGACGATACGGATTATGTTAGTCCGTTCGCCCTTAATGCTACGTCTAATAACATACTGGAGGACAATCATAATGACGAGGGTTGAGTTTAGAGACGCGTTCGCGATAATAAAACTAGCGTATCCGCATTTTTATAAAGGCGTACACGACGACGAAATTGCCGCAACAATCAGCTTGTGGTATGAATTCTTTGCGGAGTTCGATTATCTGAGAGTTTGCGCCGCGCTAAAAACTATCATATCGACAAAAAAAGATTTTCCGCCCACTGTCGCCGAAGTTCTTGAAGCTGTGAACTTTGTGAGCGGTGAAAAAGTCGCGGACGCTGATGAGATTTGGGCGGAAATCATACGCGCTATAAGATATTACGGGTGGTATAAGCAAAAAGAGGCAATGGCGGCAATATCACAAGAAGCCCGCGACGCTGTAAAATTTATGGGGTGGCGTGAATTGTGTGCGTCCGAAGACCCTATGGCGGATAGGGCACACTTTCTCAAGGTTTATCCCGCTATTTTGGCGCGGAAGAAAACCGAAAGACAACTGCCGCAGGACGTGAAAAATTATATATCCGAAACTATAAGGCAAAAAAAGGCAATCGAGCAATCGAAAAATACGGAACTTTTGCCGATTGAACACTCGCGCAAAGAACTTGACGAGGACGAATACGAAAAGGCATACTCGAGCGGACTAAAGAGCGTTAAAGATGTGTTGAAAATGTGGTGATGAGAAGTGGACGAAATATCAAGAGCTGACAAACTCGCCTACAAAGAGGGATTTTTCAAGGCTTGCCTTGCTATGCTTAATCTTTTGCGGTATCACTCCATGGAGTTCAAGCAACAAAGATATAACACGGATAGTTTTATAATTCTTTTGTCGGCGGTAGTGGCGGACAACGACTGTTTCGAGGGGTGGGGCGAGTTTTGCGATATCGTGACGGACTACAACGCCAAGGGCAAGCCGACGCGGATTGAGTTAAAGCCGAATAATCACGAGGAAAACGAAAGGCGGGGTAAACCGTGACATACAAAATCACAATACCGTTTACGCTCCCAGGCACGAACCAGTCAATCTAGCACTTATTATTAACAACGCGTTGCGGGGCGTGACGCTAAAAACGCCCGTGACGCTAGATTATCTGTGGGTTGAGAAGAATCGAAAGCGGGACAAGGATAATATCGCGTTCGCGCATAAGTTCATACAGGACGCGCTTGTGAAGTCGGGCAAACTAATTAATGACGGTTGGGCGGGGGTTGCGGGGTTTAGCCACAGGTTCACGCTTGACAAGAAATACCCGCGTGTGGAAGTGGAGATTACGGAGGTTTTGGAATGAAGCGACTAGTAGTCAATCCGATAACGAGGCGGATTATGTTGACCAACTTGAAAGATTTGGGAGGCGGGAAATTCCAAAGCATAGGTAAAGCGGAAGACTACACCGACGAGGCAATAAGAGCCGTGTTTGAGTGGTTTATGTTGCATGTCAAGGAAACGGGCGATAAACCGTATCAAGTTGACTATGAGGGCATAGGTTACATTTTGGCTATGGTTAAAAAGAAGGATACGGCGGACGGCGAATAGAGAGGGGACAACAAAAGGAATGAATTATGTGACGACGGCGTTAAAAAATTAGCGTACGCGGTAATAGCACAGGCTGTGAACGACTATAAAACCAAATACCGCTATTCCGCGAGAGAATTTATTGAACGCGGGGATTTGCTTGAGTGGTGGTTGTCGTTTTTGGTTGACGACCCTGCGGACAGCGTAAAAGCTATACGCGACAAAATGGCGCGGCGGTATCCGAAATCGAAAAAACGAAATAACGAGACTGCGAATGCGGCGGGGTAATACGAGAGGGGACAACAAAAATGAGGATTCATGAGAACATTTTGGATATTTTAGCGAAATGCACTATTGACGGAAATGTAGTATTTTTGCCGACTGTGAAATTAGATAGAAAGGTATACAAGGAGTTAAATAAGTGCCTTGAAACAATCGGTGGCAAGTGGAGCAGGAGTAAAAAAGGACACGTATTCGATTACGATATTGCGGACGCGTTTGAAAACTTGATTATTACAGGCGAAACGAAAGATATTAAGAAGAATTTCCAATTTTTTCCGACACCTCCCGAAATTTGCGAAATGTTATGCGACATGGCGGAACTTACAAACGAAAGCGTCGTTTTAGAACCGTCTTGTGGAAGTGGAAATATTATAAATGCCGTTTACGCGCGAGGCGTAAATCGTATTTACGGCGTGGAGATTAATCCTGATATGAAAAAGCACATTGACGGCGATAAGTGCGAGCTTTTGTTTTCGGATTTCCTAGCGG
>BNUF01000170.1 GCA_025997155.1 Clostridia bacterium
GAGGTGAAAGTTATGTTAGTCACAAGAGGCGATTTATTTTACGCGGATTTAAGCCCTGTGATAGGCTCGGAACAGGGGGGGATACGCCCGGTTCTGGTCGTGCAAAACGATATGGGCAACCGCCACAGTCCAACTGTTATAATAGCGGCGATTACTTCCCAGATAAACAAGGCGAAACTTCCCACACATATCGAAATCGAAAGCCACCCGAATCATTTGGTAAAAAGTTCCGTAATACTTATGGAACAAATTCGCACCATTGACAAAAAGCGACTGCGCGAAAAAATCGGACGGCTCGACGAAAAACTCATGGGCAAGGTGGACAAAGCTTTACTTATAAGTTTGGATTTAATCCACAATACATAGACAAAAAGATACCGTCCCGCAAAGGGGCGGTATCACTCTTTCTTGACAAATTCTAAAATAGTGGTATAATCAATATAGACTGTATATACGAAAGATGAGTGAAGTTTTAATATGACGATACGTGCGCGGTTGATGCGTGATTTTATAATATGTTTCGTGGTGACTTGCGGGCTGATTGCCGCTATTGTCTATTCTTTTGTTATGGAATCGTCGAAAACTTCTTTTTTAGAGCTCGCGGAAACGAACCTTGTCCGAATCGAATACAGCATAGACACGTTTATGGACGCGGGAACGAGAATTCTCACGTTTCTGGCGAAAGAACCCGTCGTCACTAACTCGAGAGGACGACTCACCAGTTATTTCGGCGAAACCGCGGATTATGTACATAAAGAATACGAACAAGAACTTGAAAAAGAATTTACGCGCCTGCACAACGTGAACAACGAATTTGCCGCCATCGCCGTCGCGAACAACGACGGGCAATACGCCCAGTCCGTGTCAGACTATCCTCGCCCCGCAGGGTACGACCCCCGCGAACGCTCGTGGTACAAGGAGGCTATGGCGGATAAAAACGAAGTCACTATCACCTCCCCGTATGAGACAAGCGAGGGATACGGCCCGATGTGCAGTCTTGTCGCCAAGACGTATGAGCCGAACGGCGACCCCTTGGGCGTGGTCCTAATCGGTTACGATATGCAAAACCTTATAGGCGACCTTGAAAGTACGCGTATTTTGAAAACGGGCTATATCCTGATTTTTGACAAAAACGGGCGTATTTTCGCCGACGGAATGCACCCGCACCATGTCGGGCTTACCCCGGAGGAATTTGAGGAAGGACACGCCCTTATATGGGACTCCCCCGACGGCGTAATCGAATACACAAGCGACATAGACAAAGGAAAGTACATAGTAAGCAGAACGATGAAAAACACGGGCTGGAAAATAGCGGTTATGTTCGATAAAGAAGAAGTCACGGAGCAGCCCCGCTCGATTTTGTATATGATTCTGCTGCCGTCCTTCTCTATCCTTGTGGTAGCGGTATTTGTGCTTATAATCATAGCGCGGGACGTCGTGCGCCCGATAGACAGTTTGATTGACGCGGCGAACATTATCTGCGGCAACGACTATGAAACGGACGAAACGAAAAAACGTCTTCTTCAAGATAAACTCAATGTGAGCGGGAGTACCGAGAGCAGAAGACTTGCAAAGTCCCTGCGGCAGATGATACAGACGCTCCGCGAACAGATATCGGAGGCGCGACGCGCCAATCTGGCAAAAAGCGAGTTCCTTGCGCGAATGTCCCACGAAATCCGCACGCCTATGAACGCGGTTCTTGGAATGTCCGAGCTGATACTGCGGGAGGACACCTCCGATACCGTGCGTGAACACGCGGAGAGCGTCAAACAGGCGGGAACGAATCTTCTGGCGATTATAAACGATATACTCGACCTCTCGAAGATAGAGAGCGGCAAAATGGAAGTGGTTTGCGTGAACTATGAACTCTCGTCGCTTATGAACGACGTGATAAGCATTGCGCGGACAAGGCTCGTGGAAAGCCCGATACGGTTTATCGTAAATATCGACTCCACCCTGCCGTCGAAACTTTTCGGGGACGAGGTTCGTGTGCGGCAGATTCTCCTTAATCTCCTAAGCAACGCCATAAAATATACCCAAGAGGGGTATGTCAAAATTTTTGTAAGCGGCGAAAGGCAAGAAGACGATAAAATACGCTTTTCCTTCACGATTTCGGACACGGGGACAGGGATACGCGCAGAGGATATGGATAAACTTTTTGACAGATTTTCCCAATTTGACAAGAAAAAGAACTACAACGTGACAGGGACGGGGCTGGGGCTGGCGATTACGCAAAAACTCGCGCAGCTTATGGACGGCGACGTTTCGGCGACAAGCGTGTACGGGGACGGAAGCGTTTTCACCGCGATAATCATTCAGTCCTACACCTCCGAAGAACCTGTAACCATAGTCGAGGACGCGGAGAATAAGAACGTCCTGCTTTACGAGAACCAGCGCGCGCATTCGGAATCTATCTCGTGGTCGCTTTGGAATCTGGGCGTTCCGTACAAACTTGTCGAAACGAAGTATGAATTCAAGTCGATTATACAAAAAGAATCGTTTAAATTCGTCTTCACGCCGCTGAAACTTCTTGACGAAACACTAGAATTGCTTGACGAAAACGAGGTCTTGCCTATCGTCGTACTTCTCGCGGAATACGGGGAAACCGCCGCAAAGCACGATTTGCGCGTTGTTTCCACGCCTGTTCACACGATTTCCATAGCGAATATACTAAACGGAAAAAACGACGCGGGCTACTCGAAACGAACCGAGGCGGCGTGGAGATACACCGCCCCGACGGCGCGTATACTTCTTGTGGACGATATCAAAACGAATCTCAAAGTCGCCAGCGGACTTCTCTCGCCTCTTGGCGCAATCGTCGATACCTGCCTAAGCGGGCGGCACGCCCTGCGTCTCGTTCAGGAAAACGATTACGACATTGTTTTTATGGACCATATGATGCCCGTCATGGACGGAATCGAGGCGACCGCCGCGATACGGGACCTTGAGGGCGTAAAATATCAAAATCTGGTTATCATAGCTCTAACCGCGAACGCCATCAGCGGTATGAAAGAAAAGTTTATCAAAAACGGCTTTACCGATTTCATCTCAAAACCGATTGAGCCGAAAAAACTTTTCGGAATGATTGACCTGTTTATCCCGAAAGAAAAACGCGTGTACGGCGTCGTCCCCGAAATCAGGACGGCGGATTTTTCCGCCGCGCTTCGAATCGAGGGTATGGACACAATTCGCGCTATGCGAAATCTGGGCAGTTCGCTTGACGAATATACAGACGTTTTGGAGACGTTTTGCCAAGACGCGCGAGAAAGGCTGTCGCTGCTCGAAAAAATCCCGCGAACTCCGAAGGCGTTAAACGAGTTCACGACCTCCGTACACGCCCTCAAGAGCGCGTCCCACGCAATCGGCGCGTCCGAGTTTTCGGAGTCGGCGCGGGAGCTTGAACTGGCGGGCATAAACGCCGACTCGCAAAAGATAGCGGACGGACTTGCCCCGTTTCGGGAATCTCTGCTTTGCCTGCTGTCAAAAATAGAGGAGGCGTTACCGAAAAAACCAGAAAACGCGGGCGCGGGAACAATCGACCGCGAAAGTCTTAGGACGCTTAAAAAAGCTTTTGAGACAAAGAACCTGAAGGACGCGTATGAACTGCTTGAAACCCTTGAGCATAATATGTACGACAAGGTAACGACCGACGCGCTGCAAAGCGTCACAAACGCGCTTCTTATGTACGATTTCCCGAACGCGCTCGCGGCGCTTGACTCAATAGAGGAGGTAATTTGATGGAACGCGAAATAATTGTCTTGGTAGACGACGACATTTCAAATCTCAAAATGGGGCGTAACGCCCTCTCTAAAAATTACGAGGTATACACGGCGCCTTCCGCCGAACGTATGTTCGACTTGCTAAGGCAGTATACGCCGCAGCTTATATTGCTCGATATAAGTATGCCCGAAATGGACGGCTATCAGGCGATAAAAATACTTAAGGACGACCCCGCGACAAAGGATATCCCCATAATCTTCCTCACGGGGAAAAATGACCCCGACAGCGAACTCGAGGGGCTGCGGCTAGGCGCAATCGACTATATCTCAAAACCTTTCCTTGCCGACATACTAAACAAACGTGTCGAACTTCATCTCAAAGTCGAAAGGCAGCAGCAATGGCTTAGGGAAAAGGACGAGGAGCTTCAGGAGTTTAACGAGAGCCTTCAGCATATGGTCGGGCAAAAGACCAAAAATATATTCGAGCTCCAACTCTCGATTCTCCAGACTGTCGCCGACCTTGTGGAAATGCGCGACGGCGAGACGGGCGGACACGTCGCCCGCACCCAGCAATACCTCAAGACGCTTATTGACGCGCTTGTCGATATGGACTTGTACCAAGACCAGATTTCAAAATGGAACATTGACCTTGTGGTCCTTTCCTCACAACTCCACGACGTGGGCAAAATAGGCATAGACGACAGCATTTTGCGAAAACCCGGCAAACTCACTCCCGAGGAATTTAACGAAATCAAGAAACACCCCGTGTACGGAGCGGAAATCATCGACCGAATGATGGGCAACATTCGCACCGACACGGAGTTCCTTTCCTACGCGCGAACTTTCGCCGAAACTCATCAGGAAAAATGGGACGGCTCGGGCTACCCCTACGGGCTGGCGGGCGAAAATATCCCCTTCCTGGGGCGGCTTATGGCAATCGTAGACGTTTATGACGCGCTAGTCTCCAAACGTCCCTACAAAAAACCCTTCTCCCACGAGGAGGCGGTTAAAATTATCGTCAAAGACAAAGGCACGCACTTTGACCCCGTACTTGTAGACGTGTTTGAACAAGTTTCCGACAAATTCAAACAAGTTTACAAAGGGGTCGAGGCGTAAAAAAAGAAGGGGGCTGTTGCGGCAGCCCTCTTCTTTTGGGAGGTTAAGATGAGACGGCGAATAATCCAATTCTCAATGATAATCCTTATAATAATTAC
>BNUF01000171.1 GCA_025997155.1 Clostridia bacterium
TCATTAACTTCACTTTTTAAATGACCATTCTTCAATGCGTTCAACGCTTTTTCCCTTAAATCTATTGAATATGCCATACTTTTATTTTAACACATCTATTCAATATTTTAAATAGCCTTGACTATACGCGAACTCGTGATACCATATTGCCAACCGTCTGACGACGACGAGGATTGGGATTAAGCTTGACAAAATATGACTTTAAGTATGAGGAGATGATTTAAGTCTATGGAAAACAAGCAAGATATGTCGGAGCGGATTATGGTTAAGTACCGCGTTTTCGGCAAAGACGGCAAACTGCGCGGCGTGGAGGATTCGCAAGGGCAGTTTTTCGGTTTGAAAGCGTTGCGAATGGCGGCGAATATGGATATGCCGCCGTTTAAGAATGTTCGCGACGGTGCGGACAGTTCTGAAAAACAAATTAAACCGCAAAAGGGCGATAACGTCCTTTTGCCGCTTATATTTGACGGCGGCAACTTCAACAAAAACAAGAAAAACAGCCGTGTAAATCAAGAGTATGTTTTAGGGAAATACAAGATTTATAAGCATACGCACAAAGACGACAGCGGCAAAGATTCCGCTTCATATCACACAGGAACGTCAAGCGGGTTTTTGATTGAATTGCAGGAGTTCCCGTGTTTTAGAGATATAGGGGCTTATGGCGGCGACATTATCGCCGATTTGGAGAAGATGACGGTTACAGAAAGTGAGCTTGACGAGATTTACGGCAAAATGCGCGGACTTGTGGAGAACGGGCTTACGCAAGACTCCGAAGATTCCGCCGCGAAGTGGATACCATACCCTTACGCCGCCGTCTGCGACCGTATTGATGAGGTATATATTTTTAATGAAAAGATAAAGGCGCGGCGGGCGATTCATGAGAAAGAGGAAGAACTCAAGAGGGCGGAAAAGGAAAAAGCCGACGCGGAAAAAAGGCAAGCGGAGTATGACGAAAGGCTTATTCAGATTGCAAAGGACATAGCGGCGGGTAGAATGATAAAGGTTAGTGATGACGACTATACAGGCAAGAAACCGTTGTTTGCGTTGTTCGATAAATTCGGCGTGTCCGTCACGTTTAACCTTAAAGGTTGGATTAGCAAGCATTTAGGCGAGTTTAGCATAAACGGAGATAATGAAGTTATTTTGCGCGTAATCATAAAGAATTCGCGGAGCAAACCGAAGTATAACGAATCTTGTGAAAACGCGATTATAGAACTTAAAAAAGCTGTTGAAACGTGGCTTAGTTCCGAAGTTCAGGGGACGGATATGGGAACGTCGGAAGTGTCAAAAACTCCTCCCAAAGAAGAATATTATCCTGTAAACGATACCACAACAACATGTTATTCCTTGTTTTCAGGGATTTTCCCGCAAATTTTAAGCGGGGAGAGTGAAAAGCTTACACTTAAATCAGATAACGCGGCGTTGCTATGCGCGGAGCGTTTGGGTGACGACACCATGAGTTTGAAGCAGAATTTGAATCAAATGAAGATTCATGTTGACAATGAGAATAAAACCCTTAACTCGTTGCAATATATGGAAACAGGTTGGGATAGTGCCAAAGATATTTACAGACATGACGGAACAATTGACAAGATTTTTCAGAAAAACTTGAATAATATTCTGATTAGTTGGCTTAAAAGCACCGCGCAATGCGGTTATGAATCGGGGGACACGGACGAGGCGTTTGAAAATGATGAGGAGCAAAATTTTAGGATTACCGACCAGCACTTAGGCGAAGGCGGATTAAAATCCAAGTGCCGCGCAAACATAGAGGCGATACGGCTTGTCAAGGCTCTTGACGCGGCGAACGGCGGGGTTACAAAGAATTATATGAGATACGCAACCCTTGACGAACAGGCGATATTATCCCGATACGTTGGCTGGGGCGGTATCCCGCAAGTATTCGACCCGCGCAAAAAGGACTGGGCAAGTGAACACGCGGAGTTAAAGGAACTTTTAACGAAAGACGAATACGACGCGGCGGCAAGGAGTACCCTAAACGCGTTCTACACAACGCCGACCGTGATTTCCGCTATCTATGACGCAATCACGAGTTGGGGGATATTCGGAGGAGATTGCGCCGTTCTCGAACCCTCCTGCGGCGCGGGCAACTTTCTGGGACTTTTGCCCGAAAGCCTTAGCGGCGGATATGTCGCGGGCGTGGAACTTGACCAAATTACGGGGCTTATAGCCTCATACCTCTACCCGAAGTTCGACATCAGCATTTGCGGATTTCAAGAGAAAAAGTTTGAAACGAACAGATTCGGTTTAGCCGTGGGCAACGTACCTTTCGGCGATTACCCTGTCATGGACTCGGAGTTTGACAAGTACAAACTCCGAACAATCCATGACTATTTTTTTATAAAATCAATCGACAAGGTAAAGCCCAGCGGAATAATAGCGTTCGTCACATCAAAGGGAACTCTTGACAAGAAAGACGCGAGGGTGCGGGAAATTATGGCGCAACGCGCCGAGCTTTTAGGCGCGATACGGCTGCCGAATACGGCGTTCAAGGCAAACGCTAACACAGAGGTAACTTCCGACATAATTTTTCTGCAAAAAAGACCCGAAGTTATTGACATTAAGCCCGATTGGTGCTATATTTCAAGTAATAGTGACGGCGTTCCGTTAAACCAGTATTTCCTTGATAATCCTCACATGGTTTTAGGAACAATGACGTACAATAAGTCTTTGTACGGCAACAACTCCGAAACGGCGTGTATAGCGTTTCAGGGGGCTGAATTAGGGCAGCAGTTGGCGGAGGCGATAAAACATATCACACCGCCGCAAAACACCCCCTCGGGGCAAAATAATATATCGGAGGACGGAACAGAAAAAGACTGCCTGTACGCGCCAGTGGGCGGTACGGTGCGTAACTTCACATATACACTCGTTGACGGCAAACTGTATTACCACAACGGACAAGTTCTTGAGGCGGTTGACCTTACAGGGAAGAAACTGGCGCGTATGACGGGGCTTGTAGGGCTTAGAAACGCCCTCAGAGACCTCATGAACGCCCAAACCGAGGATTTGCCAGACAAGGAAATAAAAGCGCGTCAAGGCACGTTAAACGCGTTGTATGACGATTTCGTAAAAAACCACGGACTCATAGGCGACAGCGCGAATCAGCAAGTTTTTGACAATGACGATGATTGCAGTTTGCTTGCAAGCCTTGAAGAAGTGGACGAGGATACACGCGAGGTAAGTAAAGCCGCCATTTTCACACAGCGGACTATCTCCGTTCCCAAAAAAATAACCCGCACGGATAACGCCCGCGACGCGCTTGGCGTATGCCTTGACCAACGCGGGAAAATTGATATAGAACATATGGCGGAACTTTGCGGGAGAACGCCCGAAGAAATCCGCGATGAACTGATAAGCGACAACCTGATTTACAAAAACCCCGAAATCGCGGACGAGAACGCGCCTTTTTCGGGTTACGAGGACGCTTCCGAGTATCTTTCGGGCGATGTAAGAAAGAAACTCAAGGTGGCGCGTCAATACGGCGACGTATTCAAAAAGAATATTGACGCGCTTGAAAGTGTTGTGCCGCCTGAGGTTGACATAGACGATGTAACAATCAATATCGGGACGCATTGGATATCCGCCGATGATTACGCGCAGTTTCTGCGTGAACGCGCCAACGCAACTCTTGACCAAAATCAGCTTAGGCGTACCTTTAGCGGCGAATACAAAATTGAACATAAAACCCGCGACAAACGCTATTATGCAACGGAAGTTTACGGCACAAACAGAATGAACAGCTATGAAATCTTTGAAAACCTGCTTAACCACCGCGATATAATCGTTAAAGATAAGATTATAGACGGCGACAACAAAATAAAATATGTCTTAAACAACGATGAAACCCTTGCGGCGCAAGAGAAAGCGGCGCAAATGAACGAGATATTCGCGGAGTGGGTCAAGTCAAATCCCGACCGCGCAAAACGCTATCAAAACACCTACAACGATTTGTTTAACGGCGTTGTGTGCCGCGAATACGACGGAAGCTGCCTCACGTTTGAGGGAATGTCGCCGTTTGTGAAGTTGCTGCCGCACCAAAAAAACGCCGTAGCGCGGGGCATTTACGGCGGCAACACTCTCCTAGCCCATTGCGTCGGCGCGGGCAAGACATACGAATTTATCACAACAACTATGGAGAAACTTCGCTTAGGGCTTATCCACAAGGCTTGCGTCGTCGTTCCAAAGGCGTTGACCGCGCAGACCGCAATCGAGTGGCTTAGGGTTTACCCGAACGCAAAACTTATCGTAACGAGGTCAAAAGATTTTAACGTGAAAGACCGCAAAAAATTCATAGCTCGCGTGGCGACTGGAGACTACGAGGTCGTCATAATGTCATACGAACAATACGCCAAAGTTCCGATGTCGAACGAATTCCGCGAACTATTTATTCAGGAGCGGCTTGAAGAAATCAATTACGCCCTTGACGACGAGAGCGACAAGCATACTATCAAGGATTTGGAGAAACTCAAGATAAAGTTAGAGGATAAACTGAACGCCCTCTTGAACAACGAAAACAAGGACAACTCTGTGTCTTTTGAGGAAATGGGCGTTGATTATCTTGTCGTTGACGAAGCTCACAACTACAAAAACGGACTTGTAGTCAGTAAAATGCGCGGTGTGGCGGGCGTAACCACAAAGGCTTCGCAAAAATCCGAAGATATGCTTATGAAAACCCAATACCTTAACCAAAAGTACGGAGAGAAAAACATCTTGATGGCGACAGGAACGCCAGTGACAAATTCGATGACCGAACTGTACGTCATGCAGAATTACCTTGCGCCAAGCCTGTTCGCGGGGGCTGAAATACAAAACTTTGACGACTGGGCGGGGACTTTCGGCGAAGTTGTCACGCAAATGGAGCAAACCACCGACGGCAACTCTTTTAAGCCGAAGAAACGATTCGC
>BNUF01000172.1 GCA_025997155.1 Clostridia bacterium
AATAATCAACTCCGATTAGCCGCTGATGTACCAAAAGACCTTTGGACTTTGGCTAATAAATTTGAACGAAAAATAGAAGTATCAAAAACTAAAAATCAAAAATATTTATGAACATTATTATACGAGGTGGAGTAACCAGAAAGCGAGGAACTCTTATTCATAAGGTTCATGCTATGCCCGTAATTTATATTCAACACTTGCACATGTAAATCAATCCAGCATTTTTGGCTGTTTCCTTGTTTCAGGTCTACGAGCGAATCTGATAATTTCATAACACCAAAATCTTCCATCGGGGACGTTCCGTTATAGCAAACGATAAATTCAGGATTTGGAAGTTTTATTCGCGAATTGTTGTATATCTTTCTCTGGAAACCGTTCTCCTGAATGAAGATATCATAAGTCTGAGCTATATACATTAAAAATCTCAGCGGCATATTGGGATTCACCGTAGATTGATGTTCGAGCAAACAAACCAATTTGTCGCCAACAAGATAAGCTATGTCATTCCGCAAATGATCAGGATATAACGGCGCCAACGTCTTCAAAGTTACCTCTGCAGTCGTAATATTGTCCGTATGGAAAGCGTTGTAGAAATCCACAAAATAATCACTTATTGAGAATAGCTTACGAAACACACCATCTTTATAATCCTTTGGAACATTATCAGCCATAATCTTCACTATTTCTCATTATAATCTCAATATCGTATTCTTGCAAGAAAAATATTTCCTTGGTTTCATTCTTGCTTGCGGGAACAGGGCGAGAGACTTCCGCCTATCTTCGCTTCATCTTGCGGAGTTGACGCACCACCACAACACACATAGCAATTGATAAAACCAGAAACGCAATATCCACGCCAATCCGCACGGGGCTAACATTGCCCCAATCAATCGCTATCGCCGTTATGACGCACAAACCAACAAAAACCCAAACAGTCAACGCATGGCGTTTACTTTTCACGACACAGCACCTCCTTAACAAAATCAGCCGCTTTCCTCGCAACATCTTCAGGCGGCATCGCCGTAATCACAAGCTCCGCGCTAATCCTGTCGAAATCGTTCTTATCGTCGGAGCAACGCTGGCAGACATCGCCAAGTCGGTCTCCCCGCTTGAGTGAACGATTAAACAGATCCATTGTGTCAATGTCGAGATATATCGCGTTCACGTCTGTCACTGTCCTCAACTGCTCACAGGCAGACGGATTAGTCACAACAACATAGTTTGGTTTCAGTGCGTCAACAGGTACACCATACTTCCAAATGTCGCCATCCACCACTCGTTCAAAATGCGCGGATACCTTCCCGCCTAACCTGAGATGCTGATATTCCTCGTTGCTCACAAAATGGTAAGCGTCATCATCTGCGTAACGCGCAGGTCGCGTAGTATATTCCCTACCCACAACAATCCCCAAGTCACTAAACTCTTGCAACCTATTCATTAGTGTTGTCTTGCCACTTCCCGACTTGCCAAATACAACAAACATCTTATCGCTCCCTATCGCAACCTAAACAGATTCATATAATACTCTACCTCGGTTTCAGTCAAGCTTGAAAACTCGTCATCTGTTCTGGCAACCGCAACAATCGGACCAACCACCGAATAACCAAACACGTTACGGTTATAGGACAATCCGATAATTCGCCTTTCCTCGTTTATAACCACAAGATGGTCGGGATTACTTATGTCCGTCAACGTTTCAATATATCCGCCAACCAGCTTTTGAAACGCTTCAAGTGTATTCGCAACCTTGCGCACCTCTGGCTGTTCTTTTGGTTTTGCCACAACAACTGTAATATCTTCCATAAACTTACCTCCAATTTATACAGTGGGTTATCGGTTTTGCGAGATAGCGCATCCCATTCCGCAACCAAAATCTCCAACACACATAACTTATGTCCTATGATGTATCAACCATTTATTTATCATCTCCTCCGCTCGCAATAAACCCCCACACAATCCAATCTACTGTGGAATAGAGGACTTGAGGGATAGCGCATTCCATTCTTCATCGGTCAAGTGAACAACTGGTATCCCTCTAAACCGACTATCTTTTCCAACGGCTTTACTGTCTATCAGATTATTTAACTTGTTGCAGAATTTGCAATAGCCTTTATATGGCTTAGCGTCATATCGCATAAACCAATCTGAGCCAACGCGCTCACCCGACTTATTCAAATCTATCGAATAGTCAGTGCGGTCGTCGTTCATCTCTACCTTGACGACATAATCGGTTTTGACATTGTTTTCATACAAGTCGAATTCTGCTCGACAAGCTATCGTGGCAGAAGTGCGTTTCAAACACCTGCTAAACCCAATCTGAATCACATTAACCGCACCGAGGTATATGTCACGCACGAAGTTGCCAAAGGGTCTGTCGTTCGTTTTTATGGATTCCACATAGAGTGTCGTAAACACCGCTATCTCGTCGGGAATCCTTACCCCTAAAGTTGTGAGCAATTCCCATACCTGTTGCTTAAATGGTCTGCCGACATTATACAACGCTTCTTCCCAAACGTCTTTCGCTTCAAAGAATGGTAACGCCGCCGCGTCGCGGATTATCTCTAACGCTTCGTCGCCACAGTCATCTGCGGAACCTGCTGTGCGTACGTTAAGCATATACAACAGTGTGTTTAACGGCGTAACGTCTTTCACTTCCTCAACAAACCTTGTTATATCCATAAACGCCCCTCATTTCTTTGCTCACGTCTTCCCATACATGCAAGTATACTCTCATCCAACGTACACAATTCTTCACAATTTGCACAAGATTTTCCGCATCAATCTTTATGTGGCGTATTATCCGTCATTTCAATAAAAAAGACTATTGCAAAGCCACTAACCAGTGACGCGACAGTCCTTTTTATTTTTGGTTTACTAACTTGCTGCCCTACCTGACGTTCTTCAAAAACTGTTTGCCCCAACAATCTTCCATTATCACAGCGCATACATATGCGTAACTTTGCGTATGGAAAACGTCATAAGAATCATACAACCACTGAAATAGGTCAGGGCTAAAGTGTTCATAAATTTGCTTGCCAGTAACGCCATGATATTCGTACAACCCGCACATCCAGTTGCCGATAAAAAACAATGCCGCAGTATCCCAATTATCGTTCGGCAGTTTGCGGAACTTCTCCGTGAACTCGGGTTCATCAACCTCGATTAACTCAAAAACGCCTTCATATGATAATGAACAGGCTCTCGCACTTTCACGTTCGAAATACTCCTTGATATACGTGTTAAGGATTTCATAGCAAAACTCTAAACCGTCATAGCCGAATTCTTGACAGTGTACGCACATTGCCGCATACAAATTTCGGTTAGTGAATTCCATTTAACCACCTCATAAGATAGGCTTGGATACGTTCACCGCTATCCATAAGCGGACGTATTGGTTAGTACATGCGCCATTCTAATTACTCGTCTTGAGCCGTAATAACACATTCCCAATTGTTTTGGATTTTCACCAACATAGCGTACAAATCCTCCGCACCTACGGGTACACCTAAACCATGCCACTCATAATCTGTTATCAATGCACACAACTCATCATAAATTTTCTGGCGCTCATTCATATCACTTTCCCCCCACACGTTTGTAATAGTTTCCCATTGAGCCGAATTCCCAAACCGCATTGACGCTTCCATCTTCAATGTTCTGCGTATTCACAGTTGTTCGATATGCATCGCAAGATGCCATATCCGCTAAATGCACGTACTTCGCTTCAAGGGTTGCAGGAGTTACGACCGCGCCCATTTCAAGTTTGCCGTGGTGTGACAAAACAATATGACGCAGCAACAGAAACTGTTCCAACTCTGCAGTAGTTAAGTTTCTATAGTCAAGAGCAAACTCAAGATAAGTGTCACGCAAATAATCATTACCTAAAACGAAGTGGCTGAGCAGAGAGCCTTTAACCGTGTACTTAATCTCACCAGTCACAACGTCAATGCTAAACTCTTCAAGTTTGCCGATGTCGTGCAAGAGTGCGCCCGCCCTTACCAAGTCCATATCAAGCCGTTCCCGACACGCTCCCGCTAAACCCAACGCCAACTCCGTTACCTCAACAGTATGCAGTAACAAACCGCCTCTAAAGTTATGATGAACAGATATCGCCGCTGGTTGACGCATGAAGTATTCAAAACAGTTCTTAAACACAAATCTCGTAAATGTCGCAAGAAATCCGTCCGTATCCCTAAACCCATACATAAGTGCCTGCCAGCGTATCTTTGTGTTTTCGCTGTCCCTATCGCAAGGTAACAGGTCGTCTGCCGTTAATTCAGTTTCCTTTGTCCATGACGTTATGATAAGCGACGGCGACCCGTTATATTCGTCAACCTTAACCGTACACCGAACGCAACTGCCTTTCGACCTACTCACTTCGTCCGCCGTGAAAGACCTCTTCCACCACTTGAGCTTCGCTTTTGACGTTCCCGCCACAAGCGTGATGACAGAATACGCTCCGCGTGTTGATTCCTTAATCTCAATATCCACGATGATTCCACTTATCTCAATCGTGTTCCCAATTTGTTTCTGCAAGTTTATTTCGTCTAACCTCACAAAAATTCCTCCCTAACCTTTGAGACGCAGTTCTTCGAGTGTGCGGTATTTATCTTTGTTTGAAGACGTATTCTAGGAAATTGTCGTATGCGTTGCCGAAGTATTTTTTCAGAAGAGTGATTTGATCCTCATCGCCGACCCCCTCGTATGCGTCGAAGACATCATCGATGATCTCCGCGTACTCATCAAAACTATCTTCGACGCTATCTACAAAACCAAACTCTACACGGTTTTTCGCAGTATATAGTCAAGGCTATTTAAAATATTGAATAGATGTGTTAAAATAAAAGTATGGCATATTCAATAGATTTAAGGGAAAAAGCGTTGAACGCATTGAAGAATGGTCATTTAAAAAGTGAAGTTAATG
>BNUF01000173.1 GCA_025997155.1 Clostridia bacterium
CCAAGCAGAACCATCACCGTTCCCACCACAAACACAGACGTGTGACCGTTAAGCATAATAATCAAGAACACAAACGTGACGGCGCAGCAGATAATGTCATACAGCACCATTAAACGCTTCCTGTTAAATCTATCGGAAATCGCCCCGCCAATCGGCGCGTCCGGTAATGTCCAGTACATAGAGCGAGAGGGCAAAGCGCAGCAACGACGAGCCCAGCACTGTCACAATCTGTCCCGCCACCATCAATCGAAAATTTCTCGGCGGCGGTATGAAATTGGTATCAGTTATGCTATTTGTCATTTCGTTCATTCGCTTCGCTCCTTTCGCAGATGGGCTTCTTCCAAAAGCCTGCCGATGTGCCGCTTCTCAAAGAACAGCTCTCTATTGGTCGCCACAACAATGGCCGCCGCCGCAAATAGCACAAGTGTTTCCACACATTTAGTGGTCTGTGTCATGGCGACCTTCTCTTGCAGCAAGTTAACGAAGAAGTGAAAAATCATGCAAGCGAATATACTTCTTTCGTTTTTGACATAGACCCAAGTCACGATAAATCCAAGCGGCATAATGGAAACGAAGAAGTTCACCATATACAACGGACTTTGCTGCAGGATGTTGTAATGGTAAGTATCCGGGACGAAAAACAGCGGTAAATGCCACAGCGCCCACACCGCGCCGAAAATCAGCGACTCTTTCCACCAACTGCAATAGGAAGCGATGGCGTACTCCGCGTAGCCGCGCCAACCGAGTTCTTCGAGCAGCGCCGCAAGCACGATGGTGAGCAGCGCGGAACTCCCGCCTATGGAAAACGAAAAACCCTCCACGAAGGAAAACTGGTCTAACGACTGCCCCGCAAGAGTTGAGAGCAGGATGGAAACCGCGATTATCCCAAAAAACGTTGCGATGGCAACCAGCACAATCAAAGGCTTGACACGAAACGCGCCGATGAGCTTTGCCTTAAAATCAGCTTTCAAGGCGGCGGTTTTTGAAGTCAGAACCGTCGTCGCCGCAGTCACAGCCGGAACAAATAAGCCCAGCAGCATAAGTGCTATACGATATTCTTCCGGCGCAAAAGCCGCGAGAATCCAAAACGCCTATGTCAGCGCGAAAACGGTAGGGTAAAAACGGATAGGTTTATAATTGTACATATTATCCCCCCTTTAATTTTATATCGAATCCAGAAGGAAGCTGAAGCTGCCTTCCGCCGCGCCGAGCGAGAGTTCCATCATACGGATGAAACAAAGCGCATGGGCAGTAAGTTCCTCTTGATTCCAACCGAAAATGCCGCTGTCTAAAATGACTTGATTGGCGGCAAAAAGAAACTCTATAGTTTCACGCGGGTAGGGGGTACTGTAGATGCCATCGCTAACGCCTTGTTCCACAATTTTTGCCAATATCGGCGTGACTGACTTTATAGTTTTCGTGATGATCGTTTGGTGCATCTGGGCGTTTGTGGGTTTGTGAAGTTCCGCGATTACCGCCTGTCCTTGTCCGACTGAAATGTTCATAGACAAAATCGCGTCGCGCATTTTCTCGCTAACGGTGCGCGCGGAATCCTCAGCAATAGCATTGACCTGCTCCACAATGCCGTCTATCATACGCTGTATCACAACCTCCATCACGTCCTCTTTAGATTTGAAGTGATGAAAAATCGCTCCTTTGGACATACCCAATTTATCTACGATGTCCTGCATAGTCGTCTGCTCATATCCTTTTTCCATAAACAGAGCGCCGGAAATGTCTAAAATCTTTTCAACTGTCCCGGCCGGATCATTTTTTCTCGGCATAGCTTATTCCTCCTGTAAAATATAAAAACCAATCAACGGTATTTATTGTGACATACCATTGGTTGGTTTGTCAAGAGGGAAAAGAAAAATATTATTAATGTGACTGGACAGGAGTATCGCAGCACCGGGGCGCCCCTGTTTTATAGCTTGAAGTTTTTCGTTCACTGCCTTTGTCTCTTTATTACATATGAAGCGCCGTCACAAGCGTCAATATTGACAGTAAAATCGCTATCCCCGGAACGATGTAGAAGCTATAAGCGGTGGCGTTCTCCTTTCGGCTTAGAGATAAGCCTCTGATAAGGTTTACCACCGCGAAAGCCACCGGCATACCAAATACGAACAGCGGCTTTGGCAGCGTGTTCTCGGCAGAGCCGTCAATTGTGATCTGAATCGGCACATTTTCGGGCAGTCTGCTACTGAACGCCAAGAACAGTAGCATTGTCGCCGCGCAAATCGCCGTTCCGATTATCAAGTGTCTTTTTCCGTTTTTCATTTTGTTGTCCTCCATTTTATTTGTTTTAGTTTGTTGTGCTTGTGTTCATAATTCAGCAATCTTCTTTGCCCCCCGTTTTCATCAGCCACGCATAGATTATGGTTGCGGCGATTGCAAACGCTGCCGCGCATATCCATAAAAATGCCGTTAATGGAACAATAGCACTCAGCAGGAACGCATACGCAAACCCTAACCCTGCAATCGCGCCCATAGCCCCGAACATGGTAATCATTGCGGACAATCCTCGCTTGACGACATAAATTTCATTCGTCCATTCAAGTATTGGAAAATGCAGGTTTATCGCAAGCCCACCCACCGCAATCAACGCGCCGACCGTTTGCGGAAGCGCCACGATAATCAACCAATCCGACACATTTCCGGCAAAAACCGTCGCCGCGCAAGCCGATGCGGCAAGACAGGGAAGCCCGGAGATTAGCAAATGCGTACATACCTTTGACAGAATAATCTCTTTCGGAGGCACGGGAATACTTTTAGCTATCCATAGGTTCTTGCCTTCAAGCGAGATAAGCGATGCGCTGATGTTGTTTACCGTGCATAAAAACACGGGGGAAATTGCCGCCAAAGCCGCCGGAGGTAGATTTCCGAGCGTCGGGGCTATCTCATCGGCATATAAAAGTATGTTCGACATTTTTATGATTACCATAGCGGAAAGGGCAAGCATAAATAACGAGCCGATTGAGGAGTTTAGTATGACAAATGACTTGCTCCAATAGTGCGCCAGTTCTTTTCGCACAAAGGCAGAGAGGGCACTGCCCGCTTTTGCCGGTTTCTCTTTGTAAACGACTTTTACATTCCCGCGATTTGCTATAAGCATTTTTCTGTAATTCGTCGAGAGCAAGATTACCGCCGCCGCAAATGGCAAAGCCGCCCATAACGCGAATGTTATCTTGCTGCCTGCGCCGCTTCCTGTAATAGCCATACCGTAAAAGGGCGGCAAGACCCGCCGAAACGCTTCCGCGAGTTCCGCGCCCTTACTTACCAATTCGCCAAAATATCCTTGAATATTGGAAAATAGGTAGAAGTACGCAAGCAAAAATCCAACGGGAAGCGCAAGGATTATGATATTTTTATGACGTAGCCGTAACGAAACCACGCCCAATAGCCACGCAAGCACCAGCGCAACCGCCAATGCCATAAGCGGCAGAAGGAAAATACCCGTCGCTAAAAATAATATGCCGCCTACTGTCGCGTAACCGCCCGTGAGCCATATCACAAACGCCGGTAAAGCGGCGATTACCGCAAAAACGTATTCAAACGCGATAATCACAAGCAAGCGGCTTATAAGGATTGCCGAGGGTTTTATCGGCATAGAGAGCAAAAGTTCATTGTCTTTTGCGCCGAAAATCGTGCTGATTACGCATATTCCAAACACAATAAGAGCAAGCAAGGCAAAATACATCCAGCCGATTCCGGCTGAAAAGAACGGTTCAAGCAGCGAATGGAACAGTGCCGAAAACATGCCGATAAGCGTGGCAGCCACATAGAGCGCGACAAACGTAACAAGCAGTATTTTTCCGGCGCCGGGTTTCTTTTTGCCTCCCCTTACAAAGTTCGACCCCAACGCTTTCAAATTGAGGATAAACAGCTTCCTTATCATTTCCCGCCCTCCTCAAGCTCAAAGAACACCGCTTCAAGGGAAGAATCCCCGCACACCTTGTCCATATCGCCATGCGCGACGAGTTTGCCGCTTTTTATGATAGCCACCTTGTCGCACAATTTTTCGGCGACTTCAAGGACGTGGGTTGAAAAGAACACCGCGCCGCCCTCGTTGCATTTTTCCCTCATAAGGTCTTTTACGACGCGTGACGCTTTCGGATCTAACCCTACAAACGGCTCGTCGAGTACCATAAATTCCGGCTCATGGATAAACGCGGATATGAGCGCGGGTTTTTGTTTCATGCCGTGCGAGTAGGCTGCTATAGGTTGGGCGAGGTCAGTGGTCAGTTCAAACATATCCGCGTATAGGCGAATTCCTGTGAAGCACCAACGCCATATGCGTCCGCGATGAAGTTCAGATACTTAACCCCGGAAAGAAAATCATATAAATCGGGGTTATCGGGGATATAGGCCATGCGGTGCTTACAATCAATCGGCTCATGCTTCATAGACTTCCCACCAACATAGATTTCGCCGCTGTCGAAACCGAGAATCCCGCAGACGGCCTTAATGGTCGTAGTTTTACCCGCGCCGTTATGCCCGATAAAACCGCATATCTCGCCCTTTGCTATGTGAAGTGATAAATCGTCTACGGCCTGTTTGCCTCCATATGTCTTGGTTAAATGTTCAATTCTGAGCATTCGGGTTTCCTCCCTCATTTGAAGTTCCGCCGCCATTCTTTTTATAAAGCGCGTAGGAATGGACGACTGGACATACCCAAATTATCTACGATGTCCGGCATAGTCGTCTGCTCATATCCTTTTTCCATAAACAGAGCGCCGGAAATGTCTAAAATCTTTTCGACTGTTCCGTCCGGATCATTTTTTCTCGACATAGCATATTCCTCCTCGTATAATAATGTTCATAAATATTTTTGATTTTTAGTTTTTGATACTTCTATTTTTCGTTCAAATTTATTAGCCAAAGTCCAAAGGTCTTTTGGTACATCAGCGGCTAATCGGAGTTG
>BNUF01000174.1 GCA_025997155.1 Clostridia bacterium
CGCCGCCTTTGTTGCTCGAGAACGCCCCCGGGACGTTTTCCCAAACAATGAACCTTGGATATATTCCATTTGTCGCCGCCCTCATCTCTTTGATAATTCGGACTGCCTCAAGGAACAGCACCGAACGCGTACCGCCGTCAGCTTTCACCTTGCGGAGTACGACCCTGTACCCCGCCTTGACAAGGAGTGCCGCAAGTGCGAGCCTGTCCGCTTCGTTCATTGTGCCGTATTTCTGCGCTTTGATTTGCATTTCGTCCAACTCCTCGGATTAAAGCCCCGCGTTTTTGCGCGTCCGCTCGATAAGTTCTTCAAGGTCGGCAACGTTTATCGTGTATTTCATAGCGTCTTTGTTTGCCCTGCTTTCTTCGCCTATGGAAATTGTACCGCCGCAAACTTTATCAATCGTGCAACGAACAATAAAGTTTGCGTCTTGAGGTGCGGGTTTGTCGTTCATCAAAAGTGATTTAACTCCCTGCATCTCCGTCTTAAGCGTGTTCAATTTCACCCAGCGTGGTCTCGATTTTTCCATATTAAATAGCCCCCGCTTCCTGATACGCCCTGTAAATCTTTGGCGCATTCGCCGCGAACCAGTCCACCATTTCTTCATTTAATGCCCACGCGCAAACGCTTAGTGAACTGCCCCACAATCCGCACTCGGCGAAGAACGCGTGTAATATTTCGTGCCTCAAGATTTCCTTTTCACCCTCTTTTCGGGAGTATTCGGAACTGTCCGCCCATTCGGGCAACTTTAAGAGGTCGACAATGATAATCTTTCGTTCGTGACAAATACATAATCCTTGTGTCCCCTCAAGGTCGCGCCGTCCCTTTGGGTCAACCCCTAGCGTTATTTCCCATTGTTCGCCAAAAATCGATATGTTCATTTAATCCCCTTTCGCCGTCACCCGCGACGGCTTTGTTCGTCGCCCTCCGCTCGAGGGCTGTTGCTCGTCCAAAATTGCCCTTTACTTTCCCGCCCTAATTTGTTACCATATTTTTGAACGGTTGTCGAATAACCGTATCAAATGGGAAAGGTGGTGATTTTATGCTTGTCGCTAAATGCCCTATGTGTGGGAAAACTTATGATTTAGACCGTTTAGGGGTTTGTGATTGTGGATTCGATTTCTTAGCTAACAAATGCCCTGTATGCCATAAACACTTAAATTGCTATACTAAATTTTGTACTGAATGTTTAGGGTGGTCACAGTTTTATGTTGATGATTGTATGGTTTCAATTTTTGACGACGAATTGCTATAATACGTCGCTTTTCAATCTACACCCACATTCCCCGCAAAACTTATTTTCACCCGCGTTTACGTGTCCACACTTTTCGGATACGTAAACGTCTTTTTCGCCAAAAGCTTTGGCAATTTTTAGATTTAACTCAACGTCGTAATCTTTGTTTTCCATAGTATTATCTCCTCCCTCCGCTCGAGGGCTGTTCCTGCCGCTGTTCGGGCGGGAACAGCCCTCGAGCGGTCGATTGCTCATCTTTCATAAGTCTGTTCAGCATAGTTAAAATAAGTGCTGTTTTACTGATACCCTCTTCGTTAGATTTAGCACTAAGCCACTTGTCCAACGTTTCGGGTAGGTACAGGTGAAACTGTTTTCTTGTCATAAAATATCATTACTCCTTGTCTTTTTAGTTATTATATGGTATAATAAATTGACTGTTGGCGCAGTTAATTTACAAGAAAGGAGTGATGTTATGAAGTTAGATTTAGATTGCGTCAGGGACTTGCTCCTTGTATTAGAGGAACACCCGAGACTTGAACCGCTTAACCTTTCCGAAGTCCTCGGAAATCCACGTATGGCGAATTATCAAGAATCAACGATATTTTACGTTACGCAAAGATTAAATGAAGCAGGG
Source organism: Clostridia bacterium (assembly GCA_025997155.1). Lineage (GTDB taxonomy): Bacteria > Bacillota > Clostridia > Lachnospirales > WQUN01 > BNUF01. The sequence goes on from BNUF01000174.1 coordinate 1,869, forward strand.
TATATCAACGTCAATATTAGAGACTATACGGACGGCGGTTATTACGCCATATACAAGTCTTTAACATACGAGGGGCACGAGTACCTTTCCAGCATAAAGAGTGCTAAGGTTTGGGACAATATAAAGACTTTTGCACACGATATAGGCGGGGATTTTGCATTTTCGGTTATAAAAACCCTTAGTGCTAAGATAATCGCGAACTCACTGAAACTGTAGCGTTCAGTTTCGATTCTAAGTGGTCGAAGTATGCTTCCGCCTGTTTACGCAAGGCGTAAAAGTTCTCCGCCAACGTAAGATTCGGTAGTACCTTTATCGGCTTATCTGTATTGGTACTGCCTTTTATATCAAGCAGAAACAAGTCGTCCACGGCATTTATAATTTTGTGTATTTCACTTGTACAATCAGGAATCTTCAAGCCGCTTGATACGGATTCAAATGATATTGGGTCGTCGTTTACATAAAAAAACATATTAAATCCTTACTCCTTTCGTTGCCCTCCGCTCGAGGGCTGTTCCCGCCGCTATTGGGGCGGGGCTACTTGTCTAGTGCAATTTAGTAAGGTTATAAAACAACAGTTCTTGTCCGTCTATATAGTTGTTTATTTCTTCGCGAAATGAAGAAAAATACCTCGTCATTTCTTCTTTTGTCATAAAAACATTTTCGGCGAGTGCGATATTCAGCGTTCTGGTTATACTCGGAAAAATTTCAGTAACAATTGCCTTGTATTCAGGGCTTACGCTGTAATCTTTTAGTCGTTCGTCCATACCGTTCACCTCCTCTCTCCGCCCTCCGCTCGAGGGCTGTTCCCGCCGCTGTTTGGGCGGGGCTACGCGGTGGATTGCTCGGTATGTTGCTCCGCAAAATATAATGCTTCAGCAATAGCTTTTAGATATGATAAGTTGGTTTTGGATAGTTCTTTCAAAATTGTTTCAATGTCTTCTCCCATAGCAATGCCTCCCCCCAAGAACAATATTTATAAATGATTTATATAATCACAATACTTTATTTTGCTTATGTCAAGCATTATTTATAAAAAACCAAAAAAGCCATTCATATAAATGTGAACGGCTTTTTTGGTTTTTAAGAGTTGATTTGGAAATCCATTAGGAATTTAGAAATTTTGTAAATCGCGTTTGTGTCTATTTGTCCTACAACTCCGATTGTAGCCGCTCAATTGTCGGCATATCCAAACCTGTTATATCTAATATTACATCAACAGCAACACCTCTGCGCAATGCTTTTTTAGCCACTTCTAAATCCCTTTTAGCAATTACCTTTTCGTCACGTTCTTCTAAATATTCCGCTACCGCTCCGTTCATTTCCAGCACCTCCATAAGTTTTTTAATTGTGGCTTGCTTCAAGTATTTCCCACCGAAAGCCACCGCCGCCGCAATACATAGATTCCTTTTTGACTTATCCCCAATAGTTTGTGCAAGTGTCGCCGCCTGTACCGCAATATCGTCTTTTGACACCGTGCATTTCATAAGGGGCAAAAATATTAGATTCTGTATGTCGTTATCCGTCAATTCCGTGCCGTTCTTGATTTTTGTTTCCAGTTCCTTGTAAATTTTGTTTCCGTCCCGCTCACACATCATAACCGTATCGACGGAGTAAACCGCTGAGCCTATGTTTATATTCTTTTCGGCGCGGATTACATCAGATGAGTATATAACAACCGTCTTTATCTTGCGTTCGTCCCGCTCATATAGCCGAAAATCGTACACGGCGAACCGCAGGAGGTCTTTTTTACTATGCGTGGTCTGAAATTCCAAATGCAAATAAGTGTCGTCCGCTAATAGGTATATTGTGTCTGTTGCCTGTTCTGAAACTTCCACGTTAGGAAGCTCGACATTTATTAGGTCTACTATTTTTGCCGATTTTACTCCGTAGAATTCAAGGGTCTTGTCACGGAATAACGCGCCTGCGTACTTTTGTAGTATGTCTTTGTCGTTGTGGGCTATTTTTGTTTCCAGTGTAAGCACCGTCCTTTATAATTCTTTCTCAAGGGATTACTGTTGTATTTGCGCCTGTTGTTCTTCAAATAGTCGATAAATGTAGCCCTCTAAATATTTCCTGTTTGGTTCTGATAATGAATCATAGATTTTAACAATCCTATTTACAGTATCTTCCTTGCTATCGGACAATATGGGTTCTATCCCTTTGTTTAACCATTCTGTATTAACCGAAAATTCACGCGATATATCGTTTAGAACTCGTTCTGTTATATTTACGTTACCATTCTCAATGTTTCCTAAGTTTGAACGAGATATTTTTATCTTATCAGCGAATTCGCTTTGAGTTTTTTTCAAGATATACTTCCTTAAATAGTGTATCCTTTCGTTTACCTCCATTTTATCACCTCCTATTGAATAGTATATCAAAAAAATAAATGCTTGTAAATAGCAAAAAATATAAAAAAATGCTTGACAATGTGTTTTGCAAGGGTTATAATGTTTATAACAAGCAAATGAAGTCTAGCTACCCCCCACCCAATCAGCTTGAACGCCCACCAAGAGGACTACAACAGCAGAGAGACCCCACCCCCCGCACTAACCGCGCTAACTCCGAGAGTAGACAGCGGCGGCGGGGGAGGTGGAATCAGGGCGGGGGACGACGCAGCAGACGGCGAACGAAAGGGGATAATCAAAATGTAATTAAAAGCAGAAACGGAACTCAAACGGCTATCTAAAGAAGAATTGTACCTCTACTGTATCAGGGCGGAAACGCACAATGTAGACATCGCGCACGTCAATATGGCGTACAGGATTTACCACGGCAAAAAATCATAAAACTAATATGAGTGTGCGGGTAGCTTGCCAAAAGATTTTTGCTATATGAGACACTGTGACTGGTGCAAATCGGAAAAAATCCCGCTAAAAGAATGTGGCGAGTTTTTGCCCCGCACGGACAACTTAACCGCGAGAGCGTAGGAGGAGAGGAAATATGAGCAGAGAGCGAAAGTATTGCCCTTACTGTGGGGAACTTATCGGCGAATGTGAGTGCGACGAACAGCGAGACGAGAGGTTTCCTTACGGT
>BNUF01000175.1 GCA_025997155.1 Clostridia bacterium
AAACAAGGATTTTGTGCCTGTGTTCGGACGGCGGTACGCGCTAATTAGTAGCCCAAGCGGGGAAGTGTTTGGCTCTTGAAACCCAAGCGTTTTACGGTATTGGGGCAAGAAAGGCCCGACGCCACAAATCGCTTCTACGGTATCTTGCCAAGACTTATCAGACCTATTAAAGTCATTCTTTTGATAAGTAGGGAGCAGATAGTCTACCCTTAGCTCGCCAATAATGCGCCCACCCACGGAACCAGTCAGGTCAACGGGATATTGCAATTCTTTTTGCCCCGTTATTAAGTTTTCATAGTAAAAAAATGACTTGTCGGAAACGAGTATTTTACGCCCGTTTCGTATAAAGTCTATCCCATATTCATTTGGGTCAGCGTATCGCTGAATGCCAAGCCAACCAGTTAATCGTTTACTACGCTCGACGATATTCGCGGGCAATGACCGCCCCTCTTGCAACGCGACGTAGTAATCTTCCGACTCGTCTCCGGTTAGATAGCAGTTTTTCGTCAAGTCAAATAACGCGTCGCCCAAATCGCAAGTAACATCAACCCAAGCGGGAACATTTTGTTCGTTATAACGAACATAACGCGATGGCGACCATACGCAGTGCATTTTAGGTCTAAGTTGCTTCCCCTTAATGTAAATTGATATATCGTTGCCGTTAAGCAAAGGCGAGTAGATAGTTTCTAACCTTTGACGTATCTCCGTTTCCCTATTGGAAAGGTCAGAAAGAACTTCGTTTTTCAGACGAGAAACCTTAATTTTCGTTCCCGTAGCGGCAGAATCGTCCTTATTCTCATAGACTGTGGGAACAACAAAGCCTTTCGATTCTATCAACTTCTGAAAGTCTATTTCAATGCCAACCCACTTATCATCGCCAGAGCGCGTGGACATAATCGTGGTAAGCTCACCAAGCCGCGCCGTCGCGATATTAAAGCCCATACCAAACAACCCCAAATTTCCGATGGGGTTATTACTTGAATATCCAGATCTTACAGCGTCCCGTAGCTGTTCTATTGACATTCCTTTCGCGTTATCGGTTATCTCAATAGTCCTTTCACTCGCAGCGGCGGTTGAACCTGTCCAATTTACATTGATTCTACGCTCAACCTCATCTGAGGCGTTTACCTCGTCAGAGAGATAGGCGTCGATAGAGTTATCCACCAACTCCGCGACGCATTGCCATACTTGGAACGGGATTTCGCCCAACGTCCTTAAAATTCGCGGGGTAGGCGTTATATCGACCGTATTTCCGTCATTAATCATTAGCGATACACTCCACGTTCTCTAAGTAATCGGCGATTGATGTCGCCACAATGTGCGCCAGTACGGGTGGCACGGCGTTCCCGATTTGAGATATGCTTGCGGTTTTGGCGTGGGAGAATTTGAAGTCATCAGGGAACGTCTGAATTCTCGCGCACTCTCTAACCGTCAATCTCCTGTTGAGTGATGGTGAGTAATGAAATTGAACGCGAGACTTGGGGTTCGCCCTAATCGTGTAAGCGGGCAAATCCTTTTTATTACTTTCATCGCCTTGACCATTACCGTTCTTCGCCTTTGAGGCTCCGAAAAATTGGTCTTGGTTGGGAACGCTATCGTCAGTAACGTCTTCTAAATCACCAATTGCCCATTCGATACTATGGTAGTTGCCCGCGCTATACGCCGCTATCGGTTGGCTTGGGAACCCGTGCTTTTCGTGAATATCGTCACGAACGCAGATAAAGAACAAGCGCGTCCGTCTCTGGGGAATACCGTAGTCGGGCGCGAACATCTTCCAAACCTTAACCTTATATCCGACCTTCTCAAGGTCGTTTGTTATAGTGTTAAGTACGTTGCCATTGTCCATACGCTCAAGATTGATAACATTTTCGCCAATAACAAGCGACGGCTTATGTATCTCCATATATGAGATTAAAGCCTTGTACAGCTTGCCGCGCTCAGAGTCAAGCCCCCCAATGGACCGCAAGATGAAAATTCTTGGCAAGGAAACCCTCCGATAAGTATCGTGGCTTTTGGAACATCGTTCTTCGCGTCTATGCTCGACAAATCAGCGCTTTTGGCGTGTGTGCCAAAATAACCGTTATACGTCTCCACGCAACGGTCTTCTTTGTCGTAAGCCGCCTTAATGTTAAAAGGCAGACGCTTATAATCCTCATCGTGGTATCTAAAGTCGCCACGGAAGCCCAAATCTAAACCGCCGCACCCGCAAAAGTACGAAACCACGGAGTAGGACGGTTGTTGTTTGTTCGCGGTCATACCGATACCTCCTTATCAAATTTATTTTTCTCGCTATTTGACCGCCGCGACGGCTTTAACCGCGCCGTCGTTTCGCGCGTGTCTCGTGCGACCGTCTGGCGGCTTTGGAGTCCCCTTTGGTATTACCCAAAAAAATCCAATTCTCTGCGCGTTCGGTATTTTGCCCTTATCGCACATAGCTTGAATCCGACGCATCGTTACGCCCCATTGTGTCGCGATTTCGTGGCGTCTTTACTACGCTACCTGACGAAAATTTGGTACTTATAGTGAGGTCGCTGTTGCTATCGGCGATAGACGAGGAAACGCTCGAACTTGACCCTATGAGCAACGCTGTATTTGAGCTAATCAAGGCACAAACAGAACGGGCAAGGGATTTGTCCGAAAAGAGGAAAGAGAGCGGTTCACGAGGTGGCGCATCTACAAACAATGCAAACGCCGAAACAGGACAAGCAAAAACAAGCACGAATACGAATACGAGTACGAATACGAATACGAGTACGAATACGAATACGAATACACCCGCAAAGCCGCGCAAGCGTGACACGGACGCACCGCCTAAAACTCAATACGCTGAATTTGTCAGCATGACCAATGACGAACATTCGTCACTCGTTGCGAAATTCGGAGAAACAAAAACGGTGCGTTGCATTGAAATCCTTGACAATTACAAAGGGTCGAAAGGAAAGAAATACGCCTCGGACTACAGGACTATTCTCGGTTGGGTCGTTAATCGATACGACGAGGAAAATCAAGGGGCAAAGTCTGCCCAAAATCGAGTACAGGGCACACCGCAAAATCAACAGCGGTCGAATCCGTTCTTAGACGGTTTAAGCGAGGGGGACTATGATGAGCCGTTATAATTTAACTACTAACGATAGTGCGAAATACACAGAGAACTGGCTATCGGCGCAAAGAACTACCCCTCTCACTAAGTTGCAGCTGAAAGAGTGTTTGGCGGTACTTCAAACAGCCTTTCCGACCGTTGTACGTGGTTATAATGATGCAGAGTATGACGCTATGGTTAAACTTTGGGGCAATATATTTCGCAACGTCCCACAGGACATACTTCAAGAAGCAATTTTAAGGTTTATCATTAACGACCGAAAGGGCTTTTTTCCGACACCCGGACAGATTGTCGGACACGCCCAGCAAATCATAGCTGAACAAAAAGCAGAGAAAGACCGAATTGCGTTTGAGATTCGTTGGTCGAAGATATGCGCAGAAGATGAACTTATCGCAAAAGGTGAGCATTGCGGGACGTGTAAATTTTGTCGCCACGAACTCAAAGTACCAATGCGTCACAAGTATAGCCGAGACAAGGAAACGTATATGCTTGATGCACTCTACTGCCAAAATCCACAGTCGTACAAATATGAGGGCGACAATGGCGGACACGGAACGGCAAATAAAATACGTTGCGACTTTTACGAACCCCAAGACAGGAGATTAGCGCAGAGGGGAACTATATGACCTACAAAATCACAATACCGTTTACGCTCCCTGGCACGAACCAGTATGTCCTTGATAACCGCCGAAACAAGTATAAGGGCAATAAGACCAAGCGGGATATCGAAAGCAAGCTAGCACTTATTATTAACAACGCGTTGCGAGGTGTGACGCTGAAAACGCCCGTGACGCTAGATTATCTGTGGGTTGAGAAGAATCGGCGGCGGGATAAAGATAATATCGCGTTCGCGCAGAAGTTCATACAGGACGCGCTTGTGAAGTCTGGGAAACTAAGTAATGACGGTTGGGCGCAGATTGTGGGGTTTAGCCACAGGTTTGCGGTTGATAAGAAATATCCGCATGTCGAAGTGGAGATTGCGGAGGTTTTGGAATGAGAGAATTATGTGAAGACGGCGTTAAAAAATTAGCGTATGCGGTAATAGCACAGGCTGTGAACGACTATAAAACCAAATACCGCTATTCCGCGAGAGAATTTATTGAACGCGGGGATTTGCTTGAGAGGTGGTTGTCGTTTTTGGTTGACGACCCTGCGGACAGCGTCAAAGCTATACGCGACAAAATGGCACGGCGGTATCCGAAATCGAAAAAACGAAATAATGAGACTGCTAATACGGCGGGGTAATCAGAGAGGGGACAACAAAATGGATAACTCGCTTATCACGGCTATTGAGCAGGAAATGCTCTGCGTACTGAACAACGCGCAGATGGAGAAACTTCACGACGTGCTGACGCACCGAATTCGGGGAGTGACATCCGCCGAACCGATACAGGAGGAAGATACCAATGCCAAGTACCTCGCGAGTTTTATCGCGGCCAAGCGCGTGGAGGGCTGTTCGGACAAATCGCTCTGTTACTATGAATCCACGCTTAACAATATGTTTGCGAGAATAGGGAAACTCGTAAAGCATATGACCACCGACGACCTAAGTCAATATCTTGACAAATACCAGCGCGCTCGTGGCGCGAGCAAGGTAACGATAGATAATATCCGGCGCATACTGTCGAGCTTTTTTACGTGGTTGGAGGAAGAAGATTTTATATTGAAAAGCCCCGTTCGCCGAATTCATAAGGTCAAAACGGGGAC
>BNUF01000176.1 GCA_025997155.1 Clostridia bacterium
CCGCTATACGCCCTCTCCGCCTCGACGACGGCAGCACACCCAAAAAATTGTTCAGCCCTCTTAAACGGACATATCTTGACTTTCCTGCTTTTCTCATTGCCGCGAAGGCTGAATTGAAAAATCTCCAAAAGGGCGACCTTGTTCTTGTTGGGGATAATTTCAGGAACACCATAGTGATTGTTCTTGAAGTGGCGGAGATTTTGGCGGGAGGGAACAAGTTTTCGCCTGTGATTAGGAAACTGCCGTACCGCGTCAATGAGAAAAGCAGGAAAGTCAAGATATGTCCGTTTAAGAGGGCTGAACAATTTTTTGGGTGTGCTGCCGTCGTCGAGGCGGAGAGGGCGTATAGCGGGGGTGAGTAATTGGGGTTTTTAGATTGGATTAGAGGGATTGGCGGCGGCGAAAACAACAACCGCCTTATCTCTGAAATAATGGATGAGGGACTTACGGGCATTAGCCGCCAGTTGGCGGGAGCGAACGAGAATCAGCGAAAAAAGATACCCGACAACATAATCGCGTTTATCGGCGCGGCGGGCGGCACCGACACAAGCATCATCGTGAGCAACACCGCATACGCCCTTACAAAGCGCGGGTTAAGAGTTCTTATAGTTGATTTGAATCTTATGTATCCCGCCGTATCGGGCTTTTTCAGCGTTGAGCCAAGCGTCGGCCGCCCTGATTTTGTAGACTTTATCGTTGGGAAAGTCGAGATAGGCAAGTCGATTAAGCACATACTGCCCGCGTTGTCGGTGATGTACGCCCACAACAGAACCCTTTTTGACGTGCTGTACGCCGACAACAAGCACACCGCCGAGGTTTGGGAGGATACAATGTCAAAACTCTCCGACCTGTATGACTTTGTGCTTATAGACGTTCCGAACAACCTTGTGCTTGAACTTGTCGGGGAGACATTGAACCGTGCCGACAGGGTGTATATAGTTTGGGACGAAAACGTCTCCTGCCCCGTAAACACGGAGCGTTTGCGGTACTGCTCCGAGGACGGCTGCGGCGCGTATATAGGCGCGAAGTCAAGGATTGTTATGAATAAGCGGACGCAAGTGTACTACACGAAAGAACCGTTTAATAAGTTGGGGATACGCCTTGTTCTTGAACCGTTTCCGTTTGAGCCGTCCGTCATTGAATCGGGGCTTTTCGGGGAACTTTATGTGCAAAAGGGCATAAGCACCGCACTCAACGCAAAGGCGTTTGAACGGCTTATTTACGAACTTGCGGACACGCTGATACAGGACGCGCAAGGGTTTGCGCGTGGCAACACCGCGCCGGCTACTGAAAATAGCGGAACGAGTGCTGAAAAAGGTGTAGACAATCCCGTGTAAAATAGGTAAAATATAGAAAATACGGAAAAATTAAACTACAAATTATCAGGAGGACGGAAATTATGTCATCGAAAGCGGATTTTATAGCAAAGGTAGCCGAAAAAAGCGGCTTAACGAAAAAGGACGCGACCACGGCGTTTAACACGATTTTCGAGGAAATTACGGCAGAACTCTCAAACGGCGGGAGTTTGCAGATTTTGGGATTCGGCACGTTCGATACAATCACTCGTTCGGCGCGTCAGGCAAGAAATCTCCAAACAGGCGAAACCATTGACGTTCCCGAAAAACAAGCGGCGCGTTTTCGCGTTGGAAAGAAACTTAAGGAGTCTGTCGCGGGAAAACCAAAGAAAGAAGCGAAACCCGCCGCGAAACCCAAAAAGAGCAAAAAATAAGGGGGAGATTATGCCGTACACCGTAGCAAGCCTAATGGAGACTAAAATCAAGCGAGGCGGTTCGGCGCGGACACAAAGTGCCGACGTATCTGAAATGGGCGCGGACAACGCCCTTAAAGCCTGCCGAAAATATCTGCAAGATTTTACGGACGAATACCGAAACCTTTCACACGAAGAAAAACAAGCCCGAATAAAGTCTAAAATCCACGAATATGTTATGAAAGCTCGTCCTCTTGTGACGGGTTTTTTAACGCCCGATAAACAGCTTGACACGCAGCTTTTGGTCGAGTGGCTTATTCAAGAAATCACCGACAGAGGTATTTTGACCGCGCCGCTGTCAGACCCCGACGTGAACGAAGTCCGAATCAACGGTCCCGAGATATGGATTGAGAAAAAAGGGCGTACAATGACCTTGAAAGACGCGGCGGGGAATCAAGTGCGTTTTAGAAATCCTGAGGAACAGGAGATTGTTATAAATAAACTGTTGGGAGATACCCGTATTTCGGGCGTTTATCGACTTGTGTCGGCGCGGACGGCGGAGGGTTACCGTGTTGCCGCCGTTCATAAATCGGCGGCAAGTTCCGACCCGCACAAACCCTATGACGAGCGTTACGCGTACGCCGTTCTGCGAAAGTTTGAAACCAACAAAATGGACTTGTCGCAAATTGTGCAAACAAGGGCGGCGTCGGATTCTATGGCTAAACTGTTCGCGATTTTCCCTCGCGGGGGTGTGCCGTGGATGACGGTCGGGCCTACCGCAAGCGGCAAAACCACCTCGAACAACGCTATTATAATGTGTACTCCTACCAATATCCGTATAATCCTCGCGCAAAACCCGTCGGAGATTGACGCGAGACAGCGCGATTATCAGGGATATGTGATAAACGACGTCGTACATCTTGAGGCGGTGGACACAACGGGTGCGGAGTATGCCGCCACAATGGAAAACATAATGAACCACATTCTCCGTCTTTCGCCGCAGTATGTGTGTTTCGGCGAACTCAGGACGAACGCCGAGTTTAAGCTGGCGATGAAGATTGCCCTCGCGGGACACCCCGTAAACTGTACGTTCCACGCCGAAAACGCTATCGGGGCGGTGTCGCGTTTTTTGATGGCGTACCTTACCGAAACGCCGAACGAACCGCCCGAACTCGCCCTCGCCGAACTTAGCCAATGTCTTAGATTTATTGTCGTACAGCGCATTATGGCTGACGGAACGCGGAAGATACTGCAAGTATCAGAACTTGTCGGCGTTGACCCGAATGACAAAACAAAGCCCGATATACGCGATATTTTCGTGTTCGAGCCTGACGGCGAACCAGAAGTTGACGCGGCGGGGAATGTCCTCAATATCCACGGAAAACATAAGCGCGTCGGCAAAATCTCCGACGAACTTGTACGGCGGCTGAAACGAGCGGGCGTTCAAAAAGAACAGTATGAATTTCTGACCAAAGACCCCGATGAGCAGGAAACGTACACGGGCAAGATAGAGTTTGATTTTTTGAATAAACGCTATTTATAGGAGAGGTATATGGACAACCTTAAAATACTGATAAAACGCGATGGCAAGGAAATAGCCTGTATATGCCGAGATAACGGCGTGTATTCGGCGCGGATTCTTGATGATAACTCGCGGTATCCTATCTCTTTGTTTGGGATTCACAAGGAAAAGGAGCTAGCGCACAAGAATATAGAGGATTGGCTGAAACGGCGCGTAGTGCCGAAGGAACGTGAGGACATAGGCGAAATCCTTGCGGCTGCGGGGCTTTCAAAGTATGATTATCTTGAACTGATAAAACTGAACAGAGGACGGATTACGGACGACGATTTTGAACTGGAGATAGCGGAATGAGGAGATTTGACGTAACCCGAAAAGATGTTCTCGCCGCGCAAATTTCAAGTTACGGTAAACTCTCGAAATGGTATCTGCCCGATGAACGGCTTTTTATAAAGCTGTCAAGCCGAAACGCTAACAGCGGCGAGTATATGTTTGAAAGTGTAAGCGAAGTTTTAAGCGGTTTGATTTGCGGAGCTTTGGGATTCAAGGAAGATGAGTATGTTTCGTATGAACTGTGCGAGGTCGCGATAGACGGCAAACCGCCTGTAACAGGCTGTGTGAGTGCGAATTTTTTGTGCGATGAAGAATACTATTTGCCTATGGGCGAACTTGTTTCAGCTTCAAAGTATTTTGAGTTGGCGCGTACATCGGGTGTGAAGATGGCGTACCGTGAACTCACGGAACATTTGAAACGCGTGTATGAGCTGCCAAATATAAAGAGGAACTTAGACCGTATGTTTTTGATTGACAATCTAATCTTGAACAGAGACAGGCATTTCGATAACTTCGGCTTAATCAGTTTGATTAACGGTTTTAAGGCGGGTTTGGTATTTGATTGCGGGGCTGGCTTTTTCGGGGATATGTTCGTTGAATACGAAACCGCCGAGAGTTTGTTGAAAGAGTTTAAGTCAAACCCTTTCAGATGTAATTTTAACGACCAGCTTTACTTGATAGACCCCGAAAACACGGCTGATTTAAGTTTTGACGGTGAAAAAATCGCGAGCTTGATTGACGATTTCCGTGATTTTATAAGTCTTGAAAAAGGCGAGGTAATCAAAGAGATACTTGAAAACAGGCTTTGCGCCGTAAAGAAATGGGGGTTATGATATGATAACCCGCGAGGGGTTACAAAACGCGTATACAAACTTAACGAGCAATCTAAGTACGGCGGTAGTTATTGCTACAATCGCGCTTATTTTTTTGGCGTTTATCTTTTGTTTCAACGTGCTTGGGCGTTCGCTCCTTGATGATTTCGCGGGGCTTTTGAAAACGCTTGCGAGGAGAATCGGGCGGTTCACGAGTAACCGCGAGATACAGTACCACAGGGAACTTGACATCGGCAAACTCCATGGCAAACTACGTGTTAAACTGTACAGAATCATAAACGACCTTATAATTGATTTGGAACTCAAACGCAAGGGGACGACGCCGACTTCGTTTCTGTTTATGTTTTCGGTGTTTTCGTTTCTCATAAGTATAGAGGTTTCTACAAT
>BNUF01000177.1 GCA_025997155.1 Clostridia bacterium
CCCCAAAACAGACGGAAATTTATCCAAAATCACGATAAAATCGTCGTCCTCATACAAAACATACGCGGGTATCGTCTTCGCGATAATCTTGCAAAAAATACATTCCATAGTAACGCTCCTTCTCATTATTCCTATTCTTCTTCTAGTTTAAGAACACTCATAAACGCCGCCTGAGGCACTTCCACGCTTCCAATCAGGCGCATTTTCTTCTTGCCCTCTTTTTGTTTCTCGAGCAGTTTTTTCTTGCGGGTAATGTCGCCGCCGTAACATTTCGCCAAAACGTCCTTTCGCATTGCGCTGACTGTTTCGCGGGCGATGATTTTGTTGCCGATGCTCGCCTGTATCGGAACTTCAAACAGGTGGCGCGGGATTTCTTTTTTAAGTTTCTCCGCGATTTTGCGCCCTCTGTCATAGGAGGACGAGCGGTGAACGATGAACGACAGCGCGTCGACTACCTCGTGATTCACAAGTATGTCGAGTTTCACCAAATCGGAGGGTCTGTACCCGATTAACTCATAGTCAAAGGAGGCGTAACCGCGGCTCCGCGACTTCAGCGCGTCAAAGAAATCGTATATGATTTCGTTAAGCGGCAGTTCATACATTAGTTTAGCCCGCGTCTGCTCCAGATATTCCATACCGAGGTACTCCCCGCGCCGTTCCTGCGACAGCTCCATAATTTTCCCGATATGCTCCGTCGGAAGAATTATTTCGGCGCGTACCAAGGGTTCGTCCATTCGCGAAATCCTGCTCACGTCAGGGAGGTCGTTGGGGTTGGTTAATTCTATCATACTTCCGTCCGTTAAGTAAATATGGTAAATAACGGAAGGCGCGGTCGTCACAAGGTCAAGGTTGTATTCCCTGTCAAGCCGTTCCTGTATGATTTCAAGATGAAGCAGCCCCAAAAATCCGCAGCGGAATCCAAACCCCAGCGCGACGGAAGTTTCTGGTTCGAAACTAAGCGACGAGTCGTTTAGCTGCAATTTGTCAAGCGCGTCCCGCAAGTCGTCGTACTGTGAGCCGTCGGCGGGGAACAGCCCGCAATACACCATCGGGTTGACTTTTTTATACCCTGGGAATGGTTCGGCGGTAGGGTTCTGTGCGTGGGTCACGGTGTCGCCGATAGTCGTGTCCCGCACGTTTTTGATACTGGCGGTTATGTATCCGACTTCCCCCGAGGTGAGCGCGTTCGCGGGTATGAACGTCCCCACGCCGAAATAACCCGTCTCGACGATTTCAAAACTCTTGCCCGACGCCATAAAGAGCACCGTGTCCCCTTTTGACAAAACCCCGTCAAACACGCGAACAAAAACGATTACGCCCTTGTACGCGTCAAAAACGCTGTCGAAAATAAGAGCTTTCAGGGGAGCGGCAGGGTCGCCCTTAGGCGGCGGAATACTCGAAAGTATTTTGGCAAAAACCTCCTCGGTGTTAATGTCGTTTTTCGCCGAAATACGCGGCGCGTCCGCCGCGGGAATCCCGATTATGTCCTCAATCTGCGAAATAACCGCCTCAGGGTCGGCGGAGGGCAAATCAATCTTGTTTATGACGGGTACGACCTCAAGCCCGTGTTCTATCGCAAGGTAGACGTTCGCCAACGTCTGCGCCTCGACCCCCTGCGCCGCGTCAACGACAAGCACCGCCCCCTCGCAAGCCGCCAGACTCCGCGACACCTCATAATTAAAATCGACATGCCCTGGCGTGTCAATCAGATTAAGCACGTACCGCTCGCCGTCTTTTTCATATATAAGCCGCACGGACTGCGCCTTGATAGTAATGCCGCGTTCCCTCTCAATGTCCATACTGTCAAGCATCTGTTCCTTGAGTTCCCGCTCCGTGATAAGCCCGCATTTCTGGATTAGCCTGTCCGCCAAGGTGCTTTTGCCGTGGTCTATATGCGCTATTATGCAAAAATTCCGTATACGCGTCATTATTTCACCTGTTCTGTTTAATATTTTCTATCGGGGAGCAAGTTATGCCATATTCCGACAATTCGTCTATATCCACCAAATCAAAAGTTATGTCTGTAAATTTCGGAAACTGTTCCCGTTTTAATCCTATCGGGACATAGCCCTTGATTTTTTCCGCTAATCTAATGCGGACGTATGGGGCTAATTGTTCCAAAGTAAATGAACAGTAAGTATTTAACTGGTTTTGTAAATTCATAACCGCTCATATACTTCTTGAGTAAACTGTCCTTGATTTTCATACCCATTTCGAGAGCATACGCGGACGGTTTTTCATCGACTGTACTTGTGAGCATTTTAAGGTCTTTTTCACGATTTTCAAGAGGTGCGTTTGGGTGCTGATAATTTTTGACCTCAAGGAAATACAAGCACTCCTCCGATTCCACGACAAAATCAACAAGTTTCATTCCGTTTGCCGTTATCTCGTCAAACCTTGCGGCAGTTCCGCAGTCAGAGAAATCAAACACAAGCCCGCTTTCAGTCATCATTGTCCCCTACCCCCAACGCACTTGACACGACCGCTTTAAACAACTTTCCGTCCGCTTTGTCAATAACGCTTTCGGGTAATTTAGTATACTCGGAAGCGGAAACGCATTTAATCCCGCCGTCTTTTTTCTTGGAGAGATTATAAAACATAACGTTGTGTTCCTCTGTTCTTTTAACGTCAAACCACTTAGCAATGCTGTAGCTATGTGTGGTGATAAATATCTGTACGCCCGCTTTTTGCAGTTCGAGCAAAATTTCGACAAGTTCGGGCATAAGCTCGGGGTTCAGGCTGTTTTCGGGTTCGTCCCAAAAGAGTACCGCGCCGCTTTCAAGCAAGCCGTTTCGTAATAATTTCCAAAGTAAGCCGAATTTTCGGTATCCCGACGACTCAAGGGAAAACGGCGTTTTTCTGTCTTCAGACACGATATGAAAAGTATCGTTTTCATATTCGACATACCCGCCGATTATATCGGATATCTTGTCAAGCAGTTTTTGCGCAGCCTCCGATATTTCTTTCGCAGCCCCAAGTTCGGCGTTGACGAGAATGTCTATATATGTGTTATCAAAAGCTATTTCCCTTTTATTGAACATTGCGAGTGTACTTTTTGAATGTGAAAGCATATCCATTTCAGGTATAAAGATATGCTCCTGTGGTATTCCGTTGAAATATCCAATTTCAATCACATCGTCAGCTTCGACAGACTTAGGGAGGTTTTGGAAATATTCAAATAGTGACGATTTGCCGGCAGCATACATAAGTTTCAGCAAGGTTGTTTTTCCTGTCGAGTTTCCGCCGATAATCACATTTACCCCGCAGCAAAAACTACATCTAAACTCACCCTGAAAACTCATAAAATTAACAATTCTCACATTGCCGATTTGCATTATAAAAATCCTCCCTTATATTTCAGATAATATTTCGTATGTCGTTTATGGCGACGACGATTGAGAAGGCAATCAGCAGGACGAATCCGACAAAATGCACGACTCCCTCTTTGTCGGGGTCGAGGGGCTTGCGGCGTACCCACTCGATAAGGAGGAACACGGCGCGTCCGCCGTCAAGCGCTGGGAGCGGCAGGACGTTGAAGATACCGATATTTGTCGAGAGGATTGCGCAAAAGGTCGCCATAGTCTGGAGCTGGGCAACGAACTCCTTAAACCCGGAGGTTTCCTCGGCGGTTTGTTCGTACACCGTGCCGATTGTCTGTACTATTCGGATAGCTCCCCCCATATCGTTTAGTTTGAACTGCCCCGTGAAGATACGCCCCAGCCCCTCGAAGGTGGCGACAGTCCAAAAGCGCAGTTTCCAAAACGAATCCGCGCCTGCCTGAAAGATATTCGTTTTCGCGTACTCGCTGTTTTTCTCAAAAAGCCCCGTGCGAAAATCGCGGTAAATCCCAATCATATATGTTTGCGCGCCGTTCTCGAGGGTAGTCTGTTCGGCGGCTATGGTTTTCGTGAGCCTTTTTCCGTCCCTGATTATTGTGAGCTCAAAGGGCTTATCCGTCATCTTGTCGAGATTGTAGGCGAAATCGTTGTAGGTGTGGACGGGGGCGTTGTTTATCTTGACGATTTTATCCCCCGCCGCAAGCTCCGCGCGTTCGGCGGGGGTATTCGGGATAACCTGTCTAACGCTCGAGAGCGGCACGCCGTTTGATATATTTAGGAGAAAGAATATAAGCACCGCGAGTACAAAGTTCATAAACGCGCCCGCAACAATGATAATCAGCCTTATCCCGACACTTTTGTTGCAAAAGGCGTTCTCGTTGGCGGACTCTTCGTCCATTCCGGGCATCTTGCAGTACCCGCCGACTGGAAAAAGCCGAATCGAATATGTCGTACCCTTGTACGTTTTTTGGAACAAGGCGGCGCCCATACCGAGAGAAAATTCCTCAACGGCGACGCCGCTTTTCACGGCGGCGAAATAATGCCCGAATTCGTGAATCAGTATGATTACCGAAAATATTACGATACCCACAATTATTGCCATATATACAACTCCTAAAATGACGATATATCTTGTTCAATTTTTCGTATATCGGCAAGTGTGTAATCTTTTATTACATTTTGTGCGTCACATATGTTTTTTATGCGTGCTTTTTGGGGTGTCCCCCGAACAAATCCGAGTCGTCGTCCACCCGCAAAGCGTTGTACACTCTATGGTGCAATTCCGTGACGGAAGTATCATAGCCCAGCTCGCCCCGCCCGATATGCGCCTGCCGATTGTCTGTACTATTCGGATAGCTCCCCCCATATCGTTTAGTTTGAACTGCCCCGTGAAGATACGCCCCAGCC
>BNUF01000178.1 GCA_025997155.1 Clostridia bacterium
CATATTCCGCTTCATTTGCCGAAGAAGCAATTATTGTATCTGCTGAATGGTCAAATAAAACTGAGTCCTGACGCGTTTCATTAATGTATCGATAGTGAACTTGCCGTACAAGCGTGCAACGATACAAACGAACCAGATGACCGCGAGAAACTTAACGAGGAATATAAACAACTTGCGTCAGAAATTGAATCAATAGCCGAAAGAACCGAATTTAATAAAAAGAAAATCCTTAGCGGCGAATACGCTCGTCAAATATTTGCGGGTTTGAACATAGATGTAACGGGCGCGTTATCCGATACCGCATTTGACAGCATATATGCTAATGTTAGGCAACTTACAAACACAAACCCATCTACAACAGGCACTACTCAGACTCCGACTATACCGTCAGCGCCTACAGGCGTTGCTACAGTCACTATTCCGCCAACGGTTTCTGTAGCTTCTGGGAGAGTAGCAGATACTACAAAAGTTTTAGATGTACCAAGTACGACTAATACTGCGGCGAGTGGTACTTATGGTCAAGTTGGTAATGGAATTGATGTTCTTTATCCAGATACTGGTTCGCCTGCGGCAAACCCCGACATTTTAGGGCGTACTGCGTTTGAGGGAGAATATCAATTCGTAAACGGTTCTGTTATAGTGGGCGACAATGGATATTCGGGCTTGTTAAGATACGACTCCGACACAACCGCTGACGGCGACTTTGCGGTTGGGACAAATTCGGGTTTTGTATACAGCGATACCAGCGGTGATACAGCGATTGGAATCAACCAAAGAACGGGAAATGTCAAGATAGAAGGAACTGGTCGTGTCGGCATATACCAAAATGAGGGTGGTGCTGTAAATGTGGGCAGCAATGTCGAAACATTGGTCATTGGAGAAAATAAAAACTATGTAAACAATACCGACGGCAGCCAATATAAATATGAACGAGAATCGACTTTATATGCGACACGGACACGAAAAGCGGATGGAACATATACAGATTGGATTCTGACAGGAAATAGTTATACAAAGGATGTTGGAGTGACAGCAAGCAGCAATATTTATGAAGATACCTTAAATATGAAAATATCACCTCAATTTGGTACTAAAGCCGACGAGGCAACGACAGATACGGAGTACGCTTATCATTACAGCTCTGCTTATTCTTATGATTATGACAGTTACGGTGCAGCTATAAGGGAGATTCACTATCGATACATTAATGAAACGCGTCAGGACTCAGTTTTATTTGACCATTCAGCAGATACAATAATTGCTTCTTCGGCAAATGAAGCGGAATATGCTCGTAATGTTAAGTATGATGAGTATGAGCAAGGCTATGTGTATTCTGGCGCAAAAATAAATGCCATTGACAGAAATACTGGTGGTATTATTTTGGTTGACTACAATCTTTCATATTACTATAACTTTGACCCTGCCCTTGACATTGACCCTACTCTTGCCGCTGACGTTGCCGCTGCCGTGGCTGATAATATCCGTAAATACCCTGAAATTGACTCAAAAACCATTACCCCAGCCATTGTTGATGATGTACTCGCTGAAATCAATAATTACCTCAATACTCACCCCGACCTCTCAATAACTACTATCGGCACTAATAGTAATGCAGCAATAGGCACTTCTTCTCGCAGTGCCCCCAACGGCGGTGTTATCGACACAAATACGAAAACTGTTACAGTTCAAAATAATTCTGGAATCATTTACTCAAGAAATAACGCCGCAGATTCAATTTTTGAGGTTGGGACTACCCCTGCCAATACAGGAAGCAATAGCGGTACTATATGGGTAGACGCAGAAACAGTCAATGTATATGGAAATAACAGCGGTACGATAAATGCAAAATCGGAAACAGTTTATATTACTGGGAGTAATACTGGTTCTGTTATAGTGAATTCAAAAGCTGATTATCCGATAGATATGCCTATACCGCCAGATACAACACCATCTCCGCATACATCTACCCTTACAGAGTTAGGGATAAATGGACACACAAGTAGTGCTTACTATAATGACCGCTTGGTTACGGATTCCTATACGGTAATTGTAGGCACTAACAACATTAGCGGAGCAATAGTTACAACTGATAACTCCACAGGGTCAAATTTTACAATAGTAACCAATAGCGGAAGAAGTCCTTATGGTGGTATAAATACGGCAGCGGAAAAGGTAGACATAGGTACAAACAATGGCAATTTGAAAACAACAAACCCTATACTTGACCCTATTACTGGGCTACCTAATCCGTCAGAACTTATCGTGGGACAAAACGGCACTAATGGTGATATTGACACTACGGCGCTAATCGTTGGCATAGGAGCAAATGCGGGTGATGTGAGGACAACGAATGCTGACTCTAATTCGGTTTTCATTGTAACTACTCCAACCCCTCCCCTCCCCGCTTCAAACGGCATAAACAGTGGAAGAATTGAAACTGCGGCTAAATATGTTGAGGTAGAGAAAAATGAAGGCACGTTGAAGACAACAAACGGTAGCATTGGCTCGAAACTTATTTCTGAGGAAAACACAGGGACTATTGAAACGGCAGCAGAAGATGTCGATATAACAACAAATAACGGCACTCTTAAATTGACTAACTCAAACGCCGAAGCCAAAATTACGACTACCGGGGCGAATAGTGTAATAGAGAGCAATGCGAATAAGCTGACAATATCAAGCGAACTTCAAGGAAAAGTATATATTAGCGCGGGTCGTGAACTTGTACTCGAAAACGGCGTAGCCGCAGGCGCTACAATATATTTGTCTACGAACACGACATTCACTATAAGTGGTGAAAACAAGGGGACTATAATCTTTGTCGATGACGTTACTGTGACAGATAACAATTTTAATAACAGCGGAAATATTGAATTGAACCAAATTGATTCTGTGGACATCAATAAAAATGAGAGTCCAGGGTATATAAAACTTATCAACGGCTCAGAAGCGACAATTACCGAAAATGAAGCAGGTGCGACTGTTGAGATTGGCGGCGGAGCTATCGGCGGCGGCATTCCAAGCAAAGCCGAAATAACAACAAATGACGGCATTATACGCAACGGCGGCGAATTGACTATAACTAACAATACAGGTATAATTGAAAACTATGGTACTGTGACCTCGCCTATTCCCAATAATACGGGTATAGTGCGTCAACACGCTTACGACTTCGATACCTCGCAGATTTCTTTCCCGACTGTAACAAACGGCACTCTTTCGCCCGCCGTACAGGAGTCAACATTGACCTTTAAGGCAAACGGAGAAACTTACACAATGAAAGCGGTATGGAGAGAGGATTTCGATGAAAACGACCTTTCCAACAATGTTGGCGGGTTGTGCGATTGCACGGTAGGTGTCCACGGAAGAAACGAGTGTACGGATTTGACGTTGGGGGTTTTGCGTGACGCTTTTGTACTCGAATTTTTGCCTAATACAATAAATCCGACTCCTCTTGCGGGCGAAGAAATTGTTTTTGACGAAAATCCTCAACTTGCTGTACCGGGCGAGGGACTTAACTATGAATTACAGGGAACGTTGAATCCTGCTGTATACGGCAAATTAAGCGGCACATCAGGTTATTCTCTAACATATAAAGTAGACGCGCGTGTTACTATCGAGGAAGAATGGAAACTGGGAAAAGGACTCACGCTGCAAATCGGAGCGAACGCGGGTCAAACTATGGAAATTTTTATACCAAAAGTTACCTATACAAATGAGCAGTCAAGCACGGGCTGCGTATTCTGCGATTGCGGAACGCTGAACTCCGGAAGTCTTTTGACTCGCGAAAGCGCAACAGGAACATTAGGAATATGCGATACAGCCGTAGATAACGTATCAAGAGTTCGGGCACAGCTCGGAGCACAAGAGAATAGGCTTATGTATACCAAAAATTCCGTAAACGTCACTCACGAAAACACTTCTCGCGCCGAAAGCCTTATCCGTGACGCTGATATGGCGAAAGAAGCAATGGATAGCGCAAAGGGAATGGTTTTGGCACAATCAACAACATCTATGATTGCACAGGCAAACCAAGCTCCACAAATTATACTTAAACTATTGCAGTAAATCATTTAATGCCGCATTCCCTGTGGGGAGTGCGGCATTTTAACGCTATATTATTTTGTAGCATAAAAATTAGCGGAAATTATGTAATTTTTTAGCAAAGATAATTATTACTCGAATAGCTACGAAGTTTTGAAGTCGTAATTCTAAAAATTACGACTTTTTTTGTGCTAAAATGTCTTTTTATACCAAAAAAATTATTTTTTTATAAAAATTTTCAAAAATTCTTCAAAAACATTGCCAAAAATCCATTTTCAATTGTAGTAATTATTGAAGGGACAATTTCACCTATTTTTGCTTTTGCGAAAGGAGGTGAATATATGGTATCTCTATTTGGTAAAAACCATACTCACGAGGAACACAAAGAACATACTTTTGACAGTTTTTGTAAAAAAGTTCTAAAAAACGAAAAACAGAATTATTCGAAAGAAATTAACAACCAATCTAAGAACCCGTGTTCAAAAACGTCTTAAAAGTGTTGTATTTTCAGAAGATGTTTTGGATATTTCATAGTCTTTTGATAATCGTCTGGAGTTGTTCGTCCAAGCAAAGGTTCGCTCAACTCTCCATCGTTTTGGTAATACAGCCCATTCTTTCGGCTTTATTTTCTCTGAAATATCAACCTTTAATCCGAGTTTTTCGACTTCTTCTTTGAACGTTTTACGATA
>BNUF01000179.1 GCA_025997155.1 Clostridia bacterium
ATTTATGCCAAGTCCGAACATCTCGTTTACTTCACTTTTTAAATAACCTTTTTTCAAAGCGGCTATTGCTTTTTCTCTTAAATCTAAGGAATATGACATATCTATATCTTACTACATTTGCTCACAAGTTTCAATAGCCTCGACTATATGTCACTCCTTGTGCATGGCGCAATAGCCACGCCGGGTACAGTAGCTGCCGCGTCAAGTTCGGTAATGAACCGTAATGTGTCGCAACAGAATTATTTCAGCAACACGTTTAACGGCGACCGCGCCGGTCAATAAAAGAGCGCGGGTGCAATGAGTATTGCTACAAAAGGCGCGACAACAGAACTCGCTCGCGGGTTGGCGTATGCACGATAAAGGCAGGGAGCGAAAAGAGCGAGTGCGCCCCGCTCTTTTCGCGTTTGTCCCGCTCACGGTCAATCGTTCACAACAGATAACCGAAAATAAACCGTGCCCGTATACACCCCCGGAATATTATCAAAAGTATATCGCGGGACAAAACGCAACCAACCGTAAGTGTCGGGCGCGGATGTGTTCCTCTTGAAAGAAGCAACTATAGTCAAGGCTGTTAAGAAACGTGAACCGAGATAGGCAAAAGCGCAATAAATCCAATATGTTCCATACACATATTCACGATTATAAAGAGCCTTGACTATACAACCACTTCCTCAAATTCTAACCCATCGCCAGGTGGTGTAAACAAGTCAGAATACGAACCCCGGAGAATACCGCACTCGACCCGCCCGGACTCGGTGTTTCCCTCCCCGCAGGTCAGAATAAATTTGCCCTCGAAAAAAGTCTTTCTTACATACAAGGTAAACATTAAGCCGTTCGCTGTCGGCAATATCGTAGTATGCGGTTGTTATCCAAATATCTTGTGTGTAATTCAGCGTTATACTTGCGGGAATAATGACTTGATATGTTCCGTTCGGTTCGGCGTAAGGCGGCGGGTCTGGAACTGTCGGCGGGGTCAGATCGTTCTCCGTCAACTCGAACGACACATCAAGGTTTGTGTCGTTAGCTGCCGACGCGGTGATAGCGAACGCGCATACAAGCACAGCAAGAGCAACAAACAGGGCAAAGGCTTTTCTAATCATTATGACACCTCCAATGTGACAGAAGTATCCGCTCCGTTTAGCGGGGTTAAATCGGTGAGCGTGTAACGGGAATAGCGGACGATTGCGCCCTCCTACGTTCCCGCCGTGACAGGCTTAGACATAACTACATCGCCCAAAGATCGACCAGGCGCGATATAGCCCGAACGGTAAACCTCTATGCCGTCCAGTAGGATAAGCGACACCACGAAATAGCAGGTATTGCGAACAGGGTTAGACACGTTGGCGGCGTGCAGCGTCAACCCCTGCGCCGTTATCCTCTCGAAACTTGGTATAGAAATAGATCTCGGAGGAATAACCGCCTCTGCTATTTTCGGCGTTTCTTGTGGTTGCGTTGCCGCTATTATAAGCGGCGGTTCGTCAGTAACGACAGCGGGAACGATCGGCGCGTCAAGGTTGCGTACCCGAAACGCCTTGCCGCTTGCCTCCCGCTCGACCGTATAACGCCGGGCGATAATCATAACGCATAAAAACCCCCGCAAGACGCGCCACGCGGCCATTCCCGCACGATAAACAATTTACCCCACGAACGACAAAAAGCCGCTGTGAGCCAAATTTCGGCACACAGCGGCGATATTTTTTTGGGTGCATCGAACGATGATTTATTTGTCGGTTGTACCGCCTTTGACAATTCCGATATACCGCTCCAGTTCTGCCGCTTCATAGTCGGCAATAAGGAGCGACAACGTGTCCGATGTATACGCCTCGCCGTGGTAAGCGTCGAAACAATCATAATACTTGCGGCGATCGTTGTATTTGATATTGACAGGCAATAGTCCCGCCTTGATAAGTTCAAGGTTGAGAATGAGACGCCCGGTGCGACCGTTGCCGTCAATAAAGGGATGAACACCCTCAAAGCGTAAGTGAAACTCGCTGACCGCTTCTATTATGTGCTTGCCGCTTTTTATATCGTCATAATCAGCAAGCAGAGCCTCCATTTGTACAGGCACAAGGTAGGGTTGTGGCGGTTCGCGCAACGCGCCGGAGATATAAACAGGGACACTCCGATACACGCCTTTGTTGAACGCGTCGTTCATCAGCACAAGCGAGTGTATATCTTTGACAACCCGCTCTGTAAGCGGCGTGTCAGTGTTCGCAAGAGTTATGACATACTCGAAAGCGTCACGATGTCCGATTGCCTCCAAGTGGTCTTTTATCGGCTTTTCACCGATTGTCAAGCCCTCTTTCAGAATTAGCGCGGTTTCCCGCAGCGTGAGCGAGTTTCCCTCTATCGCGTTCGAGTTGTAGGTGTTTTCAATAATGAAACCCTCACGAATCCGTTTAAGTTCCCCGGCGTTCAGCGGACGCAAGGAGCGAAGTTCAGCGGCGAGCGCATCAATATGTGTAAAGTCTGTCATTGTGACCCCTCCTGCGCGTTGTCCCGCTCGACCGTTTCATCAATAGCGCGGTTGACGAAACTGTTAAGGCTCTCGCCTTTTGTGTCGGCGTGTTCCTTGATTGCCGCTTTTTTCCCCTTAGGCACAGTTAATTCAAGCCTATCATAATTTTCTTTAACGTACTTATGCACCGAGGCTTGCTGTTTTTTGCTTACAGCCATTGACACACATCCTTTCATTTGCGGACAAGGGGGCGCGGCGATTATTGAGCCACCTTGTCCACCTTTAACATAATTATATCACAAAATGCTATTTACGGCAATAGTGTTATAATATATACATAAGGCAAGGGAAACAAAACCAAATAAATTAAAGGAGGAAACGACAATGACGAACTTAGAAAGCAAAATCAAAGAGTACCGCGAAATGAAAAGGCTTGCCGAGGAAGCCCTCGCCGCCGCTGACAGCATAGCGGACGAACTCAAAGCGGCAATGAACGAAGCCGAGGAAAGCAAGATGATTATCGGCGAGTACAAACTTTCCTACACGGACTGCAAGCGGACGGGCATCGACAAGAAAGCCCTCGCCGCTGACCACGCCGACATCTACACCGCCTACCTCGAAGAAACGAGCTACAAGCGTTTTGCCGTGGTATAAAGAAAGCCCCATACACCCCTAGAGCGGGATAAATCCATTATACACTATCCCGCTCCAAAAATCAAGAAAAAACGAGAGGAGCAACCACAATGAAAGCTATGTTAAACGCACTTACCGACGAGGTGACCTTTGCACAGGTACACCTTGAGCGATCGGCAGCCGCCCTCGGTGAAATTGTCGAGGCATACTTTGAGGACTCGGCGAACAATCCGCACACGCCACAGGGAAAGGACGGCATAATCGGAGGCTTTAATCAGAACCGCGTCTTTGCCAGAATTGCCCGCGATTACGTTGTTGAAACGCAAGGCATACTGAACGGCATAGCCGCGACGTTACAGCGCGACGCCGCGAAAGGACTAACTGGCGATGTGCAAGCGTTAATTGGTGTATTCACGAAACTCGAAACCTTAAACCGCGCTCCGTGCGCCGGACGGCAGATTACTTCCCTCCGTGCCGCAGTATATGATCGTACCCGCTGACAATGCCGACCCCTCCGCAGTCGTTACGTTGCGGGAAAATGAACGGCTCGTAATGGCGGGGACGGTACACAGCAGAAAAACGCCCTCGGACGTTAAGACGCTCTATATCAAAGAAAACGCCGGAAACGTAAGCGAGTCAACGGGGCTTTCAAGAGCGGACGAAAAGGCTTGTAACGCTATAATTCCCGAATGGGCGGCGGCTTTGCAAAGACGAGTCGCCTCGGGCACGAACGCATAACGGTACGGCGTACAAGCACGGGTACAAAGCTCGCGCCTGTTATTAAGAACCCGTACTCAAAAAATCCGTAAGAATGTTGGCAAATAAAAAATAATAGCTGCATATTTAACCAACTGCTTTGAAATTTCGTAATCTCCGTAATCCAAACAGGTTTTTGATTGTTTATTGAGTACAGGTTCTAAATGTTATGGTTTGCGAATACCTCGAACGCCGAAAAAGTGACTTGCGGCGCGAACTTCAAGACGAGTTTGTATTTGACGCCATAACAGCCCGATAATGATTACGGACGGCACAACACAGCGGCGGGGTTATTCCCGCCGTTTTATTTGGTTCGCAAGCTTGCGTCGGTAAAGAATAGTCAAGGTTTTGAACTTATTGAACAGCGCAAAAGTGGCTTGCGGCGGGCGTTTCAAAAGAAATAGGGATGCGACATCTTGACCGTGATAGTGGGCGAGTATATCCGATCGTTCGCCAGCTTGACAGGGTGAATAGTGTTGCGCGATATTTCATTCTGTAACGCCGTTTTGCACCATGTTTTATTACGCTGTGCGTCATAAATGCGTCAAACATCAAAATGTGCTTGCTAAAAAGCCTATATTACGGCGTTTTTGTCGTTGGCGGTTCGAGTCCACCATAATTATCGTGGCTTCATCATCGTCAATTTCCCGAATGATAACGGGCATTACCTCTACTCCCGCCAATTCGCAAGCGTGTTTGCACCTATGCCCCGACACCAACTCACAACCGCCCTCCGCACGAGGGCGAACTATAGTCGAAGCTAAATAAAAGCGTGAATTAACGCCTCCCAAAATGAGTTGAATTTGTGCATATGTAATCTCAACCTGCGTTTAACATTTGCCCAAAATTTCTCAATTGGATTAAAGTCGGGCGAA
>BNUF01000180.1 GCA_025997155.1 Clostridia bacterium
ATTCGCCGTTCCAACCAAAATGTTTCGCTACTGAATTGAGATGCAAATCGAGGTCTACGCGCTCTTTGTCATCGTTGAACCAATGTATACCCGCCGTGAACGCGCCGTCAGGTACACAGCTAATACGAGTTCCCCACGGTATGTTGCCCGTAAACTGTTTTTCCGTGGTAGGCACCGCGTAATCGACATACTCTGGGATATAGAATGTTTTACCTGTTAACGATTGTGATAATCTCTTTTTAACGCAAGAATAGACTTCGGAGAGCCAATAATCAGCAACGGCTGATAAAGCCCCTTCTTTAACAAAGGTTTTCCCGTTCCTAATGGCGAAGACCTGTTGCCCTGCGTCAAGCGTTCTGTTAGCGAGAGAATTGTACAGTTTTATTAAATCTCGCGTCTGTGCACTTTCAATAATGCCGCGGCGCGCTGACTCTTGGCATTTGGTGAAATTTTGCAGGCAAATCTCGTCCAGCGGTTTATGATTGAATTCGGCTAATTTCCGCAAACGATTGATTATAGGAGCACAGGCTTTGTGTTTTTTGTAAGCCAAAAAGATAGGCTTATAGCGCAAAAAGATTGATGATAACGCTTTAAGATTGCAACGCGTTAATATATCGCGGGCGGTGTAATCTTTGGAAATGGCTGAATCTTTTATGCGGTTTATTAAACTATCGTTTTTGATAATTAAAGTTTGTTCGGTTGTTTTGTATATTAAGTAGCGAAGTGCTTGGAGCGGCTGAGACGGGACAGTTCCGTCTATATCGTGTTTTAATGTTTGTAACTCAAAAGACTTTATGTTATCCGTTTTTAATCGGGTCAGCGGCAAAAGTGCCTTGATGTGCGGCAGGTTTTTTGACGACGGAGCGGCGAGGCTTTTCAAGTAATCGTCCAATATCGCGATACAATCGTCTTCGGGCATAACTCTTATAATTATGAATTTCGCGTTCGGGTCTTGATAGTTTATTGCCGGAATTTCTAAGGCTTGAACTGGCACATATGTCGGTATTTCGACTCCAAGGGCTTCCGCACCGTAAGTTGAGAAATAGTGTAGCATTTTATCCAAGACTATTTGATATGGGTCGGCATCTTCAACCGTTTGAAATGATTTGTAAAAAGTTTCGTTAAACAAATCATTTTTAGTACCATATAGCTCTATCGCGGCTGTATACACGGTATTTGGGATTCGTTGAAGAATATTTCCGCGCTTGTTAATAAAAATGAGGCGTTGTTGCGCAGCTTGTACTCCAGGTGCGAGTTTTTCCGCACGCGGCGCGGTAGAAAAAGTAATCTTAAATAAAGCCAATAACGCTCGGATTTGAGCAATGTTCGCTACCATATGCGGTCAACTTCCCTTCTTTTTTGAATTTTCCTATAACTGCCCCGCGACGGCGACCGCCGTCGTTCAGGAGGCGTACAAATATAGTCAAGGCTCTTTATAATCGTGAATATGTGTATGGAACATATTGGATTTATTGCACTTTTGCCTATCTCGGTTCACGTTTCTTAATAGCCTTGACTATATCGTATTATTTTAGAGGATTTAATCGTATTGAAAGTCTTTGTTGTCCGATGTTTTGTCAGGTGTTTTCAAGGTTTTCAAGACATTTGGTTTATGTACAAAACGCTGAGTTGTACGAGCGGCATCAGAAATAGTTTTGTCGGCTGCGGACTCGTTTTTGCTTGACATACTGGGATAATCTGCGGGTTTTTCGCCATTCGACCGGGACTCGCTTGTGTTTGCCTTGGAACAAGGTTCTGCTTGATTTGGGGCAGATTCAGGCGGATGCGGCGAGTAAGGGGAATTATATGCGTTTGTGTTTGTGGCGGCTATTATATTTTTGGCGTTTTCTTTTTCTTCCGCTAAAATATTGTTTACTATTTCATCGCTTTCGTTAAATAAGTCGCTCCAATTAAAATCCGTAACTTCGTTTTCGTATGACGGTGCAGAGTAGTTGTCATCGTACGGGTCGTCAGGGGATTGTTCAATATCGTCTTTGACTATGGTACTCGGAGGCGAATTTTTGACAGATTGTCCATTTGATACAACAATTGTATGGTCGGCTTTAATCGGTTGGGCAATGAGTTGCTCTGTATCAATTGTTTGTTCTGTTTTTGCGAGCGGTTTAGCCAACTTACCGCTGTCGAAAAGAATAGTTGTTTCACCCGTTCGTGCGTCTGTCTTTGACTTGTAAAGCAGGGCAGGAAGCCCGACTGAAAAATCTCGGGGGTCGTTTATAATCGAAACAAGACCGCTGTCGATAGGGTTGTCATTTCTCCTGCTCAGAAAGATGAAAATATTGCTTTTATCGCTACCTGAGGACACTTTCATCATCATATAATCGGCTTGTATTTGGGTGTTGATTTTAGACCTTAAATTGTCACATTCAAAGACCGCCCCTTTATCGTCAAGGTAATCTTCCAAAGACTCGCAGGCTTTAATGCGTTTTTTAAGTTGTGTGTTGAAAAATTGACTGCGGACTATGTCATCGTATTTTATTTCTCCTGTAAGAACGCTTTGCAACAAATATTCAGAGGACGGCTGATAAATATTATCATTGTCGCGGAGCTTATGTAGACCAAAAATATGCTTATATTCATCGGCACTAAAAGTCAAGTTTATTTTCGTTAATTTTCCATTTCTTCCGAGTATAACACTATATGACTTATTCATTAAGTCATAGTATTTTTGTGTCGCAATAAGTAAAACATTAGTCATAAAATAACCCCATATAAATATCTTAAGCCGCGTAAAAATGCGGCTTAAGATATAAGTGTTTTCGTTCGGCTTTGCAGCCTACATCAAGCATTGGATGTGAACACATAACCCCAACGAAGCTCCACGCTCACCAAACCTTGATACGACGACGCACTTCATCACTTAGAGGCACAATCCTGTTGTACGCTCCGCTCGCTCTTATTATTGTACCACAATTACGCGGTATAAGTCAAGCGATTTTCAAAAAATTAAAAAGATTTCGATAATCGCTCCATAACCACCCGCGACGGCAACCGCCATCGGGACAATACAGAATCCAGAATCGACTACGTTGTAGGGCTTTGCTCCTGTATGGCAAAGCCCTTTGTCTGCACCGGCTATACTTATAACTCAACTTTTGCCGCGTCGATTTTCTTAAACAGGTTATCGAAAGTGTTCGTAGCCTTAACGGATTTCGCAATCTTCACAAACCGAATAAGTTCCTTGAACTCGTCAAAATCAGCGGGATTCATTCGTTTTTTGAACCAGCCCAAGTCAATTTGTTCATTCTCGTTTAGTTTGTCGGTATAAAGACCGAGAGCTTCTATTACGAATTTTCTCTCGAAATTTTTCATAGCAATCGCTCCTATTTTTTTATTAACTGCGCCGCTTTTGGTAAGCTGCGCAGTTGGTTTACAAGGTCAAGGACAAGTTTCTTCGCTTCTATCGAAAGGTCGGATATATTGATATAGTCGGTTTCGCCAGTCTCAGCAGTCTTAGCGGTTTCAGTAATAGCGGCGTCAGATACCGTATTCATAACGCCAGCCGCGTTTTCGATTGCGGCTACGGCAAGGCGGTCACAGCGTTCGTTTTCGGGATGACCCGCGTGACCTTTTACCCACATAAACTCGGCGGAGGTCATATTTTTCGCGCAGTCCAGAAATTGCTGCCACAAATCCTGATTCAATACGGGCTTTTTAGCGGATGTGCGCCAGCCGTTTTTCTGCCAGCCTGTAAGCCACTTTTGGTTGACCGCGTTAACGATATACTGAGAGTCTGTCGTTAATGTGACGTGAAGCTCGGCGTTTCCAGCTTTTTCACGGGCAAATTCGAGTGCGTGTATAACCGCTGTAAGTTCCATTCTGTTATTCGTAGTGTCGGGTTCAAAGCCGGAAAGCTCCCAAGCGTCACCGTTTTCGTTAAAAACAACGGCACCCCAGCCTCCAGGACCGGGGTTTCCAGAGCACGCGCCGTCTGTGCAAATATTCATTTTCATATAGATTGCCTTCTTTCTTATCAGAGTTGTTGGAGTAACACCGAAACAACGGAGTCGTTTTTAATACGCACTAATGTTCGAAACGCCACTAAATATCTCCTTTCCAATATGCGCTACTTTCAGCTATTGCCATATCAATCAGCCAGAATGTCGGTGCTTCGCCTTTTTCTTCTTTTTCGTCGAGGAGAAGGTCTACGATGTCGTTATCGGTTTTTTCTTGGTACTGCGCCGACATTTCGCTCTGTTCTTCAAGCAACAGGTCTATTGACCACTTGCCAGTCATATTCACGCCGCGCATTGCTTTCGCAACAGCGTCCTCGGCTTGTTTTCGATATTTTTCATAACCCGTCAAAATTTCGTCTTTCAGCGCGTCAAATATAATTTGGTCGGCGCGGGCGCGAATGTTAGGGCGGCAATAGTCGTAATCCCAGTAATTATGGCTGTACAGTACCTCACGCTTGTCAAAGTCGTAAAATACCCGTATTTCCGTGCGAAGCGGCATACCGTTGTAAATCGTCGCGGTCGTCTGCGGGTTATAATCTATTACCTCGCGCAGAACAATCTCGGATAAACCGCCTGTTCCAAAGCAAGCCGAGTCGTATTGAATGCTTGTGAAGTCGTCCCGAATTTTACCTGCGTTTGTTATGCAATGACTGAAATCGAATTTGCCGCTGAAGCAGCCGTTTTTGATGAACCATTGCGGCTCGTCCTCCATTTGCGGGATTA
>BNUF01000181.1 GCA_025997155.1 Clostridia bacterium
TAATCAACTCCGATTAGCCGCTGATGTACCAAAAGACCTTTGGACTTTGGCTAATAAATTTGAACGAAAAATAGAAGTATCAAAAACTAAAAATCAAAAATATTTATGAACATTATTATACGAGGAGTATACGGAGTTTTTGCAAGTCGGCGGAGAGATTATAGAGAACATGGGACTTAAGGAGGAGATTTTGGTATGAAAAGATTATTGCTTGTAGGTATTTTGGTTGTGTCGTTGACAGGGTGCGCGTCGAAGATTGGGCAGGTGGTTAGCACGCCTCCCGCAACGACTGCCGAAACCGAGATAAAACCAGACGTGGTTGACCTCACGAACGTGAACACGGATGGGATTGATTTTGATTTGGACTTGCTGACGGACGACCAGAAGTTATAGTCAAGGCTGTTAAGAAACGTGAACCGAGATAGGCAAAAGCGCAATAAATCCAATATGTTCCATACACATATTCACGATTATAAAGAGCCTTGACTATAAGGTTGCAAAACGGCGAGGCAAGTGCCGAGGAACTGAGGCAGGAACTGATTGACGGCGGCGTTTTGGCGGAAGACTTTGTTGATGCGGGTAATGCCGTAACTGTCGCTTCATTGGGCGGAGGAACGGAAACGACAATCCCGACAAACACTTCCGCGAGTGATGGCGTGAACTTTGGCACACCTGACACAACTTTAGGAAACGACACGAACAAAGCCGATACCTCGACAAACGGCAACACAACGGCAACTTTGGACGAGGACGAGAACCCCGACCCAACCGAACCAACTGAACCGACCGAAGACCCAACACCCACGCCTATCGAAACGGCTTTAGACAAGACGGGCGACCCGCGTAATTCGGCTGCGGTGATTCCCTTCGCCGTGTTGGCTGTGGCGGTTTTGGCAATCGTCTTGATAGGAAAGGTGAAGAGATAATGAGCATAACGACGAGTTTGAGGAGAGCCTTTGCGTTTGCATTGGTTCTCTTGTTTTGTTTGTGGACAGGAATTAGTCCCGTTCACGCCGACACGAGTAAGTTAGTGTTTTCCGTTAGCCCCAGCGTTTTACCGACGGCAGGTAGCGTTAATGTTGGGCAAGACTTGTTGTTTGACGTTACCGTGAAGAATACCGATGTCGTACAAACTACCGTACAGGTTATGGGGCGTGGCGGTTGGGTTCGTTCGCTGATAATCCCGCCAGGCGAAAGCGGAGTCGCGACGATGTATTACAAAGTCGCCGCAACCGACAATGGCACAGGGAGTTTAGTTTTCAACTTTACCGTGACGGAGAACCTCCTCCCAGTTGCGGCAGTGGGAAGTACGGAGTTTGTGTATTCCGTGGTGGGGGTGGGGAATGTGACTGCGGACGTTCAGGTGTCGCGGAATCAAAAGCCGACGCTTGGCGGAATTATGTCATTTGATGTGTACTTGCGAAACACAGGCAACACCCAAGCAAGCAGTATAACAATAAACCACGCACTTGACCCATATAACAATACGGACGTTGGATTGCTTATGCCAGGTGAATCCCGCACTTATCAAGTGTGGTGGACTATCCCGACGAGCATGCCCGCAAACCAAAACCTCACCGACAGCTTCACGATAAGAGGGACAGGGTTTAGTCCCGTGAAGAAGGAGATATCCTTTGTGATTTTAGGATTCACGCGGATTGATACGAGCTACACAGTGAACCCGAACAATTATGTTGCTGGCGACAAGATAACGATAAGCATTGCAGTGAGCAATACAGGTGACGTGCCGTGTGAGAACCTGATTGTGACTAACTCCGAAGATACGCGTTGGAAAGACACCATTGCGTATCTCGCCGTGAACGGCACGGTGAACAGCCGATACAGTTATGTTGTGCCGAGTAAGAGTCGGGACATCACGTTTTATATTGACGACGCAAACCGCAATTCTGTTGCCCAGGTTTATGTGAGAATTGATGTTGCCACTCCCGTGGAGAAAGAAACCATTAAGCCCACGCCAGTGCCAGAGGTTAAGCATTCGCTCGTGTTTAGCATTACCCCGACAAGTGGCAAAGCGAACGAAAGTTTTACCGCGTCGGCATTGACGGGCGACAAGGCAAGCAAGGTGACTATTCAGGTTGGGTCGGACTCTCCCTTGAATTTAGACGGGAACTCCGCAGGAACAGAGTGGACGCTCACGTTTAAGACTGCTACGGTTGGTAGTCGTGCGTATGTGTGTAAAGCGGTATTTCCCGACGGCAAAGAAGAAACCGTGACGAAAACGATAACGATTCTCGCCGAGGAAAAACCAAAAGAAGAAACACCAGCAGAGAAACCGAAAGAAGAAAAACCGAAAGAGGAAACGCTAAAGGAAAGCGGAGACGACAGTAGCGCGTGGGACATAACACCTACAACAACCACGACACCTACACCCGCTTCAACAACAACCACGACACCCACTTCGACCACGCCCACAACGGCAACCACACCCACACAACAAACCACAACACCACCGAAAACAACAACTACTACACCCACAAACCAACCACCTAAAGCCACGTCAAATGATACCGCGAGATTACCGCAAACAGGCTACCCCTCACACGCACCGATTGTGATTGCGATAGTCGTTTTGCTTGTGGCATTGATTGGCATTTTTGTGTTACGACGGAGATAGACATATGCAACAAACGGAGGCTCGCTTTGAGCCTTTCCTACATATTGATTTGAATGGCGAGTATGGATGGGGGGACATTATTTTGTCACAGGAGCTAAATCCTATACTTCTCAATCAGCCCGCTCAAAATCTTTGTCTGATTGGACAGTTGTTCCGTCACGGCGTACAGCTCCTCACTAAGGGCGGAGTTAGCGAGGGACACTTTATTAATATTATCCGCGTCTATGCGGATAGCACTTATGGCGGCGGCTTGTTCCGAAGACGAACCCTTGATTTCCCCGACGGCGCTTGTGACGCTGTTTATGCCGTCGGCGATATTGCTGAAAAACTGCATGGTCTCCCCCGCAAGCGTGGAGGTTTCCCCGATTTTCTCAAGGGACGAGTCTATCAATTCGGAGGTGCGGCGGGCGGAGGCTTGGCTGCGGTTAGAGAGGTTGCGTACCTCCTCCGCCACTACGGCAAAACCTTTCCCGTGGACACCCGCCCGCGCCGCTTCCACGGAAGCGTTCAGCGCCAAAAGGTTCGTCTGGAAGGCTATGTTGTTCAGGGTTTTCATAACCTCTCTCATTTGGTTAGATTGTTCCACAACCTCACTCACCTTAGAAATAAGGTCGCGCATTTTGCCTTCGCCGAAGGCGGCGTTTTCGCGGCTTTCCGATACCAATGACGCGGCGTTTGTGGCTTTCTCCGTGTTTTCGCGGACAGCGGACTCCATTTTTGCCACGGAGGTATTGAGGTTCGTTACGGCGGTGGTCTGTTTCTCCACGCCGTCTATAAGCCCCGTCATGGACGCGGAAATCTGGGAGATTCCCGCGAACAAGTCCGAGGTGGCCTCCTTGATTGTGGAAACAAGCTTAATAGTGCCTGTAATCATAGCGTTTATGGACGTTTTGATTGACTTGAAATCGCCCTTGTACTCGCCGCTAATGTTAGTTTGGTAGTTGTATTCGTTTGCCATGCCGTTTAAAAGCGCGGAAATCTCGCGGACATAGGAAGAAATCTCCGCAACGGTGTCGTTTGCCGCGTTCTTCATGTGGAGGAATACTCCATGGTGTTCGTTTTCTATGCGTACCCCAAAATCGCCCCCCGCCATAGAGTCAAGCATACCAACTATATCCCCGATTGGGCGTTCCACGGCGTAAACAAGGTTATCAAGCCCTTTGAGAAGAGTAGCCCAGTCGCCGGACTCGTTATCCGAACCGACGCGCCGCCCGAAGTCGCCTTGACTCACTTTGGCGATTATTCCGCTTGTTTCGGCGGAAATATTACGCAAATGGGCGATCAGGTTTGATATGGAGGTGTTGGCGCGGCTTCGGTCTCCGTTGAAGACGCGTGGGGTTATGTTGAAATCGCCCTGAACAATCTTGTTCAGACAGTCAAGCAACTCGTTCAAATCGTCTATATAGGCGCGAACCATGTTGTTTGTGTGAACTGAAACCAATTTGAATTCGCCCTCAAACTTGGCTTCGTTCATCTTCGCGTCGGAGCGTCCCTCAAAGTGACTTATGGACATTTGATTCAGGTCGCGGGTCAGTTCATGGAGAGTTTCGGAAAGGATTTTCGCGTTCCCCGCCAGCAATCTGAACTCTCGGATTTTCGGATTATACTTGCCGAATTCTTCCGCAAGCTCAAAATTTCCGTGCGCGAAAAGCTCAATCTGTTCGCCGATAATTCTAATCGGATTCGATATTTTCCGCGCCGCAAAGGCACTCACGGCAACGGCAGCCAGCATCATAGCCACCGCGGAGAGTATAATCAAAAGGGTTTCGTGGGATACGGAGGAACGTATGTCCTCTATCTTGGTGTCCAAATCGTCTTGATAAAGCCCTGTGCTGATATACCAGCCGAGCGGCTCATACTTGAGGGTGTAGGCGCGTTTGCGAAAGGCCTGATCCCCGCTGTCAATCCTTGGGAAGCTGAACTCCGAAAAGCCGCCGCCCGCGTCCCCTGCTTGCAAAAGAAGGCGTATGTAATACACGCCGTTCGCGTCTTTATAGTCGTAACGATACAGCCCGACA
>BNUF01000182.1 GCA_025997155.1 Clostridia bacterium
TCATTAACTTCACTTTTTAAATGACCATTCTTCAATGCGTTCAACGCTTTTTCCCTTAAATCTATTGAATATGCCATACTTTTATTTTAACACATCTATTCAATATTTTAAATAGCCTTGACTATATGAAAGAACCGACATCGGCGGCACTCCTCTATAACCAAGACGAAAGCGTGAAAGGGAGCAAGCGGATTTTATTGTATGATTTGGGCGGCGGGACTTTTGACGTGTCTGTCGTGACCATAAGTGAACAACAGGACAGCGATTTGGATGCTGTGTATGGGTTGGCATCGGGTGACGATAAAACCTTGTTTAGCGTCGTGAAGATTTTGGGCGATATGCGATTGGGCGGCGACGACGTTGACGGGATTTTAGCACAGCGGTGTATTGCGAGGTTGAGGGCGTTGGGTGTGAACCAAGGCGACCTGTCGGCGTTCGACCGTGAGCGGATTGTGCTTTGGGTTGAACAGAATAAAAAGCGCGGCGTTGCTACATACGCAAAGGAAACGACGATTAACGGCAAGAAGGTTGAGATACGGCTTGAGCCAAGCGACTTTGCCGAGGCGTTTAGCAAGATTTACGCAAAGACAAAGGTTTTGGTGGATAGGGTGCTTGCGTCGCCAGAGGTGTCGGGCAAGGTTGACCAGATTATTACGGTGGGCGGTAGCACGAAGTCGTATATTATTCGGCAACTGTTGAGGAGGGACTTTCCAAACATTGCCTTGAATACCAGCATGAACCCAGACGAGAGCGTGGCGTTGGGTGCGGCGATTGGAGCGAAACGCGCGAAGTTCGGCGACGACTCCGTGAACATTTTGGATTGCCTTGCAATGAACATCGGAATTTTGAGCGAGGGTTACGTGCAGACCGTGTTGAGGGCGGGCGAACAAATTCCGTGTTCCCACCAGTCGACCTTTTATACAGTGGTGGCAGGGCAGAAGAGTGCGTCACTTGCCGTATATCAAGGGATGACGAAATTCCCCGACGAGTGTACCCTGTTGGGGAAACTTATGGTGGACGATTTGAATTTGCCTGAGGATAAGTTAGGGCAGATTGTGGTGACCCTTGTCGTGAACAGCAACGGGATTTTGGAGATTTTAGCCGAGACGCCAAACACCGAGCCGCAGAAGATGGCATTGGTGAACGTGGCAGGGGTAAGCACCCACGCTTCCGACAACAAACAACTTCAACGCTGGAAACGATTTGCGAACGGGCTATCCCCAGACGATTGCGCCACGCTGTTGAGCCTGATAGCCCAGTATGAATCGGGCGGGTTGGACAGTATTGTTGTCTCCACTTACATCAAGGAACATAAGAAAGCCGTGGGCGAGTACGTGACTAACGTTAAGGTGGGACACGACAATGGGTAATGAGCAACGTGTGACGCAAGCCCTTGAGGTGATTAGGAAGTATGTGCGAATTTCGGACGTGTTTAGGAAATTTGGGGCAGGAACGGACGGAGTAGAGCGCGGGGACGAGATTTACATTTCTTGTCCATTCCATTTGGACGAGTCGCCGTCCCTTGGCGTGAATGACGACAAAGGGTTTTGGCATTGCTTTAGTTGCGGACGTGGCGGGAATGTGGTTGGGAT
The DNA here is from genome assembly GCA_025997155.1 of Clostridia bacterium. GTDB lineage: Bacteria > Bacillota > Clostridia > Lachnospirales > WQUN01 > BNUF01. The sequence continues at coordinate 1,593 of BNUF01000182.1, forward strand.
TTATCAACAACTATACTTTAAGAACAAAGGCGTGAAACTGGAAAGGGATTCAGTTATTGACCAATTTATCGCGGACATTCCGCAGGTTAGGGCGATGTTGCCGTTTGCGTCTGTGCGGACAATTGAGCAAGAAACGGTGACGGCAGGCTTTAACGTGAAGCGGTTTAACCCCGCGACTGCCACGACAACGACAATGAACGATGTGTACCGATTTATGAAGAAAAACGGGAAGACAGAGTTTGCCGATATTGCATTTGCCGTCGACCTGATGTTGAGTGGGGCAGAGCCAGACACGGTGTTGGCAATGGTGAAGGGCGGTGGGGGAACGAGCGAGATTGCCACAACCCTTACCGCTGAAGAACTGTTGAGTGCGTTGGATTGGAGCTGATGTTATGGCGTATGCGATAGTGTTTGTGAAAACGGCGGAAGGCACGAACGTGTTCTCGACAGGGCTTGACAGGATTGGGTTTAAGCACGACCCGTATTACAATTTTGTATTTGATATAGATAAAGACAAACGGTATATGTTTGCGATTGACCAGTCGATGACTTCGACGGGGATTTGTCTTGCGACGGAGAATCTGTCGTTTGTGTTTGTAGCCACGGTGGCGATTGCAACGAACGACCAAGTGCTTAGGGATAAGTATTTGGAGGACGTGATTGAGTTTTGTCGGGGAATGCTTGAGGGAGTGAGTTTGCGGTTTCGCACACTTGAGGATGTTCCCCCGTCGAAGTACAGCCGCGTGAATATTCTGCTCCCCACGTTGAAAGGGTATATCGACAGGGGTTTGGAAACAATCCCAGCGGTGAGGGCGTTAGGTAGGGATTATAAATTTTGTATTCTGCCTGGAACTTGGAAATCCACTATTTACGACAAGAGCGATAAGCGGGACGGCGCGTTCAACAATAAGCGAGAAATCGCCCGCGACCTTGTGAAGAAGTATCCCGCGATTCAACCGTATTTTGAGGAATTGGTTAAGCAGACAGGACACGATTACGACGGAATGGACGCATTCGGAATGACGCTCCACACAAGGCTCAAGAGGTTCACGCCCGAATGGAATTTAGTGAACTCCGCAGGGAAGTACCAGCTCGGGCGGTTTAATGTTTTGTTCCGCTATTTCGACGACAGTGAAGAAGACGACATTAAGGAAAAACTGATTATCCCGCTTGCCCCATGGATTGCATGTGATTTGTTGGAGTCGCGGGTGTGGAACGACAACGCCTCGATTTTTGCTAATCTGGTTATGGCGGCGAATTCGAACAAGGTTGTTGTTATGGAATGTACGAACAACAAACAGATTTTAGCGGCGTTGATTGAATTTGACCTGACGTTCGATAGAGCAAGTAAACTGTTTGTGGTGGTCGGAAAGAACACCGCGAAATTGAACCTGTTGAGCGAGAGCCGTGTGCAAGGGTTGGTTGAGCAGGGCTTTTGCGTGAAGACTTATTATCGGGAGTGATGCGTTTTGGAATTGGTAAGGATTGTAAAGAGTATTTCCGAGCAGAAGCCGTTGTTGGTTTCTGCTTGTTTTGCTTTGAAGGGCGAGAGGGTAACCCCGAAAGACGTTGAGGACATTTTGCGAAACGACGAGTTGGGCGGACACAGTTTGGAGCAAGTTTTGGGTATCGCCGCCTTTGACTCGATTTTTGATTTTATCGAACAGTGTAAAGAACAGAAATATCGGACATTGAGCGGGACTCTCGCAATAGCTATGGCGAACTTTATGATGAAGCGGATTTCGCTGAAAACGTCGTTTATTCGCGACGGACTTGAACCGACAATGGCTTGCGCCGAGTTAGACCAGATTTTTGTTAAGCAGACGGCGAGCAGGAGTTTGGCGGAATTTTTGCGGACAGCCCACACAGACTTGAGTAAGCTGGAACTGCTTAGTAGGGATAATGAGGTTTTTCTGTATCTCGTGATTGCGTTCTACTTGTATGTTTATGAAGATAGCGTGCTGTTGTTGCGGGGAAACTACGCAACGCTTCTATTAAGATGTTGGGACGCACGATAGGCAAGACCTTGAGCTATTGCGATGATATTGTTTTGTCGTACGTTTACGTCCAGTGTCGGATACGGGACGTGTACGGCAACGGCGAGGAGCAACCCCACGTCGGACGCAAGAAGACGGCGAAGCGGAAAAAGAGCGACACAGTCAAGGAGATGCTTGGGTTTGTTGTGGACGGGGTGTGCATTTATGTGTAAACCTGTAAAGACCTTATGAAAGAAGCGTTTATCACGATTTTGTCGGCGGACGTGTTTGGCTGGGTGCTTGCGATTGCGTCGAGCGTGATTGTATTTTGCGGGGCAGGGGGCGGGTTGGTAAGGTTGGCGGTGACCCTGATTGTCGTGCGTGTGGCGTACACCGTTGTGAGCTATACTTTTCTTGAACCGTATGAAACCGCCGCGATGGTTACTACCTTTTACAATGTACTGTATGACAAGGAAGATGCAGAGGATTTAGAACCGATTAAGCAAAAGCTGTTGACGGTGTCGAAGGCGTTGGGTAGGGATGAAGCGAAGGGAGAGGGAGAGGTGCACTCGCCTACCGCGATTTTGGACGAGAATTTGTTGGATATAGCCACGCAGAATCTTGAGGACGCGATTGTGGAGGAAGGTACGCCGAGTGGAGAAACCGAATGAGATTCCTAAATTCCCTAAAAATTAGGCACAAAACCCCGTAAAGTATTGATTTTATTGAATTTTACCTTTGTTCAATAGGCACAAGGGTGTTGCTTGAATTTTAAGGGGTTGAGGGCTTTTGTGGCTAATATCGACGGAATTTAGGAAAGTGTGGTCGACGTCCCAGAGAGCTCCGACGGAATCGCTTCGAAATCCCGCAAGGAGATTGCGCAAACGCGCCGTGTCGCAGTAGTTGCCTTTACTCTCGACAAGGAGCGTGACGCCATACGC
>BNUF01000183.1 GCA_025997155.1 Clostridia bacterium
GGCGAATAGTAATAATTAGAGCGATTATAACCAATCAGCTCGCACTGACGCCTTATAGAAAGTTTTGGGTCGTCGTCAAGAATTGCCGCCTTTTGCGAAACCTCCAACTTGTCCATATTTTTTTTAAGCCAGTCGCACTCATATGTGAGTTGACCTATTTTTGCCATAAGCTCTTGCTCTCGTTCCCTTGCGGCGCGTTCGGATTCTTTCGCGGTTTTTTCATCTTTTGTTACAGAAAACGCGCGGTATGCGTTGCCTAAAAATTCTCGTTTCCAATTTCCCAGTTGCTTGGGCGAAATGTTTTCCCGAGCTCCAATCTCTGAAATAGTATTCTTTTCACTTAAAATCTCTACTGCTATTTTTGCTTTGAATTCAGATGTGAATGTTCTTTGTGATGACACTGAGTTTTGAACTCCTTTCTTTTTTTAGCTTATTCTATCACAAGGCCATTCTGTTTTGATTTTTTTTGGTCTGAATCTCAGCAACCATTATATTTCCAACCACTGTTTCGGTAAAAGAGATTTAGGGTTTCAAAGCAATTAACATATAGAATTTGCTGCTCACGCAACAAACTGGGTCAAGTTCCCCTTTCCTGCTCGAGTCATAGCCAAAATCATTGTGTTTACGGGTTCTGTATCAACGAGATACGCCCCTGCGGGACGCTGCGGCTCGTAGAGCGGAAGTTTCCACTCGTTGTTAATCATCTCGGCGACTGTCGCCCATTTGCCCGCTTGTTTGGTTCTGTACTTGCCGCCTGGATTATATGGTATCTTTGCCGCCGAATATTTCTTCCAAACTTCTTTTGGATTGCCTGACGTTTCAAACAACGCGTCGCCGAAATATTCGTCTATCAGCGGCACAAGGTCTGTAATCGGTTCGCCGGAGGAGTCAAGCAAAATCTCGCCTTTGTAGTATTCAATATTGCCGTCCTCGTCGTGGATGTCTTCTTTTGCCCGTTTCGCGAATTGAACTTTGTTAATGCCTTTGTTGGTAAGCATCATATGCGACACCATAGAACTCACCATAACGGGGCAATGCGCCCCGACGTCGGGGAACCAGTTGAACTTGCGCTGAATTTCTTCGGGCAGGGCTATGTGCTAAGGCGGCGATCAGCGTCAAGATGTCACGCTCCCCGGCGGGAAGCGCCGCCAAATCAGCCTTGCCGAGTCCAATCGTCGGGATAATGGCGTGATGGTCGGAAACTTTGGAGTTGTTCGTCACGCGGGCGATATCGGGCGAAAAAGAAACAGTCTCGCCAAATGAGAACATCCCCTTCACCGCTCCGATAACCGTTGCCGCCGTGCCGCCTATGTCATCGGTCAGGTAGTTGCTGTCCACTCGCGGATATGTGCAAAGCTTCTTTTCATAGTCCGATTGGAGAAAATCCAACGTTTGCTGGGCGGTATAGCCCAAAAGCCTATTGGCGTCGCGCTGAAGTAGCGTCAGGTCGTATAACTTCGGCGGGGCGGTGGTTTTCCGCGTTTTTTCTACCGACAGGACGGAAGCGTCCTTCCCGTCAGCGGCAAAGCGAATATCCTCGGCTATGGCCACATCCGTCTAACGTTCGCCCACATCCGTAAACCCGACGCAATTTTCGCTGTTGCAGTCAATCACCAGCGTATAAAACGGCTCGGACACAAACCCTTAAATCGCCCGCTCACGTTCCACAATCATCGCCAGTGTCGGCGATTGCACCCTGCCGACATTCAGTAAAATCCCGCCATATAAGCAAGAGAGCAGCCTAGTCATATTCAGTCCGACCAGCCAATCAGCCTGCACCCTGCACAGCGCGGCGTCATAAAGGCTGCGGAAGTCCTCTCCGTCGCGCAAACTAACGATACCCTCGCGGATCGCCGTATCCTCCAAACTGCTGATCCATAGGTGCTTTACGGGTTTACGGCATTTGCAGAAATCGTAGACCAAACGAAATATGAGCTCCCCATCGCGCCCCGCGTCCATTACGCACACGACGGATTCCACGTCAGCGCGGTTCAGCAGCGTTTTCAAAACGTCCAACTGCTTCTTGGCGTCTTTGGAAGCCTTATATTGCCACCTTTCGGGCAAAATTCGGAAGCGCAGCCAGCGACCAGCGTTTGTATTTTTCGCCGTAGGTTTCCGGCGCGGCCAGCTCTACCAAATGCCCATAACACCACGACACGATGTATCCGTTGCCGATCAAAAAGCCGTCTCCACGCTCTTTTGCGCCAATGACGGTTGCTATACTCTTTCCAACTGATGGTTTTTCCGCGACGACAAGCCTGAAATTTTTACTCATGCAATCACTCCCTTAAAAAATAGCCGATACCCGTTGTTGCCTAGATATCGGCGCTTCGTGCTTTCGTTAAGGCCTACTGCAATTCCTGATTGTCCTTTGTTTTAGCCGCCGTCTGTTTGCGTGGTTGGCGGGGCTTTTTCTTACCGTCCTCAATCGCCCCCAAGACTGACGTATAGCCGCTTTGCGCCTTGTCCGTCTCCCGCTCTCGCGTCGGCACGCTGGTCGTTCACTGCGCGAACTGCTCGCCGACGCAATCGAAGTCAAGAAACACCTCAAGGTAGCTGTTGACGGCGACGGTTAAAGCGCGGTAATCGGCGGCGTTCGGATTATAGGCGTACCCTTCGGTTTTGCCGTTATCCGTCCGGGCGTGTGGAACGATATCGCTTATATAACGGGAATTCACGGACTTTTCACCGAGAACATCGCTGAAGCGAAACGTACTTGTGTCAATTACGCCTTCATTACGGTTAAACACCGTCGCTTTTAACGCCTCGTACTTCTCGTGCGTGCCAAGCGTAGCAAATTACACTTTTACGTTGGTCGTCTCGCCAAGCCGCCCGACGCACGCACGCCCGACAAAGCGGGCGTCGCGAATGGGCGAACCCTTCACCACGCCAAATATTTTTCGTAGCTCATCCTCAAAAAAAGCTCATTGAACCGCCCCCTGTTGATATTTATTAATCCCGCGCAGTAATAACGTCCTCCCAGCAGTTCTGGATTTTTACCAGCATACGGTATAAATCCTCGGTTTCGACCGGGACGCCGGAACCGTTCCCCTCGTAGTCCGTCAATAACGCACACAACTCGCCATAGATTTTCTTTCTCTCGCTCATATGGTATCCTCCTGCTCCGCGCCCTCTTGCGTCTCATACAAAGCGGCGCGTCTATAGGTAACACTAAGTATATCTTCCGGCACGTAATTGGTGCCGCGCCCGAACACGTCCTCAAGCGTCATACGTCCGCAGGCGCCATATTCCAGTTATTGTAACGGTCGTTGCAATCTGCGCGAAACTGGTCAGCTCCGGCCTTGAGAGTCAATTCTACTCCATTTTTGAGAATGGCGACATTGACCGTTTTTGCTGGAGAAGCCGTTACTGCCTGTATAATCCGCTTTATTATGTGCGCGTTATTCCGCGGATTGGCCAACAGCGCGGCGTATTCCGCCGCGATCATATCGCCCTCCAAAAAAGCGACCAGCATTTCCTCTTGATGGTTTTCCATATAGTCCGCCGTTTCAGCGGAAGTATATCCCGCAGGGTCGAGAATGTATGCCAACAGGGAGTCCTCCGTCCATTCCTCGGGGGAATAACTGCACTTGAAGATAAAGGCGTAACCATCGCCATTGCCGCCGCTTTCCTCATCGCCGAAAAGGAATAAGCTCCTCGCCCTGTCAAGCGCCGTGTACTTTGAAAAATGCGCCAATCGCTCCAGCCACCGCGCGTCGGAAATCTCGTTAACGCGCAGATTGCGGCGGTCATTGCCTATGTCTGTCTCGACCGCGCCGCGAATAGCTTCCTCCAGCCGATTGTACAGCGTTTGTGAGCCACCGCCATTTTCTGCGCCAATATCTCCAAGATCTCGGACATTATAACGCCAATCATAAACCTTGCCGTCCCGCTTGCAATAAATCCCCTCGTAATTGAATTGGTCTCCGCGCCTGATCCCATCATCGTTATATTGCCGCTGACAATACAGATAGTCAAAATCGGCGTTTTTCCGTACAAGGATTATGGTGTAACGATCGTTGCCTCTTCGATATTGGAAGGTGGAACATTCAGCACCGACCAGCCACTCCTTGAAGCTCTGTTGAGTTTTAGATGCTTTTTCTTGCGTCATAACACACTCCTCTCAACTGTTTGGGGCAGCAAAGGCTCCGCAATCTTCCTTAGTTCTTCCACAACCGCGTCGTCGTAAATCCGGTAAAAGAAAGCCGCCGAAAATTCGAGCCTGTTGCCGATAAAGTCCGTAAAGCCCCTTTCGCTGGGTGTGAAAACATTTTCAGGCTCTGTGAACGTGTGCTGGCGCTCCAGCATATAGTCGAGGCTATTTAAAAGCGTTAGCCAACGCATCCCAAAAAGAATCAAATTTGTGCATATGAAATCTCAATCTTCTTTTAACATTTGCCCACAATTTTTCAATCGGATTAAGGTCAGGTGAA
>BNUF01000184.1 GCA_025997155.1 Clostridia bacterium
CGTATTCGTAACTACCGCTATATCCGCAACCAACCCGAGCATAATCGGATTTTCGGAAAACGGAACGACAGGAACTCCCAACTTGTCAAATACCGCTTTTTGGAAATCATAATCTTCTATCGCCGCCCGAATATATAAATCCTGTACCATAATTTCGGACTGTTTCAGCGTGACGGCAATCTCCCGCGATATCGCGTCCATATCGCCGCCGAGCCTTGACAATTCTTGTAAGGCGTGGGTATCACTCGCGGATAAATGCCCGATTTTATTAACGCGGGTGCATATGCGGTCTATGGTGTCGCGTTCTAGTTTTTGGTATAGGTCTTGCAACTTTGTGTCGTCAAACATTAGTACCCCCCTACACCGTACCGCGAACGAGTTTAAGCGCCTCCTCTTTTGATACGCCGATTGCGGCTGAAATAATATTCACGGCTTGCCCCTCGGTGATAACGCCCATAGCAAGCTGTCCTATCACGGCAATAAGGCTTTGAGTTTGCGCACCGTTCAGGGACTTGCCCGAGTTGCCGTTAGAGCTTTCTTGTGTTTGCGTTATCCCCCCCCCCGAATACGCGCCTAAATCAACGCCTGATAACAATTGCTCGCTTAGCGGCAAGTTCTTTTTCGCGGTTTCGATATCTTCGTCAAGCACCCACGCCCGTATCTCCTCTGGACGCATTGCCCCGATTGACACTAATTCCAAATACTGCTTAAACGTTTCCGAGCTGTCCTCGAGTAGGTCATAGCTCCAGTCGAATACCGCCTCATACTCGCCCCGCGGGGTTAAATTGTTCGCGTTCGCAAGAACGTCAAAGGCGTATAACAAGTCGCGTATACCTACTTCTAGGCGTTTTCTTATCGTATCTACAAGCGAGAACGTGTCCTTAGTACTCCGCCGTATTTCCGTAGCGGTGGCGTTCGCGGTATCCATATTTGTGAGAACGCCCTTGTTTACGCCTATCGCCTTTTCAAGCAATTCAAGCTTATAATTCACGCCCTCAATATAACTTGACACCCGAATGTCGGGCGAAAATTCCTCGAAAAAATTAGCCTCACTACTACTGAATTTCTTGAATATTCCGTCTGTCGGCAATTTGTTGTTTTCGTCAAATAACATATCCGAAACACCTACAAAGCTCCGTTTATTGACAAACTCTTTTTGCAACTCCTCTAAAATTTCCGATATGCCGCCTATCAATTTGCCTTGTCCGTGCGTAATCGGCACTCCGTACACGGTGTCTATATCTTTTCGGTTATCGGTAGGACACGCAACCACGGCGAACAGCATTTGCTTAACGCCCGATATCGTGACTATCGGTTGCATTATAGCCCATTCTTCCACAAGCGCAATTGAAATTTCGTTACCGTCCTGTAACGCCCTCTGCTCAATGGTATATAATCCGTCATTTTCCAAAGTATGGTACTCTATCCGCGTGAACTGCCGATTATTTTTTTGTATCGTTTCGGCAATAAACCCCGCCTTTCTGATGTGTTTCCCAGAACTTTCAATCACAAGGAAACGGTCTTGCGGAATAATGTCAACGTCTATGTGTTCGCCGTCGATACAGGGTTTCAGCACAACGCCGCCTGTCCCCAAAATCCGCGACGTAATCGTCCCCAAATTGTCAATTGTAGATTCAAGATATTCATTGAACAATTTCGCCCTTGCGTTATCCCCTTCGACCTTAATCTTTAAATCCGATACAGTCAAATTTGATAACTTATTTGACACTATGGCAGTTATATTTATATCCTTCGTGTCGCTGAATTTTTTGGCGTATTCCTGATTTTCCGCAACCTTACTTTCGTCGGTACTCGGCTTGATATTGAATAGTTTTTTAAACCAATCTATGATACTTCTAATCGTATTCAATCTCTCGCCCCTTTTCGTTTTATTGATTTCCGCGCCGTTGCCATATACGCCAGCAAGCATACCTGACAGAATCTATACAATGGTTGTTTTTGTCGGGATACCCGCTAATCACTTCCCCCGCCTTGTTGCGGTCGTACTCATAATTTACAAATTCTTCCGCTGATACAGGGCAACGTTTAAAATCAATAACGATTTTATTCAAACTTTGCAACCATTTCATAGAATAATCGACGCTCCCCGCGCCTTTTTCCGCACCCCTCGCCCTGATTCCGTATTCGTATAAATCCGCTATCGACTTTGGCTCTGCCGAATCGCAGTATAAATCTTCGCCGCTTAGGCGCGGCTTGATTATTTCCGCCAGTTCTCTGTTGGGCTTTTTGTTGGCGGTGTATTCGTCAAATATATAAAGAATTCCCCGCGCCGCGTCGTGATGTGAACGAGTGAACGCCGCGATATCGGGATACCACCCGAAATCAAGCCCGTTGTATCTTCTGTCAAAATTCTTTATCTGCGCGTCGGCGATTTCCCTTAGTTCGACGTTCTCAAACACGCTCCCGCCCGTCCCGTTCGGAACGCCTAAATATTCGTGTTCATAGGCGGCGGGGTTTATCTCCCTAAGATATTCCGCGTCATTCACAAAACGCTCTCCAAGCCACTCACGCGGCGTTGTAAGATACGTGCTGTCGTGTATCAGCTGTTCGGGCTTATCTGTCAAACAATACTTATTCGCCCAGTTGTCACGCGTTCGCGGCGGGTTAAAGGATTTTATCTCAACCGCCTTGCCGCCGCGCAGTACGGACTGTTCAATGCTCCGTATTTCGTCCTCGCCCGAGAACTGGTCAAGTTCCTCAAAATGCAAATACCCGATATATCCGAAGGACGGCTTAATCGACTTCAGTTTGCCGTGGTCGTCCGCCCCGAAAAACATAATCTTCTGCCCTGTGGGAATATATGTCAATTCCATAGGCGACACGGTACGCCTGAATTTCCCAAACAACCCCAATTCAGACACCGCCCACTGATATTGTGTGAACACGGTCGAACGCAATGTATTTGACACTTTCCGCAGGACAACGCCGTGGGTGTCCCTGTTCCCGATAATCGTCAATATTCCCTCGATTGACGCGTAAGACGACTTCCCCGAGCCTCTGCCCCCGCGTAATACGAGCTGATTCACACCGCCTTGTTTAAGTGTCGCGTGCGGTTTCGCAAAAGTCGGCGCGACAATATCCGAAAGTCTGATTGTGTTATTGTAGGTCATCTATTATCGCCACCGCGTCTCCGTTCCCTGCCGATTCCGTCTCCCTCCGTTTCTCCGTCTCCCATTGCTCTTGCCTGATTTTCAGCTCCGCAAGTTTGATTTTCAGTTCAGGGTGGCGACCAATCAGCTTATCAAGATACTCCCTCGATTTAACATCTTCAAGCGAACTTTTGTATAACATTACCATGCTTAAATATTCGTTGCTGTCGATATCTTCAAGGCTTATTCCCAGATTTTGTATGAAAAAATAGACTTCCTCACCCAACGCCAAGACGTTCGGCGGCGCGTCCAAGATTTGTTGTAATATCTGCTTTTGCGTCTTCCTCCTTCGGCGAACCTCGCCAGACTTCTCACCGCCCTTTTTTCCGTTTTCTCTTGCTTCATTCTTGCTTCGTTCGTCGTGCGGTATTAAATTATTATTGATACCTTTTGGCATAGGTTCACCGCCTTATCTTTTATGTACAAACAAAAAGCCCCCGCGTAACCGTTCGCGGAAGCCCTTTACCGAAAGGAGTGTGTCGTGCATATGTTTTCACAATTACATTATATCATACTTGACGTGAACATTTGAGAACATTTTGAACATTCTGTTACAAGTTTTTTATTGCGATTAAATCTCATTCGTGTACCGTCAGGAGTATTCTTCCCGCCCAAAATCCCCGCGATTTCCTCCCAGTCCTTGAACTCTACAAGGCGGTTATAAAATATTGTAAATAGTTGGCTATCCTCCAACGCTTTCAGCGCGTCGATTGTACGCTCCAACTCCTGATTATACATCTCATTCTTTTTGTCACGCCGTTCTTTCAGCATAACGAGTTTCACAACGTCCGCGCAAAGTTTGTCGCCATTATCACGCGCCTTTGGCATATCCGTTATAACGCTAGTGATTTTAGTTGTTTTCGTTTCCAGTTCCGCTATCTTCTCGTCCAAAAACTCAATCTCACGTTTCAAATGGTACAGGCTTTTCACTCAATCCCCTCCGATAGTTGCAAAGATTGTATCAGTATAATTATAACACATACCAAAAATATTTGCAAAAAATTTATAAAAACACTTGACAATACGTACTAACAAGGAGTATAATATTAATATAAGGAGGGGGAAAATGAGAGCGAGAGAGATAATAAAAATCATTCGAGCCGACGGCTGGTACGAAGTTAAAAGCAATAGCGGTTCGCACAAGCAGTACGAACACGCTACCAAAAAAGGAAAAGTAACTGTGCCAAACCATAGTGGCGATATTCCCCAAGGTACATTAAACAGCATTCTGAAAC
>BNUF01000185.1 GCA_025997155.1 Clostridia bacterium
GCTCCCGAATTTCCACATCGGCTTTGGCGATAGCTTAGGTGTCGCGCCTAATTTTCCGTAAATGTTAAAACTCTCCGTCCATAAGCCGCCGGGGTTAAGTATCTGCGGGTTCGTCTTTCGGAACGTAACCGCCGCAAACTGGCTGTTGGCTATATGCCTTAAAGGTTCAAGCAACAAGGCGTAGCTTTTGCCGCCGCCCGCCGCGCCGCCATATATGCAAATGTCGGCGGGACAGGCAAGAAATTTCTCCTGTTTGCCTTTCTGCGGTCTGAATATGATTTTCTCCACATCTTACTCTAATTCCTCCTTTTCCGGCAGATAGACTTGAACTTGCTGAAACTCAACGGCTTTGCCGTCAATGCCCGACACTTCGTTCCGGGTAACGTCGCGCCATTGGTCTTTCTTGCGGTTCTTTAACCAAAATATCTGCGCGGTAACATTTGGCGGTATAAACCGCTTCTTGGTTCGCAAGTCGCCTAACTTCGTCGTTCCGTCTTTACCGACTTCAATCGTTCGTTCTTCCTCGTCAACATAATAACCTATGCCGCTGTTGTAAAGCCCTCGTTCAACCTTGCTGTCGGCTATATCCTTGCCCTCGTTCAAGGATTTTGCGAAACCGGGGTGTTCCTTTTTCCACGAGCAAATTGTCTTTCGCGAAACGTGCATTGCGTCCGCTATCTCGTTATCGGTACAACCTTTAACCGCAAGCGACCACGCCCAGTCGTCGTGATAATCAGAGTTATACTTGGATATGTTCGCCATACGGCTTCACCTCTACTTTCCGTCAAGATAATTTTGGCAGAGCAGTTCAATTCCTCTAAACAATTCCTTTGACGAAATTTCTTCCGCTCCCACCATTTTATCTAACGTCTTTTTTAAGACTTTTGCACATTCGGCGGGTATCTTTGTTCTGCCTATTACCGTTTCGATAGGCACCCACCTCTTGTCGTCGGGCGTTTCCTCCCACGCTTCGGACAACTGCGTGATATTGCGTTCAAATACTTTGAGTATGATGTCAACCGCCGTCGCCACGTTCTTGACATTGTGAGCAGAGCCTACGGTTTCCTGTGCGTCAAGCCACTTGTCATAATCTGACATTCTCGCAAGCCATATCTCATCAGAGTTCTTAATGCGGTCTTTTGCTTCGTCAATGACCTTTTTCGCCGCTTCCAGTTCATTCGGCAAGAAAACCATTGAGAGCGTCTGAAAAGTGAGGTTCGCTTCCGATATGCTGATAGTCGAAAACTTGTCAAGTAGTTCGAGCGTCTTGTCATCAAGCCCGCTGTACTTCTTCAAACTTGTGTCAAGGATTTTCTCATACAATGCTTTGAGTGTCGCCGGGTCGTCCTGCCCCGCAATGGCGTTGTGAGATAACTGGATAGCTATTCGCTGTTCCTCGTCCAAAGGGTCGTCTGTCGCAAGGCACGTTATAGACTCAATGCCTACTTCAATTGCCGCCCGCGTCCTGTGGTTGCCGGACAAGCAAAGCCACTTGCCGTCTTCGTCCTTACAAAGGAACGGAGTAGATGTCAGTTTGCCGTCCTTGCGGACATTATCTACAAGGCGGTTAAATTCTTCGTGCTTCATATACCGCGCATTGGTTTCAAGTAACTTAACCTCACGCGGATTAACCTCGACCGTGAATACGTTCATCGTTCCTCCCTGCCCTCTGTTTGGGAATGTTTTTGTTTCCACAACGCAAGTCCCTCCGCAAGCGTCCATTCGCCCATTGCCGCGCCATAGTTAAGTTGATAACCTTGATTGTAATAAATCTTCGACATATCTGTTTCGCCCTCATCAACGCCGTCAAGCTTTTTCTTGTTAAGCAACTTAAACAGTCCGCGATATTTCATTGACACCGGGTTTTTGCTGAACGCAGTTGTGACAAGAGAGCGTATGCGGTGATTGGTTATGCGTTCCGCTAACAACTTTGATTCTTTGCTTAGAGCCGCGTATAGCACGAGTTTAGCAAGGCGTTTATATTTTGTGGGGGCAATCGGGAAGTCGCTTAAAAGGTACATTGTGGGCGTTTCGATGTGCTTATCCCAGTTCGATAATGTAGGGCTTGCGCTAAACGCGTATACGCCTATCAGCTTATTATCAACGATTACTCCGTAACTTGACGTTTCACTTCCCGGCTTGATGTAAGGGTTCATATACTGCGAACGCAAGGCGCGGAAGTTCTCGCTTTTAAGTTCCATTATCCTTATCTTGTCGCCTATGTCCTCGTCTTTGCCTATACGCTCGACGAACAGGCTGTCTACTTGTTGGCTCGGCATTACAATCCGTGACTTCGGGGCTTTCGAGTAAATATAAAGCGGAACGCCGCGATTGGTAGTCTGCGACACTCCGACAAGATAATCTGAAAATTCTTCGAGTTCGTCGTTCGTGCCGAACATAAAATACTCGCGCTCGGTCAGCTTGCGGAACATCTCAAAGATTTTGTCCTTGTCAATCATCTCATATTCCGGCTGTTCCCATTCTATAATCTGCTCAATCACCTTGAACATCTTTTCATAGTCGCCGGAATAGAATGGTGGATAGCAGATGAAGCCTTGTTCCGGCGGCACTTCGTCTACCCACTTTATAACATCACCGGAATAGAACGATGAGAGGAACTGCCCTGCTTTCTCCAACTTACTTCGTGTCTGCTCAAATATCGTTCCCCATTGCGCTTTGTATGCGTCTATCATTTTAAGATAGTAGGGGTTAGGCTTTGAGCCGAGATAAACGGACATCTTGGATAGCAACATCACAACTGTCACAATATCTATATCCGTTTTCATATAGTCACGGAGAAAGGTCATAGGACCGTCGTAATTTTCGTTGAACCTTGCCGTGAGCGGAACTCCCGCAAAATAGTCGCCGAGCAAGCAAGAGTAAATCGTCACATCGTTGCCATGAAGCCGAGCGTCTGTTACGCCTTTCAGCATACGCTCAATGGTGAAGTTGCCGGAACAGCCTATGAAAATGTCCGAGCAGTTCCAACGGCGAACGCCGTCGCCCATTATTCGCTGAACGCTATCCGGCAGAGAACCGTGAAACATATCGCTCACCTCCAAGCAAAAAGCCGCAAGACAATCGTCTGCGGCTCAATCTATATCAGTATAATAATTTTTGGAGCAGACTGCACGAGTTAAACGTGCGCTTTCCGGCGGGAAGCCGGGTGTTCTATCGTTAAACTAAGTCCGCTTATGTAGGGCGGTTGCCCGCCCCGTGGGGGTCTATGCAAAATTAAACAGCGACATCTGTACCGGGGCTGATTCTTCCTGTATCGGTTCGGCTTTGACTGTCGGAGCAACTGCCACTTTCTTTGGCTTGTCAATCTTCGGGGTGGTGGGGTCAAACAGTTCTTCGATAATTTCCCCTGTCTTCTCTTTCCACCAATCAGCAAACATTACCCGGTGACACCAGTCATTCTCGCCCTTTCTTATATCTTCATAACAGAGAAGAACTACGTCTTTGCCTTGATTTGAGTAACCGCAAAGTTGGTTCATTATGCGGTCCACTCCAACACGTTCAAGGAGTTTTCGGTACTCTCGCTCAAATCCGGGACGGTCATCATCGTAATTCCCGAACAAGCCTTTCGGCATAAGTTCGTTTATCGCTCCGTCGATAGTATAACCTACGTTCCACCTCGGAGAACCGAGGGAAACGCGAACCGTCGTGTACTTGCCCGTCTTCAATTCGGGATTGTAGAATCTGCTTGTGTAAATCATTTTTTCACCACGCCTTTCATAAATGACAAACGCCGCTTGTCAGCGGCATTTGCGGGAGTTTTTTGATTACTTACATTATACCACACGGACGAGTATTTGTCAATGGGAAAACGTAAGAAAATCGCTTATTTGCCGCGTTTTTTAAGGGTTTGACAGGCGTGGTGTCTTACCCGCGACAGGACTTTTAAGGTGTAACCTTTTCGGTCATCTCTATTCAGTCCTACGCAATTATAATTATACCACACCTGTTTTCTAATATCAAGGGTTTTGACGTATGCTTTCGGTTGTAAGAGGACGAAAACAGCCGAAAATGTCTGCTTCTTCTTCAACACGATGTAAAATTTCCTTTGCGGTTGATACTGCTATCTTCAATTCCCCCGCAATCTCTTTCCACCCTTTCCTCTGCTCATAGCGCATACTAAGCACATCAGCGTCGCTTGCATTGATTGAGCATATGAATAAATCAAATTTTGCCCGCTGTATAAGCAAATTTTCGCCGAGCGTTCGTAGGTCTGCCATTTCAACAATCTTCTTCTCGAATCTTTGAGGGTCGGGCGATTTCGGCATACCGTCATTGACAGGGCTTATCGACGTTGCGGACGAGTACAGTTTATCAATCCTCTCGCTGATGTCCGCAATGATTTCGTGAGCGCGGTACATCTTTCTGAAATAGTCTGATT
>BNUF01000186.1 GCA_025997155.1 Clostridia bacterium
ACCTCGTTTTGGAAATGCCCTCGCTCTGCTCGTCCGTGAAAAAATTCAAGCAGTTCCGCTGGCTGTCGCAATCCGCCACCAAAACCCGCTTCCCCATTTCGGCGAACGCATACGCCACATTGATACAAGTCGTGGTCTTTCCGACCCCGCCCTTGTTGTTATAAAACGCTAAAATCTTCATAAAACCAATCCCTTTCAAGTTTATAGTTTCACAAATCCCATTTTTACCCATATATAAGGCACGATAAAGGCGGTAGGGACTGACGACCGCCTTTCGAGTTTGCAACCTCGCCGTGCCATTAAAGCCCTAAGGCGTTTAACCGTAATTAAATTTGCGTTGCAATAACCGTCAAGATAAGGTATAATGTCTTTAAGCAACACCTTACTATCGTTAGGAGAATGAACGCCTATCCCAACCCCCGTGTCCCGCGTCTATCACGACGACTTTTTTGTTTGTCGGGACGGCTGACGCCGAAACGACAGCGCGGCTGTGCGCCCGTTCCCCGAAAAACACCCCCGCCGCCAGTATCGCCGCGTACACATAAATCATCACACGCTCTTTTGTTATACTTATGACCTTTACCTTTTTACTCCTCATAATATCAACCCTTATTTTCACTTGTACATATTTTATTTTAATACATACAAGTATATGCGGATTGTTTATCTGCGGTAATTGCGCAAACCGACGTATAATCGGACATATTGTCGACTTCCGTAATATAGTCGCCGTTGTATGAAAAGGCGCGAATCTCCGTGTTGTCAAGAATCTGATTCAAGGCGTTTTCGGCGTATACGTTTTTTTCGCCCCTTTTCACAAACCGCTCGACTTGATTAACCCACATAACCGCGATATCTTTTGACAATTTATATAGTGGTTGAAACGCGAAACAGTCGCTGTCAAAGATATTTACAGATACTTCCTTGAGCAATCCGTTTTGTACGCGTCCTTTGAAATCTTTTTCAGACAGCGGCAGTTTCTCGTTGTATAAGCATAGCGTTTTTTCTTTGTCCGCCAGTATCTTTACAATCAACTCTTTGTTAAAAACCAAGTCCCCGTGCAAAATCAACATATCGCCGTCAATGTGAGATTTTGCCAAATACATAGAGTAAATATAATTTGTCGTCTCGTATTGCGGATTATATACAAACTCAAACCTTATCCCCGAAAAACTTTCACTCGCCTTTATAATTTGTTCTTTTAGGTATCCCAGAGTAACGACAAATTCTGTTATGCCGCAATCGCTAAGTATTCTAATCTGGCGTTCAAATATAGTCTCCCCGTTCGGCAAACGTAACATAGCTTTAGGCTTGTCTTTGGTAAGAGTCCCCATTCTGCTGCCAAGTCCCGAATTAAATATCAACGCTTTCATAATTCGCCCACCTTTCGCATAAAACAAATTTTATTATCGGCGGGCGTTATTGTCGGTCTGCCCAAGTCCGTTCTTGAACCTTGTTTGGTGTATATGACAAGCGCCGCCGCGCCTTCCTTTTTCAAACGCCGAACGCCGTCTTTTATTTCGGCGGACGTCTTCGCGGTATATACGTTCGTAAACCCCATACCGCTTAGAATTTTTGGTATATCAATATCAAAAGCGACTGTCGGCTGTCCGCCGACCGACTCATGAGCTCCGTTATTTATCAGTATGTATTTGAAATTCGCGCCGCATTTTTGAGCAATTACCGCAAGCGCCCCCAAGTGCATCAAAAACGCTCCGTCGCCGTCGATACAGTAAACGGTTTTTTCGGTATGAAGGCTTAGCCCGAAGGCGATAGAGGACGCGTGTCCCATTGAGCCAACGGTTAGAAAATCATTGCTATGAGACTGATTATTCTTCTCTCTGATTTCAAATATTTCACGGGAGGTTTTGCCCGTCGTGGACACGATAAAATCCCTGTCGTCTAAGGCATCAATTATTTGCGTAAGCGAAAACTCCCGCGTCAGCGTATATCCGCACTCCTCTTTGTGGAACGAGTACTCTGAAAAAGAGCTTTTTTTAACGATAAGCGCAATCGGTTTGCCGTTGTCTTTCATGTAGCGAACGCAATAGGAATAGCGGCGGGCTATCACCTTGCGACTGGCAAAAGCGCGGTAGTCTATATGCAAAACTCTGGAATAGGTAACGCGGTTAATCCGTTGCTGTCTCTGGCGGACAGTACGGTTTATTCTATTCCTATGCTGCTTGTTGTCGGGTGGCGCGGAGAACCTAATACCCTTGACGAACCCCAGCATAAAAAACAAGGTGCGGTTACGTTGGAATTATTTAAAACTTTTGATATCCCCGCTATTATTTTGGAAGAAGACTACAAAAGCCAGATTGACTATTGCGTTCGCTACATGAAAGACAACGGCAAACCGATTGCGCTTATCGTTAAAAAAAGCTCTTTTTCAGAGTACTCGTTCCACAAAGAGGAGTGCGGATATACGCTGACGCGGGAGTTTTCGCTTACGCAAATAATTGATGCCTTAGACGACAGGGATTTTATCGTGTCCACGACGGGCAAAACCTCCCGTGAAATATTTGAAATCAGAGAGAAGAATAATCAGTCTCATAGCAATGATTTTCTAACCGTTGGCTCAATGGGACACGCGTCCTCTATCGCCTTCGGGCTAAGCCTTCATACCGAAAAAACCGTTTACTGTATCGACGGCGACGGAGCGTTTTTGATGCACTTGGGGGCGCTTGCGGTAATTGCTCAAAAATGCGGCGCGAATTTCAAATACATACTGATAAATAACGGAGCTCATGAGTCGGTCGGCGGACAGCCGACAGTCGCTTTTGATATTGATATACCAAAAATTCTAAGCGGTATGGGGTTTACGAACGTATATACCGCGAAGACGTCCGCCGAAATAAAAGACGGCGTTCGGCGTTTGAAAAAGGAAGGCGCGGCGGCGCTTGTCATATACACCAAACAAGGTTCAAGAACGGACTTGGGCAGACCGACAATAACGCCCGCCGATAATAAAATTTGTTTTATGCGAAAGGTGGGCGAATTATGAAAGCGTTGATATTTAATTCGGGACTTGGCAGCAGAATGGGGACTCTTACCAAAGACAAGCCTAAAGCTATGTTACGTTTGCCGAACGGGGAGACTATATTTGAACGCCAGATTAGAATACTTAGCGATTGCGGCATAACAGAATTTGTCGTTACTCTGGGATACCTAAAAGAACAAATTATAAAGGCGAGTGAAAGTTTTTCGGGGATAAGGTTTGAGTTTGTATATAATCCGCAATACGAGACGACAAATTATATTTACTCTATGTATTTGGCAAAATCTCACATTGACGGCGATATGTTGATTTTGCACGGGGACTTGGTTTTTAACAAAGAGTTGATTGTAAAGATACTGGCGGACAAAGAAAAAACGCTATGCTTATACAACGAGAAACTGCCGCTGTCTGAAAAAGATTTCAAAGGACGCGTACAAAACGGATTGCTCAAGGAAGTATCTGTAAATATCTTTGACAGCGACTGTTTCGCGTTTCAACCACTATATAAATTGTCAAAAGATATCGCGGTTATGTGGGTTAATCAAGTCGAGCGGTTTGTGAAAAGGGGCGAAAAAAACGTATACGCCGAAAACGCCTTGAATCAGATTCTTGACAACACGGAGATTCGCGCCTTTTCATACAACGGCGACTATATTACGGAAGTCGACAATATGTCCGATTATACGTCGGTTTGCGCAATTACCGCAGATAAACAATCCGCATATACTTGTATGTATTAAAATAAAATATGTACAAGTGAAAATAAGGGTTGATATTATGAGGAGTAAAAAGGTAAAGGTCATAAGTATAACAAAAGAGCGTGTGATGATTTATGTGTACGCGGCGATACTGGCGGCGGGGGTGTTTTTCGGGGAACGGGCGCACAGCCGCGCTGTCGTTTCGGCGTCAGCCGTCCCGACAAACAAAAAAGTCGTCGTGATAGACGCGGGACACGGGGGTTGGGATAGGCGTTCATTCTCCTAACGATAGTAAGGTGTTGCTTAAAGACATTATACCTTATCTTGACGGTTATTGCAACGCAAATTTAATTACGGTTAAACGCCTTAGGGCTTTAATGGCACGGCGAGGTTGCAAACTCGAAAGGCGGTCGTCAGTCCCTACCGCCTTTATCGTGCCTTATATATGGGTAAAAATGGGATTTGTGAAACTATAAACTTGAAAGGGATTGGTTTTATGAAGATTTTAGCGTTTTATAACAACAAGGGCGGGGTCGGAAAGACCACGACTTGTATCAATGTGGCGTATGCGTTCGCCGAAATGGGGAAGCGGGTTTTGGTGGCGGATTGCGACAGCCAGCGGAACTGCTTGAATTTTTTCACGGACGAGCAGAGCGAGGGCATTTCCAAAACGAGGT
>BNUF01000187.1 GCA_025997155.1 Clostridia bacterium
TCCCGTACGCTTTGCCCAACGTCCCCGAATAACCTATGGTAAGAAAAAATACCAACATAATTGTCGGTATCGCGGTCTTCAGCATATATTGTGTTGACCCGTCCTCCTCCTTCAGGTTCCCTGCAAGGCGGTGATGTCGTTAGATAGACTGTATTTGTTATCGTGACGGCGTTATCCTTAAACGTCTGCGTCTCCGCAAGCGTGTACCATTTCGCCGCCTTAGGGTCTTTGTACACTTCAAAAAACTGAATCCCCTGTACGCGTTTTGAGTTGTCATATGATGTTATCAGATACTGATTAGGGTACATAAATCCTACTCTTAACTGTCCGTTTACGCTCGTAACGTTATCGTTCGCGTCTACCGTAAGCCGCGCCGTATCGAAGTAGGGCTTGAACACAACCCCGCCCAACGCCCAACCCTTTTCAACCTCGGCGCATAGATAAGGGCTTATTTGATTGTCAAAAACTTCTTGTACAGTCGGGACGCTGAACTTCGCCGTTATTTCCGCCGTAACCATTCTTGACACTTCCCCCGCGACCAACGCGCCGATACCCGCGCCTTTAATACGCGGCTTAGGAACGTACAACCAGTACGGCTCGTTCCTGTATATTTGCGCCGCAAGGTCTAGGGCGTTGATATTGTTAATCAGAGTGGGCGACGGCGTTTCATCGAATTGCGCGTCAGCAACTTTGCCCGCGCCGTAAACCGCCGTTTCTGTCGGCGACGTTTGTCCGTTTCTTTTCCCGAAAAATCCCAAAACCCCCATAATATCACGCCCCCGAAATCTTTTTAAAATACCCGCCCCACACGTACTCGAAACTGTCTAAGCTGTCGATATCCGTTGTTCCGTTGTCAAGCCGTTTGTCCTGTTCTTTCGGACTCCAAACCGCCTCGCTAAACGCCTTGATTAGCGTCTTGCAATTAGGCAACAGCAGTAACCGCCCCGACCCCATTAAACGGCTAGTTGCAAGTATACGGTCAAGTATCGCCGCCTTATGGGCTCTCATTACAGGAATGTTAAGCCCTGCCTCCTGTAAAGCCGTTCTCACGCCGTTTATAAGCGTGTTCAAGCGGTCGCAATTGACAGATTCAATTCTGCCGTATGCCCTGAACTGCTTAGCCGCAAACTTCACAACCGCCCGTTCTAAGTCGGCGGGAGTTGTGCCTTTTGTCGGGTACGTGTCCGAATCAAGAACTATCATGCCGTCGTCGATAAGCCCCACGCAAGTAAACGAGTGCAAACTCCCCGCATCACCCCAGTCAACGCCTATTAGTACATGGTCAAAACGTTTCGGCAACTCGTCAGGCTGTATCATGAAATCTTTCAAGTTATCCACGAAATAAGAGTATATAAGCCCCTCAACGGGTTTAGGGTCTTGCTGGTACAGACTTTGGAACACGTGAGAGTTAGATTTTTTTATCTGTAACAACTGTTCTAAACTGTGACGTTCCGCCCATAACGCCTCGCCGTTTGCCCGTGGGTCTTCCGCTGTCGGCTCGCCGCTTTTAATTGCCTGATACTTAACAACCGTCCACTCGTCCGCCTCCCGCGTTAACAGAGTGCCCGCCAAATCGTCTGGATGCCAGCGCGTCAGCGTGATAAGCTGTTTACTATCGTTGTGCAAACGTGAACACGCCACCGCGTCATACCAGTCCTGCGTACTCTGTCTGGTAGTCAAGCTCCACGCCGATTTAGGGTCTTTGTAGGGGTCGTCGATTATCAGCACATCAACAGCACGCCCTGTCAAGCCGCCGCCCGTGCCGACTGTTACCAAACTACCGCGCCTGCCGACAATTTCAAACTCGTCGGCGTTCCTAAGCCAAGTGCCTACAACTGTTCGGATATTTTGAGTGTTTAGACTGGTATCAGGGTACAGCGTTCGGTATTCTGGTGTGTCAATTATCCGTTGCACGTCCCTGTTGAATTTCGCCGCAAAGTCGTGGTTGTATGACACTAACGCTATTCGAGTATCGGGCTTGTCGCCAAGTATCTTAGCGGGAAGTCTGCGGCTACAAAGTTCCGACTTGCCGTGCTGCGGCGGCATAAATACCATTAGCTTTTTAATCTTACCCGCCGCAAAGTCGTCAAGGGCGTTAGCATATGTCCTGTGATGCCAGTTAACGCTATAATTAGCGTTGGTGTAGCGCGTGAAATCCATAAGGCAACGACGCGCCAACACTTGTCTAGCTTGCTCTGCAAGGTATGATTTTTCTATACTCGTATAGTTATTCACTCTTGCCCTCCATTGCCGCGATAGCTCTTAGCTCGTCGGTACTCAATCGGTTAAGGTGTTCGAATGAAACTGTTCCCTCCAAGGCGTTGTCGTCTTCATACCTAGACGATATGACCCCTTGTATCTTTTGCCCCTTTTCAAGGACGCTCGCCAACGCTAATAAATCTTTTGGGGCTAGTTCGCCGCCGTCTAACAACGCCTTTTCCAACCTGTCAAGCAATTTTCCCGAAAGGCTGAACTGCCGCGCCACCGCAACCGCGATTTCCCCCGCCGTGATTTCGGCTGTTTTCTCTAGGGCTTTTTGTTTGGTCTGTTCCTTGTACTCGTCCCGCTTAACTCTCCATTTGCCTAGCATAGACTGTTGCTCAATCGTCGCGGCGGGTATGCTGTACTTTTTAGACAAACTCGCAAGAGTACAGGGTTTCATAGATATATCCGTCACATATTCCGTCTCAATATCCGCCCAAGAAGCCGACGGTTGCAACGTTGCGTTTGTTGCAATTTCTGTTGCAATTTTGCAACAATCCCTTTCCCACTTATACCGACTTTTCCAACTTCGTACAGTCGCCGTTGGAACGCCGTATTTTTTCGATATTTCGTCTATGCTCATACCTTGCCTGTAATCTTCGAACGCTAGCTCGTGTTGTTTTGCCACATTGTATGCACCTCATTACAAAAATTTTTATGTACAAACAAAAAGCCCCCGCGTAACCGTTCGCGGAAGCCCTTTACCGAAAGGAGTGTGTCGTGCATATGTTTTCATAATTACATTATATCATATTTGACTGTGCCATTGTGTTATTTTCTGTGCCATTTTGTACCAACTTTTTCACATTTCGATAATACATATGCCTAACATTATCATACGTATTCTTCCCGCCCAAAATCCCCGCGATTTC
This sequence comes from Clostridia bacterium, assembly GCA_025997155.1. Classification (GTDB taxonomy): domain Bacteria; phylum Bacillota; class Clostridia; order Lachnospirales; family WQUN01; genus BNUF01. Next base: position 3,135 of record BNUF01000187.1, read on the forward strand.
CTCCCAGTCCTTGAACTCCACAAGGCGGTTATAAAATATTATGAACAGCTGGCTATCTTCCAACGCTTTCAGCGCGTCGAGTGTGTGTTCCAACTCCTGATTATACAGCTCTTCCTTTTTGCAACGCCGTTCTTTCAGCGTAAAGAGTTTCACAACGTCCGCGCATAGCTTGTCGCCGTTATCACGCGCCTTTGGCATATCCGTTATAACGCTAGTGATTTTAGTCGTTTTCGTTTCCAGTTCTGCTATTTTCTCGTCCAAAAACTCAATCTCACGTTTCAAATGGTACAGGCTTTTCACTCAATCCCCCCCGATAGTCGCAAAGATTGTATCAGTATAATTATAACGCGTACCAAAAATATTTGCAAAAAATTTATAAAAACACTTGACAAGGGCGTATTCACAAATTCACCCGCAAGGCAATCCCATTTTCGCCCCGCCCACGCGCCCCGTGAGTGGGGTTTTTGCTATTCTTTAACGTCTAATATTATACTGAATCACCACGTTATAATTTCATCAATCTTTGCACGTTGTTGCGTCGCTGTTCGGCGCAGATAAATTCGGGTTGTTTCAAGGCTCTCATGCCCCATTAAATCCGCGAGAAGGAACATATCCCCGCCTCTGTCAAGAAATGTCATAGCGTACATATGCCTAAATGAATGAGGATGCATTACGGTTTTATCGACAGCATATCTTTTCCCTATTTCGTCCAAGCGACTTCCTACAGCCCCAACAGAAATATGCCCGCCGTTTGACTTCGTTTCGTGTCCCCTAAATAAATATCCAGATTCACGATTATTTTCAGCAAGCCACACTAGCAATTCGACTTGTAGAGTTTTCGGGAAATAAATTCTACGCATTTTTTTGCCTTTGCCGTATAAATCACAATGCCCTTTTTTCACATGTTCAATCTTCAACTGTACGAATTCGCTTACACGCGTTCCTGTAGCTCCCAATATCCACACAAGGAAATAACTGTCAATATAGCCGTCTTTCTTTAAGCTATGCTTAAGGAAATCATAATCTTCAAAACTTATAACATTATCTACGTAAGGCTTTTGCTGAACTTTTATAGTCGGGATTTTTAGATATTCTTTATCTAAGAACCTGTACTCAAAAAAACGTCAAATTTCCCGATATATAGTATAGGATTATATTTAGGGGGCTATGAAAATGAAGTATCCAAGTGATTTAACTACAACACAATGGAATATAATTAAACCTT
>BNUF01000188.1 GCA_025997155.1 Clostridia bacterium
TCGTACAGCTTTATTAATTCTAAAAATAACGCCCTTTCGCCCATTTCTCCGCTGTATGCGTATTGCTTATTTTTGTATTCCTCGCAGGTTTCTTCTTGTTCTCTTGTGTATCTTTCATAAACCTTTTTCTTTTCCACCTTCGGTTTCTTTTTTGATAGGTTTGATATCAACGCAATAATTGCTGTAAGTATTAGTATTGCAATTATTTCCATTTTTTACTATTATCCTTTCCGCGTTAATCAATGTCATAACCATAAACAACGTCGTCAAAATTACGCCGAGCTAAATCCTCTTTTTCAATTCTCCAATAAATATTCCACAAGCACCCTATCTGGCAAGGCAGCCATAATAAATTCACCGAGCCTTTGTGAGGCGCGCCTATGTTTCCGCCGCAAGGAACGCCAAACAACCGCGTCCCGTCTTCCTGAAAATCTGCAACGGCTAAAAGTCCGTCCAACTCTTCAAATTGTTCGTCAAAATTCCACGGGGCTTTTTCGCCCGATAAATTATATTCGTAGGCGGTCTTGAAGCAACTGACGCAATATTCCTCTGTTTCAAGAGGTTCTTTGGTAAAAACACTGCCGTTGAAGTAAGGCAAAGTCGGCAAGGTACGCGTTAAATCGGCGTCGCCGTTATAATATATAACTTTTGACTCGCCCGTTAAATATCCGCACCAAAAAAAGTACAGCATACCTGTTTTCGGCAAAAGTCCGTCCCTGTCATAGGGGGATACTTCACGAAGATTTATTTGCGCCATAAAATACATAGACGCTTCGGTTTCCTTCACGAACTCGGTAGGATAACTGATAGAGGGCGGTAAGTCGGGATAGCCGCCGGTTTTAGTCGCCCCGGCGGGGATTTCGGCGTCGCTTGCGGCTCTTTCGTTTAGCAGAATAGTGTTGACCCGCACTTTTTCCGCTTCCGCGATAAGATGAGGTTTGTTTAATTCGATTAATTCGGCGATAAACGCGTCCATAGGTTTCTCCTTTACAGGTTCGCGAGCTCCGTGAGCTCTATGGAGGTTTTGAAATCGTACACGTTGTAGTCCTCCTTGTACGCGCTTAGGTTTTGCTCGTACACCAGCGTTCCGAAAATCTTGTTGAATACGGCGACTCGTCCCACAAGAAATTTTATAAAGGGGTTGAAAATCGTTGTGAAGGCGATTTTTTTCCCGTTCGCGTTGGCAATCATTCGAACCATTTCGGAGGTTTTTACATATTCGTGGTTTTGCGGGTAAAACGCGCCGCTTTCCTCGTTGTCGATTAAAAGGCGTATGAACTCGCAGAGGTTGCCTATATAGAGCATACTTCGGTGATTGTCGAAATTTGGGAAAATCGGGATTTTGCGGGAAAACCTGGCAAGGCGCGGGTAGTTTCCCTTTGCGCCGTCGCCGTAAATCATTGGGGGACGCAGTATGGCAATCTTGAATTTGTCGTCCTGAAGCGGGGCAATGGCGGTTTCCGCTTTGAGTTTGCTTTTGCCGTAGAAGGTGGCGGGGGATTTCGGGGTCGAAGCTCCTATGATTCCGCCTTTGACGTTGCCGTAAACCGCAATCGTGCTTAAAAATATAAACTGCCCGACACCCGCCGCCTTCGCCTTTTGGGCGACTTTCAGCGCAAGGTCGGTGTTTATGCTGTAATATATGTCCTCGCTTTTTTCGTCGGTATGGACGACGGCGGCGGCGTGTACTATTACGTCATACTTTGAAAAATCCGATTTGTGCCACATTTCATCGCGCAGGCTGATTGTACGCACGACGTATTCGTTCCTGTTTTTGCTGTCTAAGTAATTTTTCAGTGACGTGCCTATGTAACTTGTCGAGCCGGTTATAAGTATTTTTTTAGCCAGTTTCCTCACGCGTCAATCCCCCCGAGTTTATTATGACTATATAATATCATATTTTCGGCTTGTTGCCAATAAACGGCTTGCAATATTTTTCTCAATCTGATAAACTTATGTTATATTTGTATAAGGAGAGATGATATGCTCGATAAAATAGACTTGTCGCAAAGGTTGGAGCAGAAAGAATTTAAAATGCTTATAAAACCTCTTGAAGAAAAGCTGAACGAGCTTCAACAAAAGATAAAGGACATTGGGATACCCGTCATAATCCTGTTTGAGGGGTGGAGCGCGTCGGGCAAGGGCACGATTATAAGCCGTCTGCGTAATCCGCTTGACCCGAGGTATTACAACGTGTACCCGATGAACAGAATCACCGAGGACTCGTATATGCGTCCGTATATCTGGTCGTATTTCACGAAAACGCCGGAAAAAGGACGTATTACCATTTTGGACAAGAGCTGGCACAGAGGGCTGTTCCCCGACAGTTTGAGCAAATGGAAACTGAACAAGGAAGAACGCGGAAGCTATTACGAGGACATCAACACCTTTGAGGAACAACTTACAAACGACCGAAACGTTATTATAAAATTTTTCCTCCACATAAGCAAGAGCGAGCAAAAAACGCGGTTCAAGAGTCTTGAGGCGAATCCGAATACGAAATGGCGGGTTGACGAAAAGGACTGGGAACAAAACAAAAAATACGACAAGTTCACAGAACGTTTTGAGAATATGATTTTAAAGACGAACACGGGCGAGTCGCCGTGGAATATAATCGAAGCGAACGACAGTCTTTTTGCGACGGTTAAGGTTTACGAGGTTTTGATTAAGATTCTGGAAGAGAAGATTTTTGAGTTTTCAACGCCTTGCGAGCAGTTTCGCGAACACGAACTTACGCCGAATCAGACCTCTATTTTGAGTTCCGTTGACGCGGCGAAGGATATATCGGACGAAGAGTATAAAATAAAACTAGCTAAGTATCAGCGCAAGGTTAGCGAATTGTGCTTTGAGCTTTACGCGAAACGCCGTTCGGTCGTTGTCGCGTATGAGGGCTGGGACGCGGCGGGCAAGGGCGGCAATATCAAACGCCTTACGCAGCCCATGGACCCCCGCGCATATGAGGTTATCCCCATCGCCGCGCCGACAAAGGAAGACCTTTCGCACCACTACCTGTGGCGTTTTTGGCATAAATACCCAAAAGACGGGCATATCGCCATTTTTGACCGTTCGTGGTACGGGCGGGTTCTTGTGGAACGCGTGGAGGGCTTTTGCTCCGCCAACGAGTGGCGGCGGGCGTTCAAGGAAATCAAGGATATGGAACGGCAGTTTGTTCACCACGGTACTATCGTGTTCAAATTTTGGCTTCAGATAGACAAGGACGAGCAGCTGCGGAGGTTTACCGCAAGGCAGGAAGACCCGCTCAAACAGTATAAAATCACGGAAGAGGACTGGCGTAACCGCGAAAAATGGGACTTGTACGAACAAGCCGTAAACGAGATGCTGCTCCAAACCGACACGGATTACGCGCCGTGGACTATCATCGAGTCCAACTCAAAAAAGCACGCAAGGATAAAAGTGCTTGAAAAATTTGTTGAAACGCTGGAAAAAAACCTGTGAGTACCAATGTTGAGATATACAGAAAACGCCTTATTCCGAACGAAATCAAGGTTTATTTCTTTGAATAAAGGATACCATAACGTGAAAGGCAGCGGCTTCACAGGGATTCTTGCGGGTATCAGCGAAAACACCGTCAAACTTATAACGGAAGTAGCGTCCGCTCCGAATTGCCCCGTAGGCTCAAGCTGCACAGGGTACGGACTCGGCGGCTTCAGCGGCTACGGTTTCGGCTATGGTTACGGCAGAGAATTTAACGGCAGCTGGTTCGGCGCGGTAACGGAAATCCCCATCGCTCATATAGCAAGTTTCACGCACAACGCTATATAACAGAGAAAAGGCGCTTGTCACAAGGCAAGCGCCTTTTTTTTAAAGCTCCAATGCCTCAAGCTCGCCCGCGTATATCTTCTTAAGCAGTCTGTCGGTAGTGTCAAGCGCGAAAAACAAATCGTCAAGCGAGAGAACGTCGTTTTTGTACGCCGTGTGCAGCTCGTTCAAATCGAGTACTTTTACCGAATTGTCGGGCATAATCACAACGTCGACCAATAAATCCCAAAAAACGTATCGGTTATCTTCCTGCTCGGTTCGTATAATATCACAATAGGTATACACATATTCTTTATCCTTGGTATACATTTTGCTAATCTTATAGCCCTCGTTGATACAATACCGCGACGTTCCGTACCGGAAGTCGCTCCTCTGCCTTAGAGCTTCCCATTCTGTTACGATTGCGTCCCGCGTAACCGAGATAATCCTGTCGTCCTTAAGATGTATAATTTCGTTCGGAATAAGGCGTTTTCTGTATATCTCAACATTGGTACTCACAGGTTTTTTTCCAGCGTTTCAACAAATTTTTCAAGCACTTTTATCCTTGCGTGCTTTT
>BNUF01000189.1 GCA_025997155.1 Clostridia bacterium
AACGCGTCCCCCGCCCGAGGGTGCGAGTACAAGTCAAGCCCTTCGGGTATCTGGCGGAACTCCGCAATCTCCTTTGTTATCTTGCTCCCCAGCAAATGCCCCGAAAGCCCCGGTTTCGCCCCGATTCCGAAAACGACCTCAATCATATCGGCAACTTCAATGTTTCGTTTGGTAAATCCCATACGGCTTGCCAAAACCTGTACGCTGTATCTGTACGCGTTGTCCCGTTCCTCGGGTATAATGCCGCCCTCGCCGTTGCTCGTGACTGTTCCCGCGATTGCGCTAGCCTTCGCGATTGCTATTTTCGCCTCTTTGCTGATTGCCCCGTAGGACATACCCGCAAGCATTATCGGCGTTTCTATGACGACGGGCTTTTTCGCGAAACGCCCGCCAAGGCTTACGCGTGTTTCGCAGGGTTCGCGGTATGTATCGATTGTCATTCGCGTCATCTGACCCGGAAGTACCATTAAATCGTCAAAGGTCGGGAAAGTTTTCGGGGACGCGCAGCCGCGTACGCGGTATTTAGCGTTCTTTGCCTTATAGTCGATTTCCGCCAGAGTATCCTTGTCCCACGTCACAGCGAAACCCCTCCCTTAAATTTTTTCCCCGCGAAATCAAGGCGCGGTTCAAATATTTTATACGCGTCCCTGTTTGTCTTTTTCGGACGAACAACGCCCAGTTCGTTTGGATTGGCGGCGATTTCGTATTTTTCAAACAAAAGCCCGATTTCCTCTCGTTCCTCCGCCGTCGTTTCGCCGTATTCCGCGTTCGCGCCGAGGTTGTTTTTCGCGTCCGAATCACGCAAAAACACCGCGCCGCCAAACATAGACGCGCCTATCTCCTGCCCCGCGCCGCCCAAAACGATAAGCCGCCCGCCCATTGCCATTTGCGCCGCAAAACGGCAGACGTTCCCGCAAACTATAATATTTCCGCCCTTCATTCCGTACCCGACGCGGCTTCCCGCGTTTTTGCGAATAACTATGCCGCCGCCGCAGATATACGCGCCGACGTTGCAGCCCGCGTTTTTCATAACGACAAGTTCGCCCGACATCATATCGTCGCCCGCGTACCAGCCCACGCTCCCCGTAACCGTTATTTTCGCGTTTTCTAGGTAACTCGCGGTATAAAGCCCCGTGCTGTCGTCAATTATTATCTCCGCGTCCGCGCAAAGCCCCGCGCATATATTATTCGCGCTGTTCGTCCCCGTTATAGTGAGGTTTTTGCCGCGGCTCAGGCGGTTTTTTATCTCTTTGTTTATCTCGTTCGCGCCTATTTTTGACAGATTCAGATATTCCACACGCGTACCTCCCCGGGGGCGGTCTCGTCCGCGTATAAATCGCCCGAAACAGCCGAAAACTCGATTTGTTCAGAACCCAAAATCAGGCAGTCAGGGGTATCGGCGATAAGCATAGGCTTTATCCCCAGATTGTCCTTGGCGAATCCTATCTGCCTCGGCGTAGCCGCTATTATACAAAACACGCCGTCAAGGGCGTTCGCGGCGTATCTCAGCGCGTCAGAAAGGTCTCCGCCATTTTGGCTCATTATGTAGGCTATTAGGTGGCTTGCCGCCTCCGTGTCGTTTTGCGTCTTGAATTTAGCCCCCTTAGACTCGAGAAAACGCCTTGTGTTATAGTAGTTCGTGAACTGCCCGTTGTGAACTATGGCGAGAGAGGGGTAAAACGGCGACGTGAGCGGGTGGGCGGCGTTCACGTCCGAATTACTCTCTGTCGCCATACGAACGTGTCCTATCGCGAGGCGGCATTTGGTTTTCGGGATATTATGCCTTTTTGTAAGATTCGTAATTTCGCCGTTCTCCTTGTATACTTTGATTGAATCCCCTAAGGAATGTACGCTAACGCCGTCTATATCGTTTATGGCGTTGTGAAGCGCGTTCACGTTCAAAGGTTTCAGGGTGCACTCAAAAAACCCGTCACTCGGTTTTTCACTTAGCATTGACGCGTAAGCCCCGACGACCGTCCTAAGTTTCGGCAAGAGCGCGTTACTCTTAAGCGATGCGCGGAGCGTGACAAAAGCGTCGCCCGAAAAGAGAGCGATTCCGCTGGCATCACGCCCTCTGTGCTGAACGAGCCTCATCATATCGAGAGTAAGCGTCCCCGCGTCTATTTCCGTTTTGCTCATTATCCCCGCTATGCCGCACATTGCGTTTCCCCCTATAAGTGATAGGAATACGTGTCCCATTCCCAGTCGGTGACGTAATCCTCGAAATCCTTTATCTCCTCGTTCTTAAGCCCGCAAAAGATATCCACAAGCTCCCGCCCCGCCTGGCTTACGATGAACTCGTCCTTTTTAAGAAAATCAAGCGCGTCCCGCAAGGTTCGCGGGAACGTGCATACCGACTCTTTGTACGCGTCCTTCGCGGGAGCGGGCGGAGTCCTTTTATTTTTTATGCCGTCAAGCCCCGCCGCCAGTATCGCCCCCAGCGCGAGATACGGGTTTGACGCGGCGGACGCGGCGCGTACCTCGGCGCGTGTGTTTTGCGGGTGTTCGTTAAGCACGCGTATGTATGCCGTGCGGTTGTCGTATCCCCATGTCGCGGAAACGGGAGCGAGAGAATCAAGCCGAAACCGTTTGTAGCAGTTTATAGTCGGGGACAAAAACGCGGTTATTCCGTTCGCGTGGGAGAGAACCCCCGCTATAAAGTTCTCCATAAGCGGGGATATTAGGCTCGGCGCGTTTTCGTCCGCGCCAAGATTCCCGCCGTTTTCGCCGTTAAGGGATATATGGAAATGACAGCCGTTCGCGCCGGAACTGTTTAAGGGTTTTGCCATAAATGTGACGCACATATCGTTTTCGTCCGCGATATCCTTGCTTAAGTTTTTGAACAACGCCGTTTCGTCGGCGGCGCGTAACGCTTTTGAGTGTTTCCAGTTGTACTCGAACTGGTTCGAGCCGTACTCGTGGTTCATATAAAGCACGTTGAAGCCGATTTTGCTGAAAGTTTCGGTAAGTTTATAAAAAAACTGCTTTTCGTCAACACGAGCGTTTGACACGTATCCCATACAGGGATTTTTAGTGTAGGAATCAAGTTTCCCGTCCGCTAATTTGTTGTACAGCGAAAATTCAAGTTCGCTTGCGACAAAGGGTACGATTCCGAGTTTGTTATATTCGTCAATCATACGCCGCAAAAAGCCCCTAGGCGACTGCGCCAAGGGTTTTCCGCCGTAGTACAAATCTCCCAGCAAAAGCGCGGTATTATTCGGAAGCAGCTCAAAAGTATCCTTATCAATCACAAGCCGCATATCCTCGTAGGTCTTTGGGAAATACGCGGACGGCACGTTGTAATTGTTAAACGCCATACCCAAAGAGGCGGAGCAAAAACTAAGCCCCTCCAAAACCACCTCCGCGATATTCGCGGCGGGAATCATTTTCCCGCGGTTTATCCCCAAAATATCCGTATATTCGGCGCGTATCATCTTAACTTCCCTTTTTTTGATAACTTCTTTCATAGCGTCAAGTTCCATTAAACGCGTCCCCCGTTTATACTCTCTATGCCCTCGGGCTTAAACAACGGCTTTTTTACGACAAACTTAAGCCACACAACGCCGTAAACTAGCATAACCGCACACATTACCCCGAACAGGCTGAAAATAGCAATCCTGCTTTTGTCGTCGCCGCTTATGTTCCATATCATAAAAAGACTGCCCGCGATGCCTATAATTTGCGGAATACCGAAAAAAACGCGGTTTCTTTTGATATCCTTATGGCGTTTGCGGAGAACGAGAACCGTGATATGCGTAAGTATATACGCCACAAGCCAAAAACACGACCCCGCCAGTATCAGGTTTATAATCCCGCTGTTTTCGACGTACCCCGAAACAATCATAAAAATATCGATAACGACAATCAGCGACATTCCGACATAGGGCATATTTTTCTTGTTGGTGCGGCACAGCGACTTCGGGACGAGCCTTTCGTCCGCCATACCCTGAAGTATGCGTCCCACCGAGGGCAAAATCGTGTTGAGCGTGGAAAGCCCCGCAAGCACAGCGATACCGCCCATCCACAACATTCCGGCGCGTCCCAGAAGATTCTCGGCGAAAAGCATATGCGGCGCGTCCGCCGAAAGCAGTCCGCCAAGCGGCACATAATTTACGAGAGCTCGAATCATCACCGCCTGAACCGCGAACAAAACCACAAGCGAAAGGAGCATCGCGAGAAAAACGTGCTTTTTCGGGTTTTTCATATCCCTTGCGACAGGTATGATAAACTCGACCCCCACAAACAGCCAGAAGGCGATTGCCGTAAGTTTCGCCACCTCAAAAAACCCCGTGACCTCGGGAACGGTACGCGGCA
>BNUF01000190.1 GCA_025997155.1 Clostridia bacterium
TGACGCTAAGTGCAGGCGTATTTGGTGGGATTTCCCCGTTTCAAGCAAGACGGAGATAAGCGAAAACCCTTTTGCCGTCCCAAGGGGCGAAAAGTGAGTTATCGCCGTTTCGCCGCTTTCGGCGTCTATTTTCGCGACGTTTTGCTCCGCGTCCTTTGCGTAGCCCGTCGTGATAACCCCGCCTTTTGTCACTTCCCCGACAACCACCGCGAGATACAATTTTTTTATCTCGCGGTTAGAAATCTGGTTGTTGAACCGCCGCGTCGCCGAAAGGGTTTTCCCGATAAGCACAAGCCCCGACGTGTTTCTGTCGAGACGGTTACATAAAGATACGCCATCGCTCGTCCCTATGTGAAAGTAGGCGCGGCTAAGCAGCGCGTCGCCGCCTTTCTCGTCGGGTTGCGAAAGAAGCCCCACGGGCTTGTTGCAAATCAGAGTTTCACAGTCCTCATAGACGACGTTTATCGGCTTTTCCACAAACGCGTTTTCGGGACGCGCAAAACTCCGCCTTGTTTCGTCGGAGATATAAAAAGTGAGTACGTCGCCGTTTTGTAAAATTTCGTTGCCTTCTATTTTTGCGTCATTCAACTTGATATTCTTTTTGCGAAACATTTTGTACGCGAAAGACTTCGGGGCGTTCGGGAAGGTTTTTAACACCAGTTTATCCACACGCCCGCCGCTGTTGCGTTCTGTTACCCTAATCTCAAACATTGTGAATCCACCCAAGGTACGCTGTCATAAAATTCTCCAAACTGCCGTCCATAACCGCCGTGATATTTCCGACTTCCTCGTTCGTTCTGTGGTCTTTTACCAATGTGTACGGATGGAACACGTAGGAGCGTATCTGACTGCCCCAGGCGATATCCTTGACTTCCCCGCGAATATCCTTGAGCATATCCCGCTGTTCCTGTTCTTTTAGCGCGTACAGTTTGGATTTAAGCATTTTCATCGCGGAGCTTTTATTTTTGTGCTGGGAACGTTCGCTTTGGCACTGTACGACTGTGTTTGTCGGTATGTGCGTAATCCGTATCGCGGAGTCCGTTTTGTTTATGTGCTGCCCGCCTTTTCCGCTCGAACGATAGGTGTCGATTCGCAAATCCTCTTCGTCTATCTCAAACTCGATACTGTCGTCAATTTCGGGCATTATGTCGCAGGAGGCGAAAGACGTGTGCCGCCGCCCGGACGCGTCAAAGGGCGAAATCCGCACGAGCCTGTGTACGCCTTTTTCACTCTTGAGGTAGCCGAAGGCGTTTTCGCCGCTTATCTGGAGCGTGACGGACTTCACGCCCGCCTCGTCGCCGTCAAGCATATCAAGGACTTCAAGGGCATAGTTGTTTTTCTCCGCCCACCGCGAGTACATACGAAAGAGCATAAGACACCAGTCGCAGGACTCCGTTCCGCCCGCCCCCGAATGAAGCGTCACAAGGGCGTTGTTTTTGTCAAACTCTCCGTCTAGCAGTTTCGTCAGTTTAAACTTCTCAAAGCGCCCCATAAACTTGTCCGTTAAGTCCCTTGCCTCGGGGTACACGCTGTCGTCGTCCTCTTCAATCCCGAGTTCAATCAGCGTCATCAGGTCGTCATACTCGTTCTGCATCGCCTCAAAAGCCGCCAGTTTATTCTTAAGCTGTTTAATCTCCTGAAGTATCTTCTGGTTATCTTCCATATTATTCCAAAATTCAGGCGCGTTGGTTTGCTCCTCAAGTTCCTCGCATTTCTTTTTCACATTGGCGAGGTCAAAGTGAAGCCCCCATTTCGCTTAATTTAGTTTCGTAAGGTTTTACCTGCTGTTTGAGTTGGTCAAGTTCTATCATAATAGTCATCTCTTTTCTTTAAATGGTGTTTGCGCCGCAGCATTGCTTATATTTCTTCCCGCTCCCGCAAGGGCAGGGTTCGTTTCGCCCGACTTTTTCCTCTTTGCGTTTCTTCGGGGTGTTTGCGGGTTCGTCGGAGCGGTTGGTGAACATTGCCTTGATGACGGGTTTGGGGCGTTCTTCCTGTTCGCGGACTTCAAGGCGTATGTTCATAAGGATTTTTACGGTGTCGAGCTGGATATTGTTCGACATTTCCTCAAACATATCGTAACTAAGGAATTTGTACTCGACGAGAGGGTCGCGCTGGGCATAGGCGCGGAGCGTGATACCCTGCCGCATTTCGTCCATATCGTCAATATGCGACATCCATTTTTGGTCGACGACGCGGAGCATTATGGCGCGTTCAAGGTTGCGCATATGTTCCTCGGTGATTTCCGCCTCTTTTTTCTCGTAAATCCCGAATATATCCGCCGTCAAGTCCTCGCGGAGTTTATCTTTGCTGTAAGTCTCGCGCATTTCCTCGGTGAGGACGAACGCGGTTTTTTTGAAAAGCGGGTGAAGATACTCGTTAAGCCCCGCAACGTCCCAATCGTCGGGGTATTCGTCCGTACCCGTGTAGAGTGTCACGGCGCGTTCGACAATGCCCTTCATCATATTCTGTATATTCTCCTTGAGGTTGTCGCCGCGCAGGACCTTAATGCGTTCGCCGTATATAATCTCGCGCTGTTCGTTCATTACCTGGTCGTATTCAAGGAGGTGCTTGCGGATTTCAAAGTTGTGGTTCTCGACTTTTTTCTGGGCGCTTTCGATAGCTTTTGTGAGTATATTCGTTTCAATCGGCGTGTCCTCGTCAAGTCCGAGCGCGTCAATCATAGCCATTACGCGGTCAGACCCGAAAAGCCGCATAAGTTCGTCCTCAAGGGAAATGTAGAAGCGGGATTCGCCGATGTCGCCCTGCCGCCCTGCGCGTCCGCGCAGCTGGTTGTCGATACGGCGCGACTCGTGACGCTCCGTGCCGATGATTTTCAAACCGCCCGCCTCGGCGACGCCCTCGCCCAACTTGATATCAGTACCGCGTCCCGCCATATTCGTCGCGACAGTGACCGCTCCCGCTTGTCCCGCAAGCGAAACGATTTCGGCCTCTTTGGCGTGATACTTCGCGTTAAGAATCTGGTGCGGGATACCCTCTTTTTTAAGCAACGCGCCGATTTGCTCGGATTTATCAACCGTAATCGTCCCGACAAGCACAGGCTGTCTCTTTTCATAACTGTCCTTTATGTCGGCAATCACGGCGCGGAACTTCGCCGCCTCCGTCTTGTAAACTTGGTCGGCGTGGTCGATACGCGTAACGGGGCGGTTTGTCGGAATCGGCACGACGTCCATTTTGTAAATCTCGCGGAACTCGCCCTCCTCCGTGAGAGCCGTACCCGTCATACCCGCCTTTTTGCCGTATTTGTTGAAGAAGTTCTGAAAAGTAATCGTGGCGAGGGTTCGCGTCTCCTTGTTCACCTCGACGTTCTCTTTCGCCTCAATCGCCTGGTGCAAGCCGTCGGAGTAACGCCGCCCCGCCATAAGCCGCCCCGTGAACTCGTCCACGATTACGACTTCTCCCTCTTCGGACACAACGTAATCTTTATCAAGAAACATATTGTAGTTTGCGCGAAGGGCGTTGTTGATATGGTGCGAAATCTCCATATTGTCGGGGTCGGCAAGGTTCTCCAAACCGAAAAACTTCTCGGCTTTCGAAGTGCCCGCCGCGGTGAGCGAAACCGCCTTCGCCTTTTCGTCAATGACGAAATCGCCCGTTTCCTCGGCGGCCTCCTTTGTGAGGGCGTTAAACGCCGTCTCTTTATTAAGGATTTTGCCTTTTTCGAGTTTTTTTACGAAATTATCGGCTATTTTGTATAATTGCGTCGATTTTCCGCTGTCGCCCGAAATGATTAGAGGGGTACGCGCCTCGTCAATAAGCACGGAGTCAACCTCGTCGATAACCGCAAAGGCGAGTTCGCGCTGTACCATTTGTTCTTTTTGTACGACCATATTGTCGCGCAAATAGTCAAAGCCAAGTTCGTTGTTTGTCGCGTAGGTAATGTCGCAGTTGTACGCATCGCGGCGTTCGTCGGGTTCCATATCGTGGAGGACGCACCCGACGGTAAGCCCCAGAAAACTGTGGATTCGCCCCATCCACTCGGAGTCGCGCTTTGCTAGATAGTCGTTGACGGTGACGATATGCACGCCGTCCCCCGTGATTGCGTTAAGGTAGGCGGGGAGCGTGGAGGTGAGCGTCTTGCCCTCGCCGGTACGCATTTCCGCGATTCGCCCTTGGTGGAGGATTACGCCGCCGATAAGCTGTACGCGAAACGGTTTCTCGGCACTAACGCGAAACGCCGCCTCGCGTACCGTCGCAAACGCCTCGACAAGCAATTCGTCAAGGGACGCGCCGTTTTTGTAACGCTCGCGGAATTCGTCAGTTTTTGCCT
>BNUF01000191.1 GCA_025997155.1 Clostridia bacterium
GTTAGTTCTCTAATATAGCGTTTATATCGCTTACGGGAATATTTAGTTGTTCGCTGATTTCCTGCGCGTTATAGCCTTGATTGTTAAGTCTTAGTATGTTTTTTGCAAGGAGGAGTCCCTTTACTACGCCTCTTGTTTCGCCTTCCGCCGCCCATTTAGCGTGGGGGTCGCGAAGCACCTTTTCTACAAGCGTCATACTCTTCACCTCTCTCAATTCGGGTACTTTGTCATATAAGTTGTCATACAGCGAGTTTGTATATTCTATCAGGTTAAGTACGCCGTCGCGTCCGAGCAAGTCTTTATGCTCGTTCGCGAGATTGCATATTTCATTCAGAAGATTTTTCAGTTCGTTCTTAGTTTTTTCAGAAACGCCTCTGCCGCTTTTTACTTCCCGCGCAACCCTCTTGCGGTATTTCGCTATATACAGCGGCAAGAGCAGAAAGAAATGGTTGTCGGATAACTCTTTGGGCGTGTAATCAGTAACGCACAGCGCGTCAACGGTGTAATCAAAGTGTTTCGGTTTTTTGCTTTGCACGACAATTCGGACGGTCGCCTTTTTCGGCGTGTTTCGGGTTTTGTCCACATACAATATTTTCGGCTCGGCAAGCGGCAATTCAATCAAACTGCCGTTTTTGGATATTTTCACGTCGTCGAGGGCTTGCATATACGAATACTGGAACACGCGCAGAGCCATAGTTTTGTCGTTTTCACTCTGAACCTCCGCGTGAAACTTGACGTCAAAGGGTTTGCCGTCTTTTTCCCCGCGTATCCTAAGCATAACATCCGCCCTAAGTTCGTCAAAATGGTTTCCCTGATAATCGTTGTTAATGTATGAAACCTTTGAATCAAGAGGGAAATCATACGAAAACAGAGCGTTGATAAAGTCCACAATCACAGGGTCGGGAAAATGCATCAGTTTCTTCGCGGTTTTGTCAATCGTTTGGTGGTTAGACTTTTTTGCGGAATCTTCGCCCTTTGTTCTTTTGTTCTTTTCCAATATATCCCCCCTATTCTGTTGGTTGTTTTCCATCGATTATCGCAATGTCGCTGTCGTTCAGCCCATACAGTTTATAGACTTCCGCGTCAAGCGCGGCTTCGAGTGCAGTGGTTTGTTTATACAGCGCGTTAATCTCAGCCTTTTTTTCATTGAACAGCGGCATTAGTTCCATTTGCGCCTTTGCGGTCAGTTTGACTTTGTTTTTCTTCAACTCGTCGGCAAACGCCTTGAAGTCAAACTCATAGAATCGGCTCAACCGCTCCGTTATCATCTCTGCCTCATACGCGTCCTTTATAAATTGCGTAAACTTAGCGGCTTTGTCGTGGGCGGTTTGGTAGGCATACATAAGCTGCTCGACGTAACCCATTATAACTTGCGTATCTTCCGCTATTGACAAGGGCAACCGCCTAACAGAAACCGCCTTAACCTGTGCCATCGGCTTTCCGACTTCTAAAAAATTCTCCTGTTGATACACCCATTTCATAAGTTTTGAGTTTAACAACCCCAACGCATATTTAAGCGGAATGTTCGCGTCGGAATCTTTGGGATAAATTACGTGCGTTGAATCCTTGCCGACTTTTCCGCTTTCGTCATACATAGCAATAGGATAATCGCCTGTCTGACGAATGAAAATTTTGGGATTGAAGAACATTTCCGCGCTTCTCGGAGCAGCTAAGTTTGCGCCATATTTTATGTACTTTCCGTCCCAAGCGTCTAAATAACGGAAAAATGACTTGCCTTGAATATACGGAAGCCACGTCTCATCTATCTTTTCATACCCTTCATAAATGCGGTCTTTCATCATCTGTTTGGTCTGGGGTGGCATCCCTAAGCCTTGCTCATACGGTTTAAAGCCTGCCGAAACGCTGAAATAATCCGAAAGCGGCTTTGAAACGGCGGCAATCTTCGCTCGTATGGCTTTCTCTCTTGCCGTTTCCCGAAAATTAAACAAATACCCTTCGCGTTCTCGAAGCGCGTTCTGGGGGAACGCGCTGATGGTTCCGTCATTCAAAAACGTTGAAGAAAGCGTGGTTTTGCGCGGCACGGACACGACTTCCAACTTATCCGCGTAAGTCGGCGGCTTTTTGCGGAAAACGGATATGACGGGTTCAACTACCGCGTCTTGAAAGACGTTAAACATTTCCACAATGTTTAATAGCGTATTGTTATCGAACAAAAATCGGCGCAGCTTGTTCGCGCCTTTCTCTAAAACAAACCACGTGTTTGGCGTAATAAATCCCATATAACCGCCCGTTTTGGTCAGTTTCAGCCCAAGTTCCATAAATGTTTTGTAGGTGTCAAAATTATATTCCGTCGTTTCGTAATTGGCGGTTAAATAGTCTTTGTCCGCTTGCGACAGTGCCGCGCCGTATGGCGGGTTGCCGATAACAACGTCAAACCCGCCGTTTGACATAATTTCGGCAAATTCCGTCTGCCAGTCAAAAGCGAGTTTCCCCGCGACACTTTTATCTGAAACAAGGGAATTACCGCACTTTACGGCGTGTTCAAGACTTGCGAGAGTTTTGCCCTTGTTGGCGGTTTGCAGCCATAGCGACAGTTTCGTTATTTCCGCACTTTCGGCGTTGATGTCCACGCCGCAAAGATTATTTTCCAAAATCATTTTGTCAACGTCCAGCAATCCTATTTGTTCCCCGCGAAGGGATAACAGCGTTTCGTTGACATAATTGACTTCATTCAGTATGTATCGAAAAGCGGCGTTAAGAAACGCCCCGCTTCCGCAAGCGGGGTCAAGCACACGCAGATTTTTCAGCTCGTCCGAGTATTGTTCCCAAAACGCCGCGTGCAGACGAATAACCACTTCTCGCGAATACGCGCCTTTTGCGTCCTCTTCTGGAATTTCTATCCATTTTTTAATCGTGACTTCCTTTCCCTTTTTAGGCTTTGTCTTAAAGCCGTCCTTAACAAGTACGCCTTTGATTTCCGACTTTTTGTCGTCCATCCAATGCCCTATTGTTTTTTGGACAATATAGTCCGTCACGTAATCGGGCGTATAGAAAATGCCCCCCGATTTGCGCGCGCTTTGGTTGCCGCCTGCCTCCGCGCCGCTGATTTCCGCCTTGACGCGTTCTATATCCGCAATGCTGTGTTCAAAAATATGCCCCAAAATGTTGACGTTCAAATCCGATTCAAAGTCACAGTCCGCTAACTTTCCGAATGCCGTCAGCGCGTCGTCGGGAATGTTTAGTTTGTCCAAAACCTCGTCTGTCTTGAATAATCCGCCGTTGTATTTGTTGATTTCCATAGGCGGGTTGCCCGCGTCGATAGAATGGAACAAGCCGTTTAACTGCGCCCATACTTGGTTTGGCGATATGATAAAGGAACGGCTTGCTGTTTCAAGTACCTTTTTGAAAATATCTTTCGGAAGCAAGCCTTTGTCCTCGCAAAAGCAAATGAATATAAATCGGTCAAGGATTTTTTGCGCTTTCGCGAAAAGGAGGAGAGGGTCTAACTCGGCGTTGTTTTCTTTCAGCGCGGCAAAAAGACTATCGCGCAAGGCGGTGTAGTCTTTGTAAAATTGTTCGGATATTTCCCTGTCAGCCTGTTCCGTTTCGAAATAAAGCTCATCGATAACAGACTTGCCGCCCTTGCGGATTAGGTGAGACTTACATAAAAGATAATAAAACCGCTTAAATACTTCGCGGTCGCCCATTTCTGTTATGAGAAACTGTTCGTACTCCAACGAGCTGGAAGATTTATACAGACGGATTTCCTTGAAATTGGAAATGATTACCCAACCGCAAGAAGAACCGTTTTTGTAGGCATAACTAAAACCTTGTTCAATCGGGCTTAAATGGTTCGAGCGATTTTGCTTTTTATCCAAGTCACTGTTGGCGTCTTTCAATTCAATAACCGCACGGACATCTTTAAGTTTTGCGCTAAAAAATCCCAACGCGCCGTCGGCTTCCGAGCCGTCGTGCTTTGAGGTCAGTTCGTGGACAATGTTCCATTCGTCGTTGCCTATCATTTCGGCGTATCCAAGAACATCGCCGAAAACTTGAGACAAAAACTGCCCTTGCACAGACGTTTCCTTTGTTTTCAAAAGGTCGCTGTTGTCAATAGACTTCTTCCACCGTTGCATAACAGAAAACCGACGCTCGAAGTCCGTTTCGTCCGCGTAAGTTTTAAATTTGTTCTCTAAGATTTTATTGCTAAAAAGAACCTTCGTTCTATTTGTTGCAGCGACCATATCAAAAGCTCTCTTCATTTTTCCGTCATTATATATCTTCACATTCATATTACCGCAAAAATAACCT
>BNUF01000192.1 GCA_025997155.1 Clostridia bacterium
ATGTCTTGGTCTACTCTGAACGCCCAACCTTCGATATCCGAAAATATATCTTCGCCTGTCGGTAATAGTTCGGCGCGGATAAACTTAGTTCCCGCGTTTTCTCGCGTGTCGTCAATGCCGAGTTCCTTTAACATTTGGTCGTGGCTGTCGTAATCGGGTATGAAAACCCTGTCTTTCAAGATAATTCCTGACTTAAATTCGCACATATTTTATTCTCCTTTGGGGTCGTGTCTGCGGGGTGGGTTGCGTTGTCGCCGTTTAGCTGATTTTTCGTGCGTCGCGGGCTTGTCTGCACTCGTCGAGCGTTGGTCTTACAATACTGAACAGCTTGCCGTTGCTGTCGCGGTAGTCGTATTGTACATATGACTTTTTGCGCCGTCCTGTTCCGTGGGTAAATTTCTCGTATTGTTCCTCGCCGTTTTTTAGGTCTTTCGGGTCTAACATAATAATCCTCTCCTTTTGTATTGTCTTTGTGTCTGCGGGGGTGGTTAATCTTTTTTTGTGCGGGGTAAAAACTTGCCGCAAGCTTTCCACGGATATTTTATCGGCTTACACCACGTGTCGCATTGTTCCATATTGCAAAATCCTTTTGGCAAACTTCCCGCACATTGAAGGCAAATGCACCCGCCTTCTTCGCATTCCATTAAATACGAAAACCTGTCACAGTCGTTTAGCGGGATTCTTTTTTCTGCCGATTCACAAAGTTCACAGTCTGAATGCACACGGCATTCGTAATCCCAATCATAACAACCCTCACATTCAAAGCAAATGCACCCTCTGCACTCTTTGCAATCTTCCATATATTCTGTTTTGACGAATGTAAGCACTTCGCCGTCTTCGAGAGTAACAGCAGCGTTAAGTATTTCGTTAGGTAACTCACGGGTCACATGCAATTCTCCTTTCGCCCTACTCGTGAGGGCTTTTTGTCGTTTGGGTTTTGTTACTCGCCGTCCCCCGCCCTGATTCCGCCTCCCCCGCCGCCGCTGTCTACTCTCGGAGTTAGCGCGGTTAGTGCGGGGGGTGGGGTCTCTCTGCTGTTGTAGTCCTCTTGGTGGGCGTTCAAGCTGATTGGGTGGGGGGTGTTGTTTAACTCTTAAATATATTATAGTTTAAACATTGAACTTTGTCAATAGGTTTTTTTAAAAAAAGTTAAATTTTTTAACAAAGTTTTATGGACTTAATAAAGTCACGAAAAAAACGACATTGAGCATAGTCAATATCGTTTTCAATGCATATCTTTTTGAGTGCCGAAATTATGCCCCAGTCAAGATATCCCTTTTTTCTGCCTCGTCCAACTGTTTATCTATCTGCTCGTGTAAATCAGCGCGGTAGTCGGATATTTGCGAGTTAGTATTTCTTGTCTTGATTTTTTCCAAAATTCCGTCAAAAATCATTTCGCGTTCTTCTTTATCAATCCTAAAATACGCCTTTAATATTTCTTCTATTATAGGAGATAAACCTTGTTCGTTGATTAAATCGGCGATATTGTTTTCAGAGGGTTGTAAAAATATGTCACCATTACCACTACGTAACCAATATTCATTAACCTTAAATTCTGTACATACTTGCTTTATAAATCGTTCCGTGATTGATGAAGTTCCTTTTTCAATTAAAGATATAGTTGCTTTCGAGTTGAGACCTATTCTATTTGCAAATTCTTCTTGGGACAATCCTAATTTTTTCCTAACTTTTTTTATCCTTTCATTCAATAAAATCACCTCAATGTTATTATAACACGAAAAAGTTAAAAAATCAAACTTTTTTTAGGAAAACCTATTGACAAAGTTAAATAATTGAATTATAATGTTTATTGAACAAACTTGTTGGAGGTGAGGACTTATGACAAAGGAAGAAATATTAGAAAAAATAAAAGAAAAATCAGAAAAACTAATAGTTTTGCCTGAAATTCAACTACATGAAATATACGGCGTATTGATAGGTTATCTAATGGCAATTGAACAACCCGAGCAATCCACCGCGTAGCCCCGCCCAAACAGCGGCGGGAACAGCCCTCGAGCGGAGGGCGAAAGGAGGTGAACAAATGAATATCGGAAGCATGAAACACGAATTATGCAAAATGCTTTTTGAACAATCAAAAGCAATAGCCTCTGTCTCTAATGATGAAAACGAGATAAAGGCTATTAACGAGAAAATCAATGCGTTGGTTACTGTTTTTGACGCTCTGAATCAATTTTAATATCGGTCGGAGCAGTAAAGAGAGGTGAACTATTTTGAAAGAGTACAACTCAAGCCGAGAATACGAAGTAATTGTTACCGAAATATTTTCGGGCATAAACAAAGCGTTAAATGTGGCACTTGCAGAGAATCCACTTGTTACGGACGATAGTTTCAGGACTAAATACTTTGATATCTTGCGCGCCGAGACAAAAAACTATCTAGACGCGCAAGAATCCGCTTTCAAAAAAATATCAGAGTAGCGCCGACTTATCAAACACTCAATAGATTACCTATTATCTTTGCGCTAAGAGTTTTTATGACCGAAAAAGCAAAATCTCCGCCAACCTCGCCTATATAGGTTTTCATTTTCTCCCAAACCTTATCACTCTTTACGCTTGAGAGATACTGATGACCTTCGTAGGTTAATCCGTAATACACGATTTTACCGACGGTTTTACTGCCGTCAAGGTTTGGAACGTATAGGATATTAACATCAATAAAATCAGCTTCTTTTAGCTTTTCCGTAACATAAGCTATCGTTTGATTTGAATAAGCAACCATACAAGGATTTTTGCAGATTAATTCAAATGGTATAGAAATTTTGCTTAAATCCGTTCTTATGAATTGAGTACCTTCTAAAACTACAAGCAAATTTCTAGCACAATCTAAGTCTAAAACCATAATATCACCGCCTTTCCTATCAGATACGGTTATTCGACAACCGTTCAAAAATATGGTAACAAATTAGGGCGGGAAAGTAAAGGGCAATTTGAGACTAGCAACAGCCCTCGTGCGGAGGGCGGAGAGAGGGGGTGACTATAATGGAAGAAATGGAAAAAATCGAATTATTTAAGTTATACGGCGTGAAGAAATTCGACACCCCAATGACGCGCTACTTGCCCGCAATCGGAGGAATCGGCGGTGTGTTTTCAGATAAGTTTATTGAAGAAAATACCGCCTCTGAATTAGAAACGGTGTTTAAGAGACTTAGAATGTCTAATATTTTAGGTTAGGGTTTTAAGCGGAAATTTTGGACTAGAAAATACCCTCGAGCGGAGGGACGAAAGGAGGCAAACATATGCAATTTAATATGAAAATATCGAAACCACACGGAGCGGAATTGAACACACTTCTCGCGGAGATGCCTGGAGTTAAATCACTTTGGGTGAACGACAAACCCGCACATCAAGACGCAAACTTTATTGTTCATTGCACGATTGATAATTACGGCGGGACAATTTCCATAGGCGAAGAAAACAGGGCAAACAAAGACGCTATGCAATACACGATAGACCTTGCTGACCTTGAAAAACTTATTGAGTGGACGCGGAAGAACCCGAGGCTTTAATCCGAGGAGTTGGACGAAATGCAAATCAAAGCGCAGAAAAACGGCACAATGAACGAAGCGGACAGGCTCGCACTTGCGGCACTCCTTGTAAAGGCGGGTTACAGGGTCGTACTCCGCAAGGTGAAAGTTGACGGCGGCGGGAATAGAAGCGAGTACGTCGTTGAGGCGGAGGAAATATAAAAAATAAAAAACGGGTGGGCAAATGGCGGATTTAACTTTGGGTTCTCTGTTTTCAGGCGCGGGAGGGTTTGAACTTGCGGGAAGTTACGCGGGGTTTACGCCGCTGTGGGCAAGCGAGATTGAACCGTTTCCAATACGGGTAACGTCGCGCCGATTTCCCGATATGATACACCTTGGCGACATCACGCAAATAAACGGCGCGAAAATCCCGCCAGTCAATGTTATAACATTCGGAAGTCCGTGTCAAGACCTGTCAATCGCGGGAAAGCGAAAAGGGCTTGGCGGTACACGTTCGGGGTTGTTCCTTGAGGCAGTCCGAATTATCAAAGAAATGAGGGTGGCGACAAGTGGAATATATCCAAGATTCATTGTTTGGGAAAACGTCCCAGGGGCGTTCTCGAGCAACAAAGGCGGCGACTTCCGAACCGTCCTTGAAGAAATCGTCAAAATCGCGGACGAAAAACTATATGTTCCTCAACCTAAAAAATGGACAAAATCAGGAGAAATATTGGGAGACGGATTCTCCCTCGCCTTCAGAACGTACGACGCGCAATTTTGGG
>BNUF01000193.1 GCA_025997155.1 Clostridia bacterium
ACGCGTATCCCGCATTTTATCATATTCCGCAGGTTCTCGTCCTCGATAAAATCCTCGTAACTCCCCCGAAACGCCATAATGTCGTCAAGCACCCATTGCGCCTCGACGGCGGGGCTTACGCTTTTCGCGGCGAGATTCAGCGCGTTCACCGCCATTTGTATATACGAAAGGGTTGTGCTGCTTATTATTTCGCGCAAGACCATCGCGTTTCCGAGCATACTGTCGGCGGACGCGATAATCGAGTCGGGGTTTTCTTTGTCGAACATAAATCGGCGCAAAAAGTCCTGTGTGTCCTTGTATATGCACGGAATGTTCAGGTCGCCGCAAATACGCGTGTAATCAACGTCAGAGGCGTCGATTGCCTTATCGTACAATTTTATCATATACTGTAAGGTTGTGTACACGCGTTCGTTGTATCTCCCCAACCAGTATAATCTGTTTGAGTTGCTTAGGATAATACCCATGTGTCCTTGAACCCCCCTCCTTGTGACGAATTTACGATGAAACTCGTCGGGTCGGTCGAAAAGCGCGTAAGCCCGCTTTGCCAAACCTTTGTCTGCTCCGCCGTAAGCACATACGCTCGAAAATCGGCTTTTCGCATAACTTTTTTTCCGTCCAGCATAAGCGGCATATCGCGGAAATTGATTACTTCCTGCGCTATAAAACGGCGCGGGTTTTCCTTGATTTTAGAGGTGAGTTCGGCAAGCTTTTCACTTGACAGCTCGTTGCCGAAAACAACGCCGTACCCGCCCGCCTCCGCAACGTCCTTGATTACAAGTTTCGTAATATTTTCAAGCACATAGGACATATCTTCCTTGTAAAAAGGCAGGTATGTCGGCGCGTTGTGCAAAATCGGCTCTTCGTTTAAGTAATATTTTATCATCTTAGGCACGAAATAATAAATCCCCTTGTCGTCCGCGACGCCGTTCCCCGGCGCGTTCACAAGCGCGACATTTCCGGCGCGGTACGCCGAAAGGAGGTTCGCCACGCCGATAAGCGAATCGCGCTGAAAGTGGAGCGGGTCAAGGTACTCGTCGCTGATTCTCCTGTAAACCGTGCCGACTTGTATTTTGCCGTCATAACTTCTGTAATAGAGTTTGTTTTTTTCAACGACTAAGTCGCCGACTTCCGCGAGTATCGCTCCTGAATGTTCCGCGAGCAGCGAATGTTCAAAGTACGCGGCGTTATACCGCCCTGGGGTTAGTATCACGTTCACCCCGCCGACGTTCACATAATCCATAACTTCCCTGAGCAGATTCCCGTAATTTCGGTTATCCGCGACATTGTTCTCGCGAAAAGTCTGCGGACTGCATTTTCGGCATAAATCCCGCGCAATCAAAGGGTATGACGCACCCGACGGTATCCGCAAGTTGTCCTCAAGAATGAACCAGTCCCCGTCCTTGTCCTGAACAAGGTCAATCCCCGAAATATGGCTGTATATCCCCTTTGGCGGCGCAAACCCCTCGCATTGCGGCAAATACCCGCTTGCGCGGTACACAAATTCCTCCGGTACGACGTTATCCCGTATAATAGACTTTTTTTCGCCGTATATATCCCGCAAAAAAGCGTTGAGGGCGCGTACCCTTTGGCTCAGCCCCCTGTCCAGTTTCGCCCATTCGCCCGCCTTTATAACCCGCGCAATCGCGTCATACGGAAAAAGTCTCTCCTTGAACTCTCCGCCCTTGTAAATCCCGAATTTCACGCCGTATCGGCTCAATTGCTGATTAATTTGCGCGGCGTGATTTATTAGATTTTCCACGTAACCGCCCCCTTCCAGACGCAAAACAGGGGTCAAACGCGGCTCTGTCGTAGGCCGATTAACCCCTTTGTTACAAAACATTATACCATTTACAAATACCGCGTGTCAACTGTCTTGTTAATTTAATTCAGAACCTGTTCGGCATCGGGAATTTCGTCAGGCGCGGGGGTGAATATTCGGATTGCCTTACGCAGGTTTTTTATGGTGACGGGCAAATCGGGTCCCTGTTCGCCGTCAATGTCCGTTTCCGTGAAAACAGGGGCGATATCCGCGCCGTCCGTCTCGATTTTGATGAAACCGTCGCGGAAATAGAGAATGTTGGGGTCGGTGAGGAAGTCGCCGTTAAGCACTTTTACGACAAGCCCAAAAAGCTCAAGAGGCGTGCCGCCTGCCTTGAGAGCGATGAAATCAAATAAGCCGTCGTCTATAACGGCGTCCTTGACAAGGTTGTTAAACCCGCCTGTACCGCCGCTGTTAAGCACTATGAAGAGGTATATGTTTTCCTCGTAAACTTCCTCCGACGACGTGATTCGGACAGGGAAAGGCATAAATTTGGGAGCTTGCTCGATACCCTTAATGTAGTACGCGAGTTTGCCCAGCGCGTCTTTGAAATCCTTGTCGATTTGCTGGGAAATATTGGTGAGATAGCCCGCGCCGCACACGTTCACGAAGTACATATCGTTCACGCGTCCGATGTCGATTTCCGATATGTGACCGTCCGTGATTATACGCACCGCGTCAACGGCGTTTTGCGGGATTTTGAGAAAAGCCGCGAAGTCGTTCGCCGTACCGGAGGGGATAACGCCGATTGCCGACGTTATCCCGTGTTTCATTATGCCGTTGACGGCTATGTTTATACTTCCGTCGCCGCCCGATATTACAATCACGTCATAGTAGGACGCGCCAAGCTCCGCTATCTCCGACATATGCCGCTCAAGGTCGCCGTCCTCACAGGTCCTAAAAATATGCGTCTCATAGCTCCCGCTTTGAAACTCCGATATAACGGAATCGAGTTCAAATTTGAAACTTTTATCGCCCGAAAACGGGTTGTATATTAACTTTAATTTTTTCACGTATATTCACCATATTATGACAGAACAGAATACCCGAGAGCCGCAATGTCCTTGCAGAAAGTTTGCACGGTGTCAAGCGACATTCCGTTTATGTCTTTGCCTAAACCGGGTATTTTTTTGAGGATATCGTTGGGAACGGTTATGATATGACAGCCCGCGTTTTGCGCCTCGAAAATGTTAAACACCTCGCGTGTGCTCGCCCAAAGACATTCAACGCCGTCTACCGCCGAGCAAATACGCGCCGATTCCGTAACGATTGGGAGCGGGTCGATTCCGATGTCGGCAATGCGTCCCGCGAACACGGACACATACGCGCCGACGCCCGGTTTGATTGCGGCGACAATCTCGCGAACTTGGTCAAGCGTGAACACGGCGGTGACGTTCAGGCGGTATCCCTCGCCCGAGAGTTTTTTGATAAGCGGGACGCTGCTTTCGCCCTTGGAGTTCACGACAGGTATTTTAATGTATACGTTGTCCGCCCACGTGCCGATTTCACGCGCCTCTTTTTCCATTGTGGCGAAATCGTCGGAAAACACCTCAAAGGACACGGGAAGTTCTGTAATCTTCGCCAGCACCTCCTTGGCGAAGGTCTTGTAGTCCGCCACCCCCGCTTTTTTCATAAGAGACGGGTTCGTCGTGAACCCCGAAATGTATTTCTCGCGGCTCATCTCGAGCATTCCGCCCAAATCCGCGCCGTCCGCAAAAACCTTGATTTTAATGTCGTTTGATGTCATAATCATTCTCCTTTTATATTTTTTCGGGTAATGGACGCAAGGTCTCGATTCCTGTAAGACTTACAACCCAGTTTCGGTAATCTTCGGTATTCTCTAACAAATCGTTATAGATTTCGGGTTTAGCCAATCTCGCTATTTTCAACTGGTCAAGCAATTTTTCATATCCCGCAATGTAAGCGCGAATGTATTCGCGGTCGGGCATAGCAGCATCTCCTCTCTTTTACAATCTTTGCGGGATTATCTACATTATACTTCAATTCCGTAATCATCTTGTCGTAACACATAAAAATTAATCCATTGTACTAGTGGTCAGTCATACCATCAGACCCTTCCGTCATAGAAAAACCTCCGCGTTGGATTATTCTACTTACAACTTATTATACTTTTATTGAAATTATAATGCAAGAAAAATTTAAGGCAAGCGGGATAAGAGCGATTAATGGCTCAGCTTTATTATGACATAAATTATGTTTTTCAACGCTACTGCAATGATTCTGGAAAACGGCGAACTTCATCATTAGACCTGTTCTAAAAACCTAATTCATAGTTATATAATCCACAAATCAGTGAAACGCGAAGTAAGAACCTGTACTCAAAAAAACGTCAAATTTCCCGATATATAGTATAGGATTATATTTAGGAGGCTATGAAACTGAAGTATCCAAGTGATTTAACTA
>BNUF01000194.1 GCA_025997155.1 Clostridia bacterium
ACGTTTCGACAATCCAGTTCACCGCCCCGATATCTCACGGGAGTTCGGGCGGCGCGCTGCTCGATATGTACGGGCGTTTAATCGGCGTTACGACGTCGGTACGGAGCGAATTTTTTGCCGCCGTTTCGCAGGGCATATCGGAATCCGCATTTATGTACAGTATGTCACAGCCCAGAAGAGATAAAAAATACAGGAACAGACATTCTTGATTCTTTATGTTCCCTGTGTACAAAACTTTCGGATTTCCCCCTTTGGGTTCAAACAGTTTCGGGAACGCGTAGTCAATCCAGTACAAAATTTTTATGGAGAAATTGCTAATCATAGATTCGTTCGCGTTTTTTGTTTCACGCGAGTACGCGTCTATGGTTTTTTTGTACGCGAGTTTTGCCGTCCATTCCAATGAGGGGTTTGAAAAGGTGAACGGGAATTTATGGTTAAACAGGTCGTCCTCTCGAGTGAGCGTGTGCCATTTGTTGAAACAATCCGCGTATTTCCGAATGTCGGCGGGGATTTTCGGAAGTCCTTCAAGGCGCAGATACCGTCCGCCTTGCAACTCTTTATCTATATTATTTATGTACTCCGTAGCGGCAAAACCGATTACGCGGTAAAAGCATATATACCGACTATCCGTCCGCTTTTGAAGAAACAGCGAAATGGGGTCGTCCGCCCTAAGCAATTCGATTTTCAGTGGTTTTACGGTAAACAAAAGCCGCCTCCAAATGAGTTTGACAATTTCTGTACCATTATAACATATTATAAGAAATTACGCAAGGTGCATTTTTTTGCGGATATACAGCATATCGGTTTTTGAGACGCATTGCGTTACGATTATCAGGATAAGATAGAACGCCGCGTAAAGTATGAGGAGAACCGCAAGCCCGAGTTTTTGCCCGGCTATGCCGAACAGAGAAGGCATAATCAGGACGCGGAGGCATAGCGCTGCGGCGAACGCCGCCATTAACGGTTTTGCGACCCAGTTCAAAACGTCCAGGCGGAGGGAGGCAGTTTTGCGCAATTTTTCAAGGCTTAGGCAGACGAGGATTAGAAGTGTGGTGAACCAGCCGAAAACGAAGCCGTTCATTCCCCGAAGAGGGACAAGAAAGTATATGAACCCTATATTTATAGCGGAGGACAAAAGGTTGCTCCTGAAAATAAACGCCTGTTCCCCCAATCCGTTAAGCACGCCCGACACGCTCATCTGCACATACAGGAAAGGGCAGAGCATACCCAGAGTAAAGAGCGTTTGCGAGATATCCTGATTGTAGATTACGCTCCCGAGTTCGCGGCAGAACACCATAAAAAGAGCGGAACAGCCAATCCCCAGAATCAGCGCGAACATAACGGTCCGCGCAACGGTGTACTCCGTCTTCGCGCGGTTTTTCACGGCGACGGATTCGGATATTACAGGGACGAGGGAGAGGGAGAGAGAAATCAAAAACGCCGAGGGGAAGTAGATTAGGGGCATCGCCATACCGCTCATCTGCCCGAAGGACGCGAGAGCTCCCGCTCCCGCGTACACCGCCAGTTTCGCGGGGAGGAGTACGTTTTCGACCGCGCCGAGGAGAGAGGAGACGATACGCGACGCGCCGAGAGGGATTGCCGAACGCCCGACTATACGCAGGGTTTCCCTGTAACTTCGGAGTTTCGCCTGTTTGTCCTTTATGGTTTTGCCAAATTTTACCTTGTAGCAGATTGCTATGTACATGAAAGAAAAAATTTCCTCCGCGACAATGCCCAAAACGCAAAGGGCGCAAGTGTACGCGAGTCCGCGCGGAATGAAGTATCCCGCGAGGAGGTATATAACCGCCATTCTCACAGCCTGTTCAAGGACTTGGTTCACCGCGGGGACGCGGCTTTCCTGCATACCGAAGAAATACCCGCGGACGCACGAACCCGCCGCCATAAATGGGAACGCCGCCGAAAGTATCTTTAGAGGGAGTACGACCCGTTCGTCCTTGAAAAAATTCGCCGCTACGAACTCCGCGCCGAAGTATAACGCCCCGCACAGCAGAAAGCCCAGAACCGCCGATAACGTCACGCAAACATAGAACATTCGCCTTGCGTTTCGGTACTCTTTGCGCGCCGCGTCCTCCGCCGCGATTTTTGAAATCGTCGTCGTGAAACCGCTCGCCGCAATGCTCCACGCGAGAGTATATACAGGCAGTATCATCTGGTACAGTCCCATTCCGTCAGCGCCCGCCGCGTTTGAAAGGTATATCCTGTACACAAAGCCCATTACACGCGTGATAAGCCCCGCCGCCGTCAATATGAACGCGCTTTCGATTATGCCTGTTTTTTTCATAGAGTCACCTTTTTTGTAGAACAACCTTTTTACAAGCTATGTCCCCAAAATATACTTTATGAAAATATCGCGTTGACAAAACGGCGAAGCGGTGATACAATATCGTAAATATAGCTGTATTTTTAAGGAGAAATTATGGAAATCACATATCTTTATCATAGCGGGTTCGCGGTCAGAATCGACGACGCGGCGCTTGTGTTCGACTACTACAAGGATACCGGCGTTGAAGGCAAGGGCGTAAGGGATATCATAGCTCCCGCCGAAAAAGTCTATTTCTTTGTATCGCACAGTCATTTCGACCACTTCAACCCAGAAATTGCCGATTTTAAGAAGGATTTGGTTTTCCTCTCCGACGAGGTAGAATCCCAGTACGAGGAACCCGAACGCGCTATTTTCGTCCCAAAGGGCAAGATTTGTACGCTGGACGAGTTATCCGTTACGGCATTCGGCTCGACGGACTGCGGAGCGTCGTTTTATGTGAAGTATAAGGGCGTTTCGGTGTTTCACGCGGGCGACCTCAACAACTGGCACTGGAACGAACAGGTTGACGAAAACGCGGCTCGCGCGTCGGAAAACGAGTTTTTGCGGGAGCTGCAGCTAATCAAAAATAACGTCGAACCGCCGATAGACGTTGTGATATTCGCTGTCGATTCAAGACTGGGCAAAGACTGCGGACGCGGGGCGGAGCAGTTTATATCGGAGATAGAAACGAAAGTTTTTGTACCGATGCACGCGTGGGACGACTATGACGGCGCGAACGCCTTTGAGAAAACCGCCGAAAAGTACGGCGCGAAATTCTTCGCTATAACAAAAAAAGGCGATACATTGAAAATCTAATATTTTCTGCTTAGGGGTGCTGAAGGTTTTCGGCTGAGAATTACCCTTTGTACCTGATTCTGGATAATACCAGCGGAGGAAAAGCGTCTGCACCACCCCCTTTGCGGAAAATCATATTTATATTACAGGGGGTTGTGTAATGAATCAAAAAGTAAGAATCTTGTCGTTTTCGGCGTTGTGCGTGGCGTTAGCGTCCGTACTCTCTATGCTGAAACTCTTTGAAATGCCGCAGGGCGGCGCGGTCTCGGCGTTTTCTATGATATTTATCGTGCTTATCGGGTATTGGTTCGGCGCGTCGGCGGGGCTTGTCGGGGCGTTTGTTTTCAGTCTGATACAACTTATGACGTCTCATTTTATACTGAACATACCGCAGGTTTTTCTCGATTACATTTTAGCGTTTACCGCGCTTGGACTTTCTGGATTTTTTAGGAAAATGCCCTTTGGATTGTACATAGGGTTTTTTGTCGGGTGTCTTGTACGCTTGACTATGAGTACGATTTCGGGGGTTGTTTTTTACGCGGATTACGCGCCATCGGGGCAGTCGCCCTTTCTGTACTCGATAATCTACAACGGAAGCTATATCGGCGCGGAAATGGTGCTTACGATGATTCTGTTATCGATACCGCCCGTAAAACACGCGATTAACCGCGTTACGAATATGGTAAAGTAGAATTTTGTTTGGGTTTGTAAAATTATAAAAAGTATTGACAGATATAGTTACTGAGTGTATAATATTTTATTGTAATACGCGCCGCCAACCGCCCATAATATATACGACTATGAATCGGGGGCGGTCGACGTATGCGGGCAGTAAACAAAAAAATATTATACACAGAGGGGCTTGATATGTGCTTGCATTTGGAACGCGCCGCATATACAACCAGCGCTTGCTGGCCGATTGTTCCTTTTCGGCTGACGCGAATGAGTGAAGATAGGCGCAAGGATTTGGAAATCGATTACAATATCGGGTTGAGCAGAGAACTTATTTTGGGGTGGTCGTTGGGCATTGCCGAAGAGACAAACCACGCCGTTTTGGTGGTAGAGAAAACAACACCAAAGGAAAAT
>BNUF01000195.1 GCA_025997155.1 Clostridia bacterium
TGTATAGTCTCAATTTTCGTTCCTTTAAATATATGTTCAATCAAGTCGCGGATATACAGTATCCCGACGATATCGTCAATGGTGTCCTTGTATACGGGTATGCGCGAAAATCTTTCTTCCACAAGCACCTTGATAAGCGTCTCGTATCCGCAGTCAATCGGTAACGCCGTCATATCCGTGCGGTGGGTGGCGACGTCCGCCGCCGTCTTGTCGTCAAAGTCGAAGATTCCGCGAATCATACTCGCCTCGTTCTCGTCGAGTTCTCCCGACTCCGCCGACGCGTCGACAATCATACGAAGAACCTCGCTGTCTCCCGTTTCCTCCCGAAGCTCCGTCTTCACCAGAATTTTCGAGAGGTTGTCCGCGCAAAAGGACAAGAGCCGCCCAAAAGGGTAAAAAACGCAGGAGACTTTTGAAATCTTTTTTGAGACCTCGAAATGCCGTATAATCTGCGTAACCAAAACCGCCGCGAACGACAGCGCGAACAGTACCACATAGCCGAACGAATTTTGCAGAATCCCCCCGAGCAAATACCCGCCGACAAGGGTTAAAAACGACACGGATATTTGTAAAGCCGAAAGAAACGCTGGTCGCGTCCCCCTTAAATAAAAATTTGACGCGATAACCCCCGCGAGCATAAGCAAAACTACCGCAAGGATTAGGAGCGCAAATCTATGAGTATCCAAAAAATACCAACTCCCGAATATAGTATTACAAGGAGATTATATCACAAAAAAATCCCTGCCGCAAGAAGGCGGCGGGGCATATAATCTACACTCTGTATTGTACTTTTCTATAATAATGCGCCAAATGAGGGTCTTTTTCTTGGTAATATTCAATAAGTCTCTGGATTATGCTAAGATATCTAACGTCATAGTAGGCTTGCCACTCCGACGTCCAGTCGTATAATTCCTTTGAGAGGAAAGGCGCGGTATAGAGGGACGCCGCCTCGCGGTACGACGCTATGTCGCCCTTTTTGCAAAATTCGTCGAACGATATCACGTCGGAGTCGACCCTGCGCATATCGAGCCACACCGCCCCCGAATTTGAGCGGATTGGGAGCGGAACGCCGTAGAACTCCGCCGCCTCGGCAATACCCCGCACAGCCTTGTAAAAGCAGTCGAGGGCGCGCGGGGATTCGCTGTCCGCCCAAAGCATCTCCGCGATTCTCTGTTTGCCGAGAGGCCGCCCGCGTTCCATTAGAAGTAACGCCAGAATTTCCCGCGATTTTTTTATCCGAAGGTGAAGATATGTTTCCTTATATTCTATCGTGAACTGTCCGAAGCACCGAAACATTACCTTTTCGTCAGGCGATACGTCGGGTACCATTTTTATCGTATCTCCTTCGAGGAGACATCTAACCTTGTCGCCCTTGTTAAGGCGAAGGGTCTGTATATAGTCCTCCGGTAGCTCTATTGTAAGATTGTCCGTAATCGTCGCGTACATAAACCTCTCCTCTTTCTTCATTTCGTCTGTTTTTTTTAGATTCTTGTTACAAATAAATCCTAACAGCGGGTTACGAATATTACAGGAAAAAAAAAAAAAACAAATCTGAACATGTCGAAAATTGAATATTTACGCGTATGTAAAAAAATATTTCGAAATTTTTTTAATTATACTGTTGACATTTACCAAAAAGAGTGATATCCTTAGTTAGTAAGTTTCAATTTTTTCTTTTTTTTATTTATTAGGAGGATTTTCAATGAAGACAGGTACTGTAAAATGGTTTAACGCAGAAAAAGGTTACGGTTTTATTTCAGTTGAGGGCGAAGACGACGTGTTTGTACACTTCTCAGCTATCAAAAGCGAGGGTTTCAAGACTCTTGACGAAGGTCAACAGGTAGAGTTTGAAATCGTACAAGGCACAAAAGGTCCGCAAGCCGCTGACGTTTCCCGCATCTGATAACACGTGGGTTTGTGTGTTGTACCGTTTTTCATATGTTTTCATTCTTCATATGCGAAATAACTTCAACAAAACGAAACAAACCTTAACCAAAAACGGTTTTTACTTCTTGTAGAAACCGTTTTTTTTTGTTATTATCTAAGGGGGTGATTTTTTTGGCGGCGGACACGGTTCAAAAAGGGGCGTTCGGTGAGAGTATCGCCCACGCGTATTTGTTGGAACAAGGATACAGCGTCCTTGAAAAAAATTTCCGCGCCGAGCACGGCGAAATCGACATTATCGCCAAAAAAGACAAAACCCTTGTTTTCGCGGAAGTCAAGGCGCGAACGGACGATAAGCGGGGCTTCCCCGCAGAGGCGGTAAATCCCCGCAAACAACACAAACTCCGCCAGACGGCGCAAATTTATATCGATACGTCGGGCGTTGGCGGCTTTGAAGACGTGCGCTTTGACGTGCTCGAGGTAAATCTATGTTCGATGGAAGTATCGCATTTAACGGACGCGTTTTGATATGAATATTATAACGGAAGTCGAAAAAAACAGCATAGCCGAGAGAGCGGGGATACACGCGGGGGAGACGCTTGTTTCGATAAACGGGGAAGAAGTCGCCGATATTTTCGATTACAGGTTTTTGTGTCAGGACGAGCAGCTGAGCGTTCGCGTGGGCGGCAACCTCTATGAAATCGAAAAAGACCCCTTTGACGATTTAGGGCTTGTGTTCGAGAGCGGGCTTATGGACTCCGCAAGGCATTGCGCCAACAAATGCGTGTTTTGTTTTGTTGACCAGCTGCCGAAAAATATGCGCGAAACTTTGTATTTCAAAGACGACGACGCGAGACTGTCTTTTTTAAGCGGGAATTATGTCACGATGACGAATATGTCTGATAACGATTTGGCGCGGATTGTGAAGTACCGATTGTCGCCAATCAATATCTCCGTGCATACGACCGACCCCGAACTGCGGGTACAAATGCTTAAGAACCCGAAGGCGGCGCGTATTCTGGAGCAGATACAAACCCTTGTCGGAGCGTGTATTTCTGTAAATTTCCAGATTGTACTGTGCAGGGGAATAAATGACGGCGAAAATTTGGACAGGACTATACAGGAGCTGGTAAAATTCCGCCCGAAGGCGCAGAGTTTGTCTGTCGTCCCGTCTGGGCTTACCAAATTTCGGGAGAATCTTCACCCTCTTTCTGGTTTTACGGAAAAAGAGTGTGCCGAAATTTTAGAAAAAATCCACGCGTACCAAGAGAAGTTTTTAAACGAGTACGGCACACGGTTTGTGTATGCCGCCGACGAATTTTATGTGAAATCAGGAACGCCTTTACCGCCCTTTGAGAGTTACGAGGATTTTCCGCAAATTGAGAACGGCGTGGGAATGCTGCGCGACACCGAGGACGTTCTGCTTGACGCGTTTTCCAGGAAACACCCGAAAAATAACAGGACGCTTGCGATTGCCACGGGGGTTTGCGCTTATTCTTTTATAAGCGGTTTATTTTCCGAGATTTCGGGCAAATATGGATACAATTTTAATATATATAAAATCGAAAACGATTTTTTCGGAAAAGAAATCACCGTGTCGGGCTTGCTCACGGGACGCGGCATAATCGAAACATTGCACGGCAAGAAACTGGGAGACGCGCTGATATTGCCAAAAAATATCCTCCGCAGGGACACCGAAACGCTGCTTGACGGGCTCACGCTGACGGACTTGTCCGCGCGGCTTGGGTGTCCTGTACACGCGGTATCCGAGGCGGATTTACCGAAACTCATAGGAGCATTGAAATGAAACCGATAGTAGCAGTGGTAGGTCGCCCCAACGTGGGCAAATCGACATTATTCAACAAAATAGCGGGCGCAAGAATCTCAATCGTGGAGGACACCCCGGGGGTGACGCGGGACAGGATTTACGCCGAATCCGACTGGAACGGGCGGCAGTTTACGCTAATCGACACGGGCGGGCTTGACCCGCACACCGATGATATATTGCTTAGGCAAATGTACAATCAGGCGGAAATCGCAATCGACACCGCCGACGTGATAATTTTTGTGGCGGACGTGAAGGCGGGCGTGACCCACGACGACGAGCAGGTCGCCTCTGTGCTGCGCCGCGCAAAAAAGCCCGTGGTGCTTGCGGTGAACAAGGTCGACAATATGACAAGTCCCTCGCTTGAGCTGTATGATTTTTACAGTCTTGCCTTGGGCGACCCGATTGCCGTTTCCGCCAGCCAATCCCTTTGTATCGGCGACTTGCTTGACGAGGTGGTGAAATTCTTCCCAGAGC
>BNUF01000196.1 GCA_025997155.1 Clostridia bacterium
GACAATTTAATGAAGAAGAACGCCGCGAAATGGCTATCCTTTGGGAGATGTACCTATTGGGCAGACTTTCGGCAAGCGAACAACTAACCGAGCAATCCACCGCGTAGCCCCGCCCCAGTAGCGGCGGGAACAGCCCTCGAGCGGAGGGCGGGGAAAGGAGGTGAACAAATGAATATCGGAGAGATGAAGTTTAAATTATGCGAAATGCTTTTTGAACAGGCAGAAGCAGTAATAGCCGCTCCCTCTAATTATGAAACAGAGAGAAAGGCTATTACCGAAAAAATCAACGCAACAGTTATGGTTTTTCACGCTCTGAATCAATTTTAATGTTATCAAACACGTAGTTGTAAAAATCAGTAACTGCCTTAACGAGTTCTGTATTACCAAAGCGTTCGTTAGCGCGATTAGCATTTGTTCTTATCGCGTTAGCATTTTCCAAAGTTAGTTTCAATGCTATCTCCTCTTTTTCCATAATACTGCTCCTTTCTATGTAAATTAACTGCTCCAACAGTCAATTTATTATACCATATAATGACTAAAAAGACAAGGAGTAGTGATATTTATGGCAAAAAAACAGTTTCACCTATACCTACCCGAAACGTTAGACAAGTGGCTTAGTGCTAAATCTAACGAACAGGGTATCAGCAAAACCGCACTAATTTTAACTATGTTGAACAAACTTATGAAAGATGAGCAATCCACCGCGTAGCCCCGCCCAAATAGCGGCGGCGGATAGAGGAGGTGACTATATATGGAAGAAATGAAAAAAATCGAATTACTTAAGTTGTACGGCGTGAAGAAATTCGATACTCCAATGACGCGATACTTGCCCGCAATCGGAGGAATCGGCGGTGTGTTTTCAGATAAGTTTATTGAAGAAAATACCGCATCCGAATTAGAAACGGTGTTTAAGAGACTTAGAATGTCTAATATTTTAGGTTAGGGTTTTAAGCGGAAATTTTGGACTAGAAAATACCCTCGTGCGGAGGGCAACGAAAGGGGATTAAATGAACATATCGATTTTTGGCGAACAATGGGAAATAACGCTAGGCGTTGACCCCAAGGGACGGCGCGACCTTGAAGGGACACAAGGATTATGCATTTGTCACGAACGAAAGATTATCATTGTCGACCTCTTAAAGTTGCCCGAATGGGCGGACAGTTCCGAATACTCTCGAAAAGAGGGCGAAAAGGAAATATTGAGGCACGAAATATTACACGCGTTTTTCGCCGAATGCGGATTGTGGGGCAGTTCTCTAAGTGTTTGCGCGTGGGCATTAAATGAAGAAATGGTGGACTGGTTCGCGTTGAACGCGCCAAAGATTTACAGGGCGTATCAGGAAGCGGGGGCTATGTAAGGAGTTAGGCGAAGTTCTACAAGGAGTTGGACGAAATGCAAATCAAAGCGCAGAAAAACGGCACAATGAACGAATCGGACAGGCTCGCACTTGCGGCACTCCTTGTCAAGGCGGGTTACAGGGTCGTACTCCGCAAGGTGAAAGTTGACGGCGGCGGGAATAGGAGTTAGTACGTCATTGAGGCGGAGGAGACGTAAAGGTGAGTTTGGTTGAAAATTGCATAATGAACGACGGCGAAATCGGCATACGTGACAAAGTAGCGATATCAATCGACAGGTTACAGGCGTTTGAACCGCCTGAGGGATACTACCTTGCGTTCTCGGGAGGAAAAGATTCCCAGTGTATTTATCAGCTTGCGCTTGAGGCGGGGGTTAAATTTGACGCACATTACAACGTGACGACGGTAGACCCGCCGCCGCTTACAAGGTTTATCCACGACGACTACCCCGACGTGATTTGGGATTATCCGAAAAAATCAATGTGGCAGTTGATTATTGAAAAGAAAATGCCGCCTACAAGACAAGCAAGGTATTGCTGTCAACTTCTCAAAGAGGGCGAAGGGAAAGACAGACTTTGTGTAACGGGGGTTCGACGAGCGGAAAGCGTAAAACGCTCCAGTAGAATGCCGTTTGAGGTTGTTACCCGCAAGAAATCTGACAGGATTTTGCTCAATGACAATGACGAAGATAGGCGGTTTTTTGAAAATTGTACGGCAAAGGGCAAGCGTGTTGTAAACCCTATAATCGACTGGACGGACAACGACGTTTGGGAATTTATCCACAGCAGAGAATTGCACTATTGCAGTCTGTACGACGAGGGTTTTAATCGGCTCGGATGTATCGGCTGCCCGTTGGCGAGCAAGAAGCATATGCGTGAGGAATTTGCACGTTTCCCAGAATACCGACAAGCCTATATAAACACGTTTGATAAAATGATTGAATCGACTGAAGTCAAAAACGCGGATTGGAAAAGCGGCGAGGACGTTATGGAATGGTGGACACGTGATTACTCCAAAGATAAAGTATCCCCCAACAATATGATTTTGGAAGGCTTTGGGTGAGAGCGGAATATGTTAAATCTAACTTTAGGCTCACTGTTTTCAGGCGCGGGAGGGTTTGAACTTGCGGGAAGTTACGCGGGGTTTACGCCGCTATAATTATACAAGGGGTGCGTCATGAAGAAAAAAAGGCAACTGGTGGTTGTAATTTGGAATATCCCAAGCAAGAAAGATTTCCCGCGCGGCAAATGGATTAGCCCTGAATTTGAGCGTAAAACATAAGCAATTCAAGCGGGTTTTAATCCCGCGTACATAAAAACCCCCGTCCACTCGTTGCACACTGAAAGCAGGGAGTATCCGCGTGACGCGCTATAAGACGGACTACCAAGCAGACGCGGGGTTTTAATAATATCAAGGCAAGGGGGCGAAAACGATTAAGGAAGAAACGAAAACGTCAATAAAGATATACGGTGAAGAAATACAAACACTTCTTTCACTTCCAGCCAAGAACAGACATAAAATCCTTGACGCGCTTTTAATGTGTGAGGTAGGCGAGGATATGCCCGAGCTCGACGCAATGACCGCCGCTGTATTTAGGTTAGTCAAAGGGCAAATAGAAAGAGCGAAAGAATCAAGCGAAAAACATAAGCAGTCGGGCAAAGAGGGAGCAGGAAAACGTTGGAACGATAGCAAGGGCATAGCAAACGATAGCAAGGGCATAGCAAACGATAGCAAGGGCATAGCAAACGATAGCAAGGGCATAGCAAACGATAGCACAATAACAAATACAATAACAAATACAATAACAAATACAATAACAAATACAATAACAGATAAAAACCCAACCCCTCTGTGCGTGGGCGACGATTCGCCAAATCTTCAACTCGACATGTCCAAACAAAAACCCGCGAAAACACCGAAATTGACGGAAAGCGATCCTTTTTGGTGTGAGTTTTGGCATGAATTCCCTAAAAACGCGGACAAGAAGAGAGCGTTTGAGGCATGGAAAAAAATCAATCCTAATCAGGCTCTTTTTGACGCGATTATGGACGGGTTGCGAAATCAAAAACAATCCGAGCAATGGACAGGGTGCGGTGGGCGATATATCTCTAACGCGACGACATGGTTAAACGGAGAAAGGTGGAACGATAAACTGCCTCAAGCAAACGCAACAGTAGCGATTACAAGCGACAGTGGTATTAACACCGAAGAACCATATACCAACGACCCGACCAAAAGTAGACGGCTAAAGGAGATATGACAATGGGTGACAATTCAATATACGGTAGTAATCGTCGGGAAGAATACACGCAACAGTCGTCTGACGCATTGAAATCTATAACAATGCGTATTAACTTAATGATTTCAGCGCAATACGGCGACGGCTACAACCTCCAAAACTTACCAAAAACGCAGTCTAAATACAACTGCGAAATTTGCAATGATAAAAAACTTATTTTTTCACTTGACGACGACGGAGACGAACGCGCTAAACCTTGTACATGCCAGACGAAAAAATGGGCAATGGAGGCAATTGAAAAATCGGGGTTAGCGAAAATAATTAATAAATGCACGTTCGACAAGTACGAAACTATATACCCGTGGCAGGACATGATTAAGCAAAAGGCGTTTGATTTTATCAGTCAAGACGAATATCCGTTTTTCTTTATCGGCGGACAAGTTGGCGCGGGTAAAACGCATATATGCACGGCTATTTGCAGTTACTTTTTAGACGCAGGAAAGAACGCTAAATATTTTATATACAACGATATGATTTCCGAAG
>BNUF01000197.1 GCA_025997155.1 Clostridia bacterium
GGAAAAACTCCTTGATTTTTTCCCATTGCGCGTCAGTCAGGTCGCTTGGGTAGTTGGTTGGTGTGTATTCTATATTCTTCATAGAAGATAGTATATCATATTTTTTCTATGGGAACAAGTTCTTATTATGGGTGATACGCTTTATATTACGGCGGATATAAATCTTGCGAAAAACGCGGCTGAACTTCCAACTGACGATTTGACCGAACGTTTCTTGAACGATTACCGCCTTGTAAGCGGCAAACATCGTTGCAATTTGTTTCTCGACCCTGACCTTGAATATCACAAATCCGACGGGACTTATTGGCTTGAGCTGAACTTAGGGTTCAAAAACTGGAAAATCGCGGACGAGCTATTTGGACTCATAAACCCGTATGCGATTGCCGACCGTGGTTACGACGTACCTGTAGGACACTGGCACAACGATAATCGCTATGGTTTTATATTTACGCGCGAAAATAAAATTACGCTGGAATACCAAGACAGCAACGGACTATGGAAAGAACTTGACTTGAATAGCAATTAATAAACAAAAACCACTCGCTGATAATTGGCGTGTGGTTTTTGTCCGTATATAAAAAATAACGACAATACGTTCTATGAGGAGATGTTTAATTGTTCAACGATACCGTGAACATATTTCAAACAAGACTAAAACGCGAAGGTTACTCAAACGTCTTCAAAAAAGATATTCTTGAGGTAATCATGGCGGCTGAATCTACGGATTACACGGCGGTTTTCAAGACGCGTTTATACACTAAACAAGGTGCGGCGTATTGCCGTCTTATTGAGTATATTAACGAACTAAAACCTAAATTGTTTAATATTTGAGGAGAGATATTTATGCTCGGAAGCATTTACGCGTATGCGCGAAAACAGCGCAAAGGCTCAATAAGCGGCTATGAAGCCGCAAAAAGCCGATTAAAAAGCTTAAACCTAACCGATGTCGAATACTGCGCGGCAATACGCAAAATTGCTGGCATAATCAAAGTCTGACGCACCAGTGCGAAGCCTTATAAACAACTAAACATAAACGAGAATTAAGCCCCGTGGCACGCAAATAATTGGCAAGGCAAAAATGTGCAATTTTGTGCAAATATTAGGCGCGTAATAACTATGGAGAGGACGAGAAACAATGGATTCCGCAAAGAGACAGCTCCGTGAATGCCTGTTCAGAGGTGAGTATCTCAATTCAAGAGAAGAGGAAAACGAGGGGAGAGACACGGCTTTGGAATTTTTCGAGCATCATCTTGTTAGGGCAAAGAGTCATACGGGCGACAACGCACCGTCAACGTGGGTGGAGGGCAATTATATCGAAATCGAACCGTTGGATAATCTTATCGGATTATCTCCGACTTCTCAATATATCGAAACCTACAAAACGAAGCCCGGCGACAAACGGACAATCTACCCGATAATAGCCGACACGCTCGGACAGTATACAGGCGCAGAAGATATAAACGGCTCGAAGATTTTTGAGGGCGACATCATAAAAACAAAAATGTTTCACGATTATTGGCTCGGCAGGAATCGCGGTTATGACGGCGGAGGGAGACACGATGTAATCGGAATTGTTGAATATTCTTGCGGTTATCTCGGCTTTGCCCTAAACGGCGCGGGTTATTATGGTCGGCTCAGCGTGTCGGCTACAGACGAAGCAATGGTCATAGGCAATATTTACGACAACCCCGAACTTGTGTGGGAGATTAAGGATTTCGTGGGCAAGTATCCTGACGGAGACATAGACGAAATCGTCTCGGAGCAAATGACGAAAGCCGAGGAGTACGACAATAAGCGAAAAGCAGCGTGTTCCGACGAACAATAAGTTTAGAATCTATTATCTGAAATAAAAAAGCACACGCAAATAATTTGCTACCCAAAAAAACGAAAGGAAGTAAGCTTATGGTCGAAAACAAAATAACCGTCTATAGCACGGCAAGATGGCTCAAAATCACGCTTAACATCACGCAAAAACTGCTCGTAATCGCGGGTATACTCTTGTTTTTAGCCATAATCGGCGCCGTAGAGGGCGAATTGCTTCACTGCGTAAAACTCATAGGCGTGCTGGGCATTATCGTTGCGTCTTGGCATATCGCGGACGCGTTAAAAAATTATAAATACCGAGAAACAATAACGACAATACGGATTATGACCGATTACAACCGTTACAGACGCGTAAGCACGAGACGAACCGAACGCATACACCGCAATGAACCGCCCTATTTGCGCCGAATAGCGCGAACTTGTATGGCGGCGCAATCACAGGACGTTTTCACGGATATTTTTTATAGTTGCTGATTTGTGAGATTAAACTACTCGCCAATTATTTGCGTGTGCTTTAGTGATGTCCCGCCCCTCATCTCAGTATTATTTCAAAGAAAGCGATGTGATTAGGATGCTCTTCGGACAATGTCATCTATGCAAATGGCGAACCGCCTGTAATAAAATTGAAGTCAGTCTTAATTTCGTAACTTATCATGGTTTCGACGATAATTACCCGGGCTGCGAGGTCGCCGATTTGTTAAACAGCGGTATGAACCCCAAACAAGTAGAAAAACGCATAAACGATATACCTATCGGAATTCTACAGTCAGCAAACTTAAAAAATTTGTCACGCAAATAATTGGCATGCACTAAAGGGATGATGTCAATCACCCCACGGCTAAAGTCGGAGGCTTGAAAAATCAAGTCTGATTGACTACCTCAAGCCTTAACTGGCTACGTTACCCAAGAATATATAGGCACCGCCGGACATCTGCTCTAATCCTGCGCACTGCGGTTTACGGTTAAACAGTTTTTTAGGGGTAAAGAACAGTGCTGTAAGCATACAAAACCTTGGGATAACATTGGGTAAGGGCAACAAACTCTAATAAGGGGGACGTAACCGTGAAAGTATACGTCATACATCAAAACGGAAAACCGCTTATGCCAACAACGCCACGAAAGGCAAGATTGTTATTGAAAAATAAAAAAGCGAAAATCGTTTGCCGTGAGCCGTTTACTATTGAACTTAACTATCCGACAGGGACAGCAACACAACCTGTTACTCTCGGTGTCAAAGCCGGAAGCAAAACAATCGGAATATCCGCTGTAACGAACAGCGAAGAACTATACGCTGCGGAGATTACATTGAGAAACGATATAGTAAACCTATTATCTGCCCGCAGGGCGTTCCGCAGGACACGCAGAAGCAGGACGAAGCGGTACAGAGCCGCGAGGTTTAACAACCGTGTACGTTCGGAAGCACAGAGGTTGGCTCGCCCCGTCAATCAAAAACAAGATACACAGGCATTTGAAAACAATCAAAGATATTCACAAGATACTGCCTGTATCAAAAATCATCATAGAGACGGCGGCTTTTGATATTCAAAAGATTAAAAACCCGGATATATCCGGAACGGAATATCAGCAAGGAGAACAGCTTAACTTTTGGAACGTACGTGAATATGTGCTGTTCCGTGATGATCATAAATGTCACGGAAAGAAAAACTGTACCGGGACGATACTCAATGTTCACCACATTGAAAGCCGTAAGACTGGCGGCAACGCGCCGAATAACCTCATAACCCTGTGTAAAGACTGTCACAACGCTTACCACGACGGGAGACTAAAACTTGATATAAGACGAGGACAATCGTTTCGTGACGAAGCTTTTATGGGTATTATGCGTTGGGCGGTTTATAACCAGCTGAAAGAAATATACCCTAACGTAAGTATGACATATGGGTACATCACAAAGAATACACGGATTCGCAACGGACTCGAAAATACACGCTGCATAGACGCAAGGTGCATTACGGGTCACCCAATGGTGAAATCTTTGGGCTACTACTACAATCAAAAAGCCGTACGCCGCCATAACAGGCAGATACACAAGGCAACAATAAACAGAGGCGGTTATCGCAAGTTAAATCAAGCACCGAAATATGTATTTGGATTTCAGCTATTTGACAAAGTTTTGTTGGGTGATAGCTATGGCTTTATATTCGGACGGCGTATAGTCGAGGCTATTTAAAAGCGTTAGCCAACGCATCCCAAAAAGAATCAAATTTGTGCATATGAAATCTCAATCTTCTTTTAACATTTGCCCACAATTTTTCAATCGGATTAAGGTCAGGTGAA